>DXHQ01000100.1 GCA_019113345.1 Candidatus Faecalibacterium intestinigallinarum
GGGGGCTCTTCTTTGCCCTCCAATCGTCATAGAAGGGAGGGCTGACAATGGTTACTTATTCCGATCTGATCCAGACCGGCATTTTAGTCGTTGCCATTATTAGCCTGTTCATGCAGGCCAATAAAAAATAAAAAGAAGTAACCGCCCCTGTTCCCAACTTGTGCGGTTACTTCTCTAACCAAACAGGGGGACTACCGTTTGTCCGGCAGCACCCTTTTCTATGTTCAGTATAGCGCAAATCCAACGCTTTGTCAATGTTCTCGTGCGTAAAATCCCGCCTGGACAGCCCAGACGGGATTTTTTGTGCTTCGTTATGCGCAGATGGCCTTCTGGCGGTTGCGGTACATGGCCTCGAGGACGGCACAGTACTTGTCGGCGATGCAGACGATCACCGCCTCGCGGCAGGAGGGCGCGTGGAAGAGGGTCAGCGGCCACATATGGCTGCGGATGATGTTGCCCACCTTGGGGGTCAGGGCAAAGCAGCGTTCGGCATTTTCACGGGCCAGCAGCGGATGGATGAAGCCGTGCATCTTGAACAGGGTGCGCAGCCCGCTGCAATGCTGGAAGCGGCCTTCACAGTGCCAGTCGTAGAGGTAAAAATCGTGCAGCAGGGCGCCCACAGCCAGGGCGCGCTCGTCCGCCCCGACGTGAAAGCGCCGGTTGATCCAGAAGCTCACCCGTGCCACATTCCAGCAGTGCTGATAGGTGGTCACGCAGCCGTGCTGGATGTAGTTGTCCATTTCCAGCACCCGGGGGTCCTCCTCGTACTGCTGCAGAATGCAGCGCAGATGTTCGCGTTCCGTTTCAGACAGGCCCATTGGCTTTCCTCCTGGATGATATCTGTCCCGGCCGGCAGCCGGGGTTCTTTCTGTTGGCGGCAGGGCGGATGCCCTCCGCTCCATAGTATACAAGAACAGGGGGCCTGTGTCAACCGTTTTACACAAATTTTTCTTCGCATGTACGCAAATCAGATGTGGAAATCAAAGACATCCCCCAGCCATTCGGCCGCAAGGCCGAACCAGTGGGCCGCGTGGGGCTGCGGGGTGTTCACTTCCGGGGTGCAGACGCTCAGCCCATGGACGCCCGTGGGGAAGAAATGCGCCTCGCACGGCACCCCCGCGCGGCGCAGCGCCGCCACCAGCAGCATACTGTTTTCGGCCGGGACGGTCCGGTCGTCCAGGGTGTGCCAGACAAAGACCGGCGGGGTGTCGGGGCCGATCTTGTCTTCCAGACCGAAGGCCGCGTGGGCGGCCAGCTGGTCCGAACCGCTCAGGGCGGCAAAGCTGCCCCGGTGGGCATAGGGCCCCGCCGTCACCACCGGATAGGAGAGGATGAGGGCGTTGGGCCGCTGCCGCTCCTTCCAGCCGGTCTGGCCGGGCAGGGGCAGCACCGCCGACGACAGGGCCAGGTGCGCCCCGGCCGAAAAACCGCAGACCGCGATCTTGTCCGGCCGGATGCCCCACTCGGCCGCGCGGTCCCGCAAAGCGGCCAGCGCCCCGTCGATCTGCCGGAGGGGCTTATAGCCGCGGGCTTCTTCCCCTACGCCATAGGTCAGCACCGCCGCGTGATAGCCCGCCGCCAGAAAGCGGACCGCCACCGGGTCGGCCTCCCGGGGGCTGACGTGCTCGTAGCCGCCGCCCGGCACCACCAGCACCAGCGGCCGGGTCGCGGCAAGGGGCATGGCCTCGTCCGCCTCGCGCAGGTAGACGGTCAGGGCCGCGCCGTGGATGTTCAGGGTTTCGATTTTCATCTGGATACCTCCCGGAATCTTTCTTTTGCCCCTATTGTACCGCACCGCGCCGCCGCAGAAAAGAGGATTTCTGAACTTTTTATGAAGGCGGCCCCTCCCCTCTTGATTTTTGGGCCGAAACGGTGTATATTAGCACTCGGAATATTTGAGTGCTAAATCACTCTCAGCGCAGAAAAGAGGTTTTCGCTATGGCAATGCAGCCGTTCCAGGCCGAAAGCAAAAAGCTGATGGACCTGATGATCAATTCGATCTATACCAACAAGGAGATCTTCCTGCGGGAGCTGATCTCCAACGCCTCCGACGCCATCGACAAGCTCTATTTCAAGAGCCTGACCGATACCTCGGTGGGGATGAACCGGGAGGATTTCCGCATCCTGCTCACCCTCGACAAGGACAACCGCCTGCTGACCGTTTCGGACAACGGCATCGGGATGACCCGCGAGGAGCTGGAACAGAACCTCGGCACCATCGCCCATTCGGGCAGCCAGGACTTCAAGGCCGAGAACACCGATGAAAACATCGACATCATCGGCCAGTTCGGCGTCGGCTTCTATTCCGCCTTCATGGTGGCCGACCACGTCACCGTCATCTCGAAAGCTTACGGCAGTGCCGAGGCCTGGCAGTGGGAGTCCAGCGGCGTCGAGGGCTACGAGATCACCCCCGCCGAAAAGGAGACCGCCGGCACCGACATCATCCTGCACATCAAGCCCAGCACCGACACCGAGAACTACGACAACTACGTCTCGGAGTACGGCGTAGCCGCCATCGTCAAGAAGTACAGCGACTACATCCGCTACCCCATCCAGATGGAGCGGACCAAGAGCCGCGAAAAGCCCGCCCCCGATCCCAAGCCCGACGACTACAAGCCCGAGTGGGAGGAGTACACCGAGCTGGAGACCCTGAACAGCATGGTCCCCATCTGGAAAAAGCAGAAGAGCGAGGTCACCGACGAGGCATACAACGCCTTCTACAAGGACCGCTTCGGCGATTACGCCGACCCCGCCCGGGTCATCGTCAGCCGCACCGAGGGCACCGCCAACTACAACGCCCTGCTCTTTGTCCCCTCTCACCGTCCCTACGACTACTACACCAAGGAGTATGAGAAGGGGCTGGCCCTGTACGCCTCGGGCGTCCTCATCATGGACAAATGCGCCGACCTGCTGCCCGATTACTTCAGCTTTGTCAAGGGCATCGTGGACAGCCAGGACCTGAGCCTGAACATCAGCCGCGAGACCCTGCAGAAGGACAGCCAGCTCAAGCTGATCCACAACGCCCTCGAAAAGAAGATCAAGAACGAACTGAACGCCATGCTGGTCAACGACCGGGAGAAGTACGAGGCTTTCTGGAAGGAGTTCGGCCGTCAGATCAAGTTCGGCGTCTATTCCGACTACGGGATGCACACCGAGCTGCTGCGGGGGCTGCTCCTCTTCTACTCGGCCAAGGAAAAGAAGATGGTCACCCTCGAGGAGTACGTCGAAAAGATGCCCGCCGAGCAGAAGTACATCTACTTTGCCGCCGGCGACTCGGCCGACCGTCTGGCCAAGCTGCCCACCGCCTCGCTGGTGCTGGACAAGGGCTATGACCTGCTGCTCCTGACCGAGGACGTGGACGAGTTCTGCTTCCAGATCATGCACTCCTTCCCCCGCAAGGACGCCGAGGGCAAGGACGGCACCGTCGAGTTCAAGAACATCAACGGCAGCGACCTCGGCCTCGAGTCGGACGACGAGAAGAAAGCCGCCGAAGAGGCCACCGCCGAGAACAAGTCCCTCTTTGACGCCATGAAGGACGCCCTGTCCGGCAAGGTCAAGGAGGTCAAGGTCTCCACCCGCCTCAAGGACCACCCCGTCTGCCTGTCGGCCGAGGGGCCCCTGTCCATCGAGATGGAGAAGGTGCTCTCCCGTCAGCCTGGCAGCGAGGACGTCAAGAGCGACAAGGTCCTGGAGCTGAACGCCGCCCACCCCGTCTTTGCGGTGCTGAAAGCCGCGCAGGAGGCCGGCGACACCGACAAGGTCAAGCAGTACAGCCAGATCCTCTACGCCCAGGCCCAGCTGATCGAGGGCCTGCCGGTGGACGACCCCGTCGCCTACGCCGACGCCGTCTGCGCTTTGATGAAGTAAACCTTCGGTTCTAGGGGGAACCCATTTCTGCGCGCATCCGCGCGGCAGAAATTCCTTCCCCCTAGTATCCCCCTGGGGACAAAATTTGCCGGCGAATCGCGCACTCGCTGTGCTCGCACACTCCCGCCGGTAAATTTCCCTGTATGTGTCCTGCATGGATGCACATGTCATCCATGCAGGACGGGTTTGAAAATTTCGAATCTCTTAGAAGAAAGCCTTAACAAACGAGCCGTGTTCCATTATAATAAAGGGAGCACGGCTCGTTTTCTGCCGTCTTATTTTGGGAGGTCCTGACCTATGCCGCAGCGCAAACACTATTTCGCCCGCATCCCCACCATCGCCCTGCTGGTCTTATTGGGCCTTGCGCCCTGGCTGGCGGTGATCCTGTTCATCCTGCGGGCCATCGACCGCGACGCCGAAAAGCGGGAACAGCACCCCTACGAGCAGCGCCGGCGCTACGCCGCCGACTTCCGCCCCGAGGACACCCGCGCCGCCGGGCCGCAGGCAGCCCCGGGCGCGGCCTACGACTATGCCGCCCGCTACCAGGCCCACGACCTGCCCACCGCCGAGCAGCAGAAGGCCAAAAACCGCCACCAGACCCTGACCAAGCTGTGCACGGTGGCGGGGGCGATCCTGCTCTTCATCGGCATCGTGGACCTGCCCGACGCCATCGGCGTGGTGGCCGGGTACGGCTTTGGGGTGGGCGGCAGCAACGTCTTTGCCGCCGCGGCGCAGATCGTGGGCGGCGGCGGCGCGCTGGCGGCCGGCCTGCTGCTGCGGCGGGGACTGCGGCTGGAGCGCCAGCTGGACAAGGTGGTAGGCGACCGGGACAACATCCCCCTGGACGAACTGTTCGCGGCGGCCGGCCTGACCTATAAGGAGGGCCGCAAGGTGCTGGAAAGCGCCATCGACCACGGCTATTTCGGCGCCGACGCCTACATCGACAACCGCACCGACTTTCTGGTGGTGCGGGGCGACGCCCCCATTCCCGCCCCGCCCGCCTCCGACCCGGCGCCCGACCCCGCCCCCGACGGCGAGACCCAGTACCAGCGGTTGCTGCGCCAGCTGCACGAGGCCGGCGCAGCCCTCGCCGACGCCCAGCTGCGGGAAAAGGCCGCCCGCCTCGAAGCGGTCAGCGCCCGCATCTTTGCGCTGGCCGAAGCCGACCCCGAAAAGGAGGAGCAGCTGCGCAAGTTTACCGGCTACTACCTGCCCACCGCCTTAAAGCTGCTGCACACCTACGCCCAGCTGGACGGCCAGGGGGTGGACGGCGAGAACATCACCAGGACCAAGCAGAGCATCGAGCGCTCGCTCGACCTGCTCATCACCGCCTTTGAAAACCAGCTGGACAAACTGTTCCAGTCCGACGCGCTGGACGTCTCGGCCGACATCGCCGCCCTGGAAGGGATGCTGAATCTGGACGGCCTGTCGGGCGAGAGCGACTTCAACCTGCAATAAGGAGGCCCCATGCCCCATATCATCGAGATCACCGACCTTGCCGACCCCGCCCTGGACGTCTTTGCCCGGCTGACCGAACATCAGCTGCGCAGCCGTCTCGAGCCCGAAAAGGGGGTCTTTATCGC
Organism: Candidatus Faecalibacterium intestinigallinarum; assembly: GCA_019113345.1. Classification (GTDB taxonomy): domain Bacteria; phylum Bacillota; class Clostridia; order Oscillospirales; family Ruminococcaceae; genus Faecalibacterium; species Faecalibacterium intestinigallinarum. Next base: position 5,451 of record DXHQ01000100.1, read on the forward strand.
CGAAAGCCCCAAGGTCATCGACCGGGCGCTGGACGCCGGCTGCGCGCCCCTCGCCCTGCTGATGGAGCAGCGGAAGATCGACGGGCCCGCCCGCGGCATTTTGGAGCGCATCGCGCCCGACACCCCCGTCTACACCGCCGGCCGCGAGGTGCTGACCCAGCTGACCGGCTACGCCCTCACCCGCGGGGTGCTGGCGGCCTTCCGCCGGCCCGCCCTGCCCGGCGTCGAAACCCTCTGCCAGAACGCCCGCCGGGTGGCGGTGTTGGAAAATATCGTCGACTCCACCAACATCGGGGCCATCTTCCGTTCGGCGGCGGCCCTGCACATCGACGCGGTGCTGGTGAGCCCCTCCTGCTGCGACCCCCTCTGCCGCCGGGCGGTGCGGGTCAGCATGGGCACCGTCTTTCAGGTGCCCTGGACCCAGATCGGCGAAACCCCCGCCGACTGGCCGGGCGCCGGCCTTGCCCGCCTGTCTGCCCTCGGCTTCAAGACGGCGGCCCTGGCTTTGACCGACCGTTCGGTCCCCATCGACGACCCGGCCCTGATGGCCGAAGAGCGCCTGGCCCTCATCCTCGGCACCGAGGGGGACGGCCTGGCCCCCGAGACCATCGCCCGCTGCGATTATACCGCCAAGATCCCCATGTCCCACGGGGTGGACAGCCTGAACGTGGCCGCCGCCAGCGCGGTGGCCTTCTGGCAGCTGCGCGCCCGGGACTGACAAAAAGGAGGCGCCCTTATGCCGATCGTTATCCTCATCGCCGCCGCTGTCGCCGTCTGCGCCGCCATGCTGCTGCGGGGCAGGGCCTGGCAGGACTTTGTAAACCAGTGCAAACACGACAGGGAGGACAAACCGTGAAGATTCTGGAATGCACCGACCGCACCCCCGCCCTGCTCGCCCAGCTGTTGGACGTCTGGGAGCGCTCGGTCCGGGCGACCCACACCTTTCTCTCCGAGCCCGAGATCCTGCGCATCCGGCAGTACGTCCCCGAGGCGCTGGGCGGCGTCGCCCATCTCTTTGCGGCTTTGGACGAGGACGGACGCCCCCTCGGCTTTATGGGGGTCCAGGACGGCAGTTTGGAGATGCTCTTCCTTGCGCCCCAAGCCCGCGGCCGTGGCCTCGGCCGGCAGCTGCTCCAATACGGCATCGACCGCTGCGGGGTCGAGCGCCTCACCGTCAACGAGCAGAACCCCGCCGCCCGCGGCTTTTACGAGCACATGGGCTTTGCCGTCTACAAGCGCACCGAGACCGACGAGCAGGGCGGGCCCTATCCCCTGCTCTATATGCGCAGGGAGGTCTGACCATGAAACTGACCAGCAGCGTCCTCTATGTCATTGCGGGTATCCTGTTTTTCGCCGCCGCCTGGACGGGCAGCGGCCCGGCCTTTTACGCCATCGGGACCTGCTTTTTCGCGCTGGGCGCGGTAGAGTGGAAACGGGACAAATAAAAAACGCTAGATGATAAAAAGCCAGACCGAACGTTCGGTCTGGCTTTTTTGTAACGTTTTTTGTTCAGATCAGCCCCAGCTCCCGGAAGGATGCGGCGATGCCGTCCTGGTCGACGGCGGGGCAGATGCGGGTGCAGCGGGCCTTGAGGGCCGGCGCGCCGTTCGCCATGCAGTAGCTGATGCCGGCCACGTCGGTCATTTCGAGGTCGTTTTCGCTGTCGCCGAAGGCCACCGCCGCCGCGGTGGTCAGGCCGAGATGCTGGCAGATGCGCCGGATGCCCTCGCCCTTGTTGAACTTGCGGTTGATGAGCTCGCCGTTGATGCAGCCGGGGCCGTCGGGCTTGAAGGTCTCGGTCTCGCAGAAGTTGAACTGATCCCCATAGGCCGCCTTGGCCGGCAGCAGGGAGGCTGCGTCGGACGCGATGTAGCAGATTTTGTAGATGGGCTCGCCCTGGTATTGTTCCAGCGGGCTGATGAGCATCCCGTCGGCGAAGGCTCGCCGCCAGCGCTCCAGCTCGCTGTTCAGGGGCGCGGCCTGCCGGGCCTGGTAGCCCGCAAAGCGTTCCAGCATCCGGGCGCCGCCGTAGGTGGCGTTTTTGGCTTCGAGGGTACAGTCCACCCCGTGGGCCTCCAAAAGGGCGCGCACCCCATCACTCTGGGCGCGGTCCATCGGGCAGTCGAAGAGGACCTCCTGACCGCAGACGACGTAGCCGCCCGCGCTGCACACATACCCGTCAAAGCCGTAGCGGAGCAGCGGCGAGGTCATCCTGTAGTTGCGGCCGGTGCAGAGAAACACCTTGTGCCCGTTTGCGCGGGCGGCGCGGACGGCCTCCGCCGCGCTGGCCGGGGCCTCCGTCCGGCCCGGCTCGATGAAGGTGCCGTCGATGTCGAGAAAGATCAGTCGGGTATCCATAGCGTTCCTCCTAGTATTTACAAAAACGGCACAATGCCCATTTTGGCCGCCCGCATCGCAAGGCCGATCAGCAGCGCGGCCGCCGCGGCCGCAAGGGCGGCCCGGCTCCCGGACGGCTCCCGTTTGCCGGCGCGGCCCCGGGCTTTGGGGGCCCTTCCCTTCCCCTGTCCGGCCGCGGCCCGGCCCCCTGTCTGGCGGCCGGCCGCTTTCCGGTCCGGCGGTTTGCGCTCCGGCCTGCCGGCGCTGCGGCCGGCGGACTGGACGGCTTTCGCCTCCGCCTTTTTGCGGTCGGCGGCGGCCTTCTGCCGGGCCGCGCCGGTGGGGTGGACCTTTACTTCGGGGGCGGCGGCAGCCTGCTCTTCCGGCGGGGCGGACGGTTCGGACCCGCCGCCCACCCCGCAGCGGCGCAGATACTCCCGCGCAAGCTGATAGTATTTGGCCAGCTCCTTTTCGCTGAAGGCGGTGCCGGCGTAGGCGTCCTCGACGCACTCGACCGCCTCGTCAAAGAGGATGGCCGCCTGCCCGCCCGACGCCCGGTCGGAGGCGTGGGCCGCCTCGTTGCGGGCGGTGCGCACCGCGTTGCAGGCCCGGCGGGCTGCGCCGGGGTGGGCCGTATTGCCCAGCAGGTCGAGGGGCTGGGCGGCGTCGCTCTCGGGGTCCAGCAGGACCCGCATACACAGGGTGGTGTCCAGCTGCTGCCAGCTGGTCTTGCGGGCGACGTCGGGCATATGGCCGTAGTAGGCGGGGCTCTCCTCCTGGCGCTGGCGGATGCGGTCGAGCAGGGCGTCGAAGCTGTGGGGCCCCGGCTTCGACTCCCAGTGCCAGCGCAGGATGCGCCGGCTGATCTCGTCGCAGGAGGCCTTGATCTCAAAAGCGGCCTGCAAATATTCCTCGGGCATGGCTTCGGCCTCCCTTCTCTACCCAAAAGAGGGGGAGCGGCCAAGACGCGCTCCCCCGGGGACAAACTTACAAAAAGAACTGATAGTACACAAACCCGTACAGGGCGATGCCGGCGCAGATCAAAGCCGTCACCGGCGGCACCCACCGGATGATGTTCTCGGCCACCGGGTCGCGGTCGTCCTCCTCATCGTAGTCCTCATCCTCCTCTTCGGGGATGGGGCGGGCACGGCGGACAGACGGTTCGGGCCAGCTGCCCCGGTCGGACGGGCGGACGGCGCGGGTGGCGCCGGCCTCCTCTTCCTCGCCGGAGGCTGCCTGCGCCGGCTCCTGCGGGCGGGCGGCGGGCTGCGCCGCCGGCGGCTGGGTGAACAGCCGCGTCTCCTGCCCGGCGCGCAGCGACCCGTCCTGCCGGGCCGGCTGGACCGGCTCAAAGGCGCGGGTGCCGCCCGCTTCGGCGCTGCCGGCCACGCGGGTGGCGCCGGCCGGCTGTGCGGCAGGAGCGACAGGGGCGGTCGGCGCTTCCGGTGCCTCCGCCTGGGGCGGCAGATCCTCCGGTTCGGCGGCCTGTTCGGGCTGCATCAGGGTGTTGAGGGCGTTCTGCAGCAGGATGCGGTCGGAGCCGCACTCGCTGCAGTAGACGGTGTCCTCCTCCTTGGGGTGGAAGGCGCCGCAGGCGCAGTACCACCCGCAGTCCAGCACCTGGGGAGCGTACAGCATCCCCTTGCGGCCCACCCGCTCCTCGAGGGCGGCGGCCAGGTCGTCGGGCAGGCGGCGGGGGGCCGGCAGCCGGACCCGCTTGATGTTGTCCAGCCGGACCACCCGCTTGCCGTTGTAGACGCTGCGCAGGACCACATCCACGCTGGTGATCGGCTTCTGGGTGATAAAGACGGCGTCGTCCATCCCGAACAGCTCGCCGGGCTTGACGTCGATATCGCGGTAGGCAAACTCATCCTCGCAGAGGATCTCACCGCCGGCGGTCTTGCACTTGAAGTGGATCTCGAGGGCGGTCAGGTTGACGCGGGAAATATTCTTGAAGGTCAGGCAGACGGCGCGGTCGCCGCTGACGCTGCCCTTGAGCAGCTCGACCCGGACGAACTGGACCGGGCTGCCCGGGGTGTAATAGTTGGCTCTGGTTTGAGCAATGGGGTCAAAGCTCTCCTCCACAACACTCACTCCTTCCCTGTGGGAGATGGGATCTTACTGCCCGTCCGGCCTGCTGTCCGGGGTGTCGGGCGTTTCCGGCGCGGGGATGTCCACCGGGCCGGACGGCGCTTCGTCTGCCGGGGCGGCCGGCGCCTGGGGCGCGGGGGCCTCCTGGACGGGAGCCGGCGTCTCGGGCGCGGCGGGGGCGGCAGGGGCGTCATCGTCCTTGCGCGGGGGCAGATGCTCGCCCCGCATGATGGCGTTGAACTCGGCCTCGTTCAGCTTCTCCCGCTCGATCAGGGCCTGGGCCAGCGCGTGCAGCTGGTCGAGATGTTCGGTCAGGGTGCGGCGGCAGGTCTCGTAGGCCTCATCGATGATGTCGCGGATCTCGCTGTCGATCTCGGCGGCGGTGGTCTCGCTGTAGCCCTTGCCCTGGGCAAAGTCGCGGCCGAGGAAGGTCTCCTCCTGGCTGGTGCCGTAGACCACCGGGCCCAGCCGCTCCGAGAAGCCGTAGCGGGTAATCATCTGCCGGGCGATGCTGGTGGCCTGCTGCAGGTCGTTGGAAGCGCCGGTCGAGATATCGTCCAAAATCAGCTGCTCGGCCACCCGGCCGCCCAGGCTGGAGACGATGTCCTCAAACATCTCCCCCTTGGTGACGTAGGAGCGGTCCTTTTCGGGCAGGTACATGGTGTAGCCGCCGGCCTGGCCGCGCGGGATGATGGTGATCTCGTGCACCCGGGGATGGTGCTTGCAGTAGAAGCCCGCCACCGCGTGGCCCGCCTCATGGTAGGCGGTCAGCTTCTTCTCCTCGGGGGTGACGACCCGGCTCTTCTTCTCCGGGCCGGCCATCACCTTCATGGAAGCCTCTTCGATGTCCTCCATGGTGATGGCTTTGCGGTTGCGACGGGCGGCCAGCAGGGCCGCCTCGTTGACCAGGTTTTCCAGGTCGGCGCCGGCAAAGCCCGCGGTCCGCTGGGCGATCACCTTGAGGGAGACGTCGGGGGCCAGGGGCTTTTTGCGGGTGTGGACCTTCAGGATCTCCTCGCGGCCCTTGACGTCGGGCAGGCCGACGTAGACCTGCCGGTCAAAGCGGCCGGGGCGGAGCAGGGCCTTATCCAGGATGTCGGCGCGGTTGGTGGCGGCCATGACGATGATGCCGTCGTTGGCCTCAAAGCCGTCCATCTCGACCAGCAGCTGGTTGAGGGTCTGCTCACGCTCGTCGTGCCCGCCGCCCAGCCCGGCGCCGCGCTGGCGGCCCACCGCGTCGATCTCGTCGATGAAGATGATGCAGGGCATGGTCTTTTTGGCCTTGTCGAACAGGTCGCGGACGCGGGAAGCGCCGACGCCGACGTACATCTCGACAAAGTCAGAGCCCGAAATGGAATAGAAGGGCACCCCGGCTTCGCCGGCACAGGCGCGGGCCAGCAGGGTCTTGCCGGTGCCCGGAGGGCCCACCAGCAGCACGCCGTGGGGGATGCGCGCGCCGAGGGAGTTGAACTTTTCGGGGCTCTTGAGGAACTCGACGACTTCCTTCAGCTCTTCCTTTTCCTCGTCCTCGCCGGCGACGTCGGCAAAGGTGGCGGTCTTCTGGTTGGTGGACTCGTCCTTGACCTTGGCGCGGCCAACGTTCATCACGTTGCCGCCCCCTGCGCCGCCCCGCAGCATCGAGAAGAGGATGAACCCGGTGCAGCCCAGCATGGCCAGATAGAAGAAAATCTCCATCCAGGGCACCGTCTCGCGCAGGGCGGTATAGTCATACTCCATCGGATCGTCGGGGTTGGCGGCGTCGTAGGCGTCGATATACTGCTGCACCTCATTGATAAAGAGGGCGGCATAGGGCAGCTGATAGCGGACGGTCACGGTGCCGTCGCCGTTGGGCTCCACCTCGTCGCCCGACGAGCTGCCCGAGCCCAGCAGCCCCGACATCAGCCCGCCGCTGTGGGAGGGCGTCTCGCCGGCGCTTTCGGGCAGGGGCAGGTCCCCTTCCTTGATCTCCATCGTGATGACGCCGGTGTTGCGGTCGAGGGTGAAGGCGGTCACCTGCAAATGTTCAAAATAATGCACCACCGTTGAATAGCTCATGGTCGTGCCGCTGGGGGTGTTGGATGTGGTGAACACCGACCAGATCATCAGCACAGCGGCCAGCGCAAGGGCCAGGATCAGCGGGTTCAGGTGCGGTCTTTTCTGCTGCAAAAACGATCACTCCAGTTCTTTCCAGTTTGGGCCAGTTTGGCTGTTGGGATGCTGCCGGGCGCGGGCGGTCACCGGCCGCCGTAGACTTCCGGCTTGAGCACGCCCACAAAGGGCAGGTTGCGGTATTTTTCGTCGTAATCGAGGCCATACCCCACCACAAAGGCGTCCGGCACCTCAAAGCCGATGTAGTCGGCCCGGATGTCGGTCTTGCGGCGGGCGGGCTTATCCAGGATGGCACAGATGCGCACCGAGTTGGGGTGGCGCATCTTGAGCATGGGCACCAGATTGGAGAGGGTGACGCCGGTGTCCAGCACATCCTCCACGATCAGCACGTCCCGGCCGGACAGGTCGGCGTCCAGGTCCTTGACGATCTTGACAAGCCCCGTCGACTCGGTGTTGGTGCCGCCGTAGCTGGACACCACCATAAAGTCGATGCTGCACGGGATGGTCACCGCCCGCATCAGGTCGGCCATAAAGACCACCGCGCCCTTTAAGATCGAGACCAGCAGCAGGTCCCTGCCCGCGTAGTCCCGGCTGACCTGGGCGCCCAGTTCGGCCACTTTGGCCCGCAGCTGTTCCTCGGTGACCAGAACGGTCTGAATGTCGTCGCGCATATCCATGACTCAACGTCCTCTCTCTTCTCCCTCTCGGGCTTCTATCTCGAGGCGCAGGGCAAGGCCGGTCTCCCCGTCGGGGGCAAGGCCCTCCGCAAAGCCTGCGCCGCAGACCCACACCACCTCGCTGCCGTCCGCCAGCAACGGCAGGCGGTCCCGCTCTGCGGGCGGGATGGCCTGTTCGTTCATCCATTTGCGCAGGGGTTTGGTCACCCCGCGGCCGGCCGGCCGGTAGGTGTCCCCCGGCAGGCGGCTGCGCAGCGTGAGGGCAGGGTGCAACATGGTTATTCTAGCATAATCCGCTACATTTTTTAAGTCTTTTTTGTGAACGACCTGTGTTTTTTCTTGAAAACTCCCCTTTTCCACCCGCGCGCGGAGGATTTTGCCCCCGCCAAGGGGATATTCAGTCCGTTTTTCGGGGCGGAAAGACGAGGCTTCGAGGGGCGCGTCCCCTTCGGGCGGCGGCGTCTCGCGCCGCAGGCGGCCCTGTCCGGCCCGCAGCCGGACATCCGGCCGCAGCTGCACCGCCCCGCTTCCCTGCCGCACCATCCGGCAGACCAGCCGGATGTACCGTTCCTCGGGGTCGCGGTGGGGGGCCACCAGCGCGTGGGCGGCCGCCTCCAGCACCAGGGGGTCGGCTTTTTGCAGCGGTTCGAGGGCCCAGACGCCGGGACTCTCGGCCGCCCCGGCCAGCAGGGCGCCGGCGGCCCAGGCAAAGTAGGCGTCGGCACGGGCGGCCTTTTCGCAGAAGCGGGCGAGGTTCCGCTCGGCCCCGGCGTTGGCCTGCCGCAGGGCGGGCAGGGCGTCGTGGCGCAGCCGGTTGCGGGCGTAGGCGTCCGAGAGGTTGGTCTCGTCGGTGACCCACTCCTGTCCGGCCGCGCGGCAGTAGGCCTCCACCTCGGCCCTCGTCAGGCAGAGCAGCGGCCGGACGTAGAAGTCCCGCGCGGGGCGGATGCCTCCCGCCCCGTGCAGCCCGGTCCCCCGCGCCAGCCGGAAGAGCAGCGTTTCGGCCTGGTCAGTGACAGTATGGGCCGTAGCGATGCGGTCTATCCCCGCGCCGTGCAGCCGCGCAAAGCAGGCGTAGCGCAGCGCGCGGGCCCCGGCCTCGCCGCCCGAGGCGTCGGGCAGGCCCTCCTCCCCGGCGCGGCAGACAGTCAGCGGCACGCCCAGCCGGGCGCACGCGGCCCGGACAAAGGCTTCGTCGGCGTCGGCGGCCGCCCCGCGCAGCTTGTGGTTGACATGGCAGCCCGAGACTTCCACCCCCAGCCGCCCGGCCAGGGCCAGCAGGATGCGCAGCAGAGCCATGCTGTCCGCCCCGCCCGAGACGGCGGCGGCCACCCGCTGCCCCTGTGCAAAAAGCCCGGCCTGCTCGCACCAGGCAAGCACCCGGGCCTCGGTATCACCCAAAATCGCAGAATCCATTGCAGTTGCAGGCGCTTCAGTGCCTGAAATCCACATCCATAAAGCGTGTGTGCGCGCCGTCCCATCCGAGGGGGACGGTGCTGGTTTCGCCGTGGCGGTTTTTGGCCACGATGCACTCGGCGGTGTCGGCGTCGACGTCCGCCCCGTCGGGCTGCTGGCTGGCGTAGTAGGAGTCCCGGTAGAGGAACAGCACGCAGTCGGCGTCCTGCTCGATCGAGCCCGAGTCGCGCAGGTCGGACAGCTGGGGCCGGTGGCTGGAGCTGTTGCCCTGCTTTTCCACCGCGCGGGAGAGCTGGCTCAGCGCGATGATGGGCACGTCCATCTCCTTGGCCATGATCTTGAGGTTGCGGGTGATCGAGCTGATCTCCTGCACCCGGTTCTCGGTCCGCTGGCCCGAGGTCATCAGCTGCAGGTAGTCGATGACGATCAGCCCGATGTTGGGCCGGCTGGGGTCCTGGTTGATCCGGCGGATCTTGGCCTTCATCTCGGTGATGGTGATGGAGGAGGTGTCGTCCATGTAGATGGGCGCGTCGTGCAGCTTTTCGGTGGCCAGGGCCAGATACTCCCAGTCGGAGGCTGTCAGCGCGCCGGTGCGGAACGCCTGGCTGTCGATGCCGGCTTCGGCCGAGAGGATGCGGTTGGTCAGCTGCTCCTTGGTCATTTCCAAACTGAAGATGGCCACCGGGATGCGCTGCTTCATGGCGACGCGGGTGGCGATGTTCAGCGCAAAGCTGGATTTGCCCATGCCGGGACGGGCCGCCAGAATAATCAGGTCCCCCCGGCCCAGGCCGGTCAGGACGGTGTCCAGCAGGCGGAACCCGGTGGGGATGCCCTTGTACTTGTCGGCGTCGGGGCCGCTGATCTTCTGCAGGTTGGTCAGGGTCTCCACCATGCTGGAAGAAAGCGGGGTCAGCGCGCTGGAATCCCGTCCCGAGCGGATCTCATAGAGCCGCTGTTCGGCGTTTTCCAGCAGCAGGGCGGCGTCCGGCTCGTCGCCGGCGTCCTGCAGAATGTCGGTGGCCACCCCCATCAGCTGCCGGATGAGGTACTTTTCCTGCACGATCTCGGCGTAGGCCCGGACGTTCGAGATGCTGGGCACCGTCTCGGCCAGGCCGGTCAGGTAGACCTTGGCTTCGTCGGGGCTGGAAAAGATATTGTCCGAGACGACGGCGTCCAGCAGGGTGACAAAGTCGATGGTCTGGTCCCCGGTGAACAGGCGGACCATCTCGGCGTAGATGCGGCCGTTCTGGGCGGCGTAGAACATCTCGGGCCGGACCACCTCGACCAGGTCGGTCAGCACCTCCGGCTTGAGCAGCACCGCGCCCAGCACGCTCTGCTCGGCCTGCATACTGTAGGGCGGCTGGATGCCCACGCTCTCGAGATTCAGTTCATGACCGCCATAGCGGCCGCGGCGGCGTTCTTCGGGCATACCAGGCCCCCCTTTCACGCTTCACGAAAAAGCGCTCCCTTTCACGCAGGGAGCGCAGCGGCGGCAGAGCGGCTCAGGCCGGCTCGACCTCCACGTTGACCTTAAAGCTTGCGACAACGCCCGGATACAGCCGGACCTTGCCGGTAAAGACGCCGGCGTCCCGGATGTCCTTGACGTCCAGCTCGATCTTTTTCTTGTCGACCGTCTCGCCGGTCGCCTCCGAGAGGGCCGCGGCGATCTCCTTGCTGGTCACCTTGCCGAACAGCCGGCCCGAAGCGCCGCCCTTGGCCTTGACGGTGACCAGGCGGCTGTTGATCTTGGCAGCCAGCGCCTGGGCGGCGGCCAGGTTTTCGGCCTCGTGGAAGTCGGCGGCGGCTTCCTTGCTGTGGGCGATGTTCAGGGCGCTGGCATCGGCCACAGCCGCCAGCTTGCGGGGGAACAGATAGTTGCGGGCGTAGCCGTCCGAGACCTCGTGGATCTCGTCCTTCTTGCCGATGCCCTTGACGTCCTGTTTCAAAATAACCTTCATGGCTGAAACCTCTTTTCCGGCCGGGCGGCAAAGGCCGCCCACGGCCATTTCTTATCCTTTAGTATACCGCATCCCGGCCGTTTCGGCAAGGGCGGGGCGGACATTGGATATGCCCATTTCAAAGCTCTTTCGCCTTCTCCTGCGCTGCATTTCCCAGCTTTTCATATACAAAGTTACCGTTGTTCCAGTTCTGCAGGTTACGAAGCCTTGCACCCCTGTCACCGTGTTCAGGATCTCCAAACAACAGTTTTAGCTTATCACAAGGCATTTCAGGACACTGTCCGCAGTGCTCAAAGCCTTTTTCGATGCAGCATTTCGCTTTGTCACATTCACCCCAGAACATGTCTCCGGCATTCGCTTTACATCCCCCGCAACCCATTTTTTCTTTCCATTCACATACGCCGCAATATGTACCGCAGTATGCCATCATTGATTGATCCATAAGACTTAGTTCCCTTCCGTTTTAATATTTTGACAATCTGCTTTTGTACGGCCTTCACACTATCAAAAAAGTTTTCTGTCGCTTTTCTCATGGTTTTATTATATCATAACATTTTTATTTTGGACACTCCCGCGGGCGTTTTCACTGCAATTCCTCGCGGGCGGCGGCCAGGGCGCTCTCGATCACCTTGTCCATGTCGTAGTAGCGGTACTCGCCCAGACGCCCGCCGAACCGGACTCCCGACTCCGCGTCCGCCAGCGCCTTGTAGCGGGCGTAGAGGGCGCCGTTCTTTTCGTCGTTGACCGGGTAGTAGGGCTCGTCTCCCACCTTCCACTCGGCGCTGTACTCCCGGCTGATGACCGTTTTGGGCTGGGCGCCAAACTCGAAGTGCTTGTGCTCGATGATGCGGGTGTAGGGGGTCTCGGCGTCGGTGTAGTTGACCACCGCGTTGCCCTGATAGTTGTCGGTGTCCAGCACCTCGGTCTCAAAGCGGACGCTGCGGTATTCCAGCGCGCCGAGCCGGTAGCCGAAGTAGGCGTCGACCGGCCCGGTGTAGATCACCCGCTCCGCCAGCGCGTCGAGGGCGTCCTTTTCGGCCAGATAGTCCACCCCGAGACGGATCTCAGTACCCTCCAGCATCCGCTCCACCATGGCGGTGTAGCCGCCGTTCGGGATGCCCTGATAGAGGGCGTTGAAATAGTTGTTGTCGTAGGTAAAGCGGACCGGCAACCGCCGGATGATGAAGGCGGGCAGCTGGTCGCAGGGGCGGCCCCACTGTTTGGCGGTGTAGCCCTTGACCAGTTTTTCGTAGATGTCGGTGCCCACCAGGCTGATGGCCTGTTCCTCGAGGTTTTTGGGCTCGGTGATGCCGGCGGCGGCCCGCTGCTGTTCGATCTTGGCCTTCGCCTCGGCGGGGGTGACGACCCCCCACATCCGGTTGAAGGTGTTCATGTTGAAGGGCATATTGTAGATCTCGCCGTGGTAGTTGGCGATGGGGCTGTTGGTGTAGCGGTTGAACTCGGCGAACTGCCCCACATAGTTCCACACCTCCCTCGAGTTGGTGTGGAAGATATGCGCGCCGTACCGGTGGACGTTGATCCCCTCCACCTGCTCGGTGTAGACGTTGCCGGCGATATGGCTCCGCCGGTCGATGACCAGACACCGCCGGCCGGCTTTGCGGGCCTCCTGCGCAAACACCGCGCCGAACAGCCCGGCGCCCACGATCAGGTAATCATACTGCTTCATGCGGATGGCTCCTTTGCGTTTATGCCTTCGCGCTTCCCTTTTTCTGGGAGGCGCGGTAAGTGTCGATGGCCGCGCTCAGGCGGACGCGGGCCTGTTCCAGCGAGGTGTGCTTGAGGACGGTGGCCGCCATGGTCTGGTGGCCGCCGCCGCCCAGGCTCTCCATGATGATCTGGACGTTCACCTGGCCCATGCTGCGGGCCGAGATCTTGACCATGCTGCCGTTTGCCACCGCCACAAAGCTGGCCTGCACCCCCTCGATGCTGAGCAGGTCGTTGGCCGCCTGCGGGACGGCCACCTGCGCCTCGGCGGGCAGCTCCCCGCTGAGGACAATGGCGCAGCCCTTGTACATCTGCGCCTTGGCCACCAGACTGGCCTTGGCGTTGTACTCGGGCAGGCTGACGTCGAAGAGGGCCCAGGCGCGCTCGGTCTCGGCGCCGTAGCGGCGCAGGGCCGCGGCGGCCTCAAAGGTGCGCACGCCGGTGTGCAGGCTGAAATTGCGGGTGTCCAGCATGATGCCGGACAGCAGGCCCTCGGCCTCGATCCGGGTGGGCTTGTCGTCCCGGCTGCCGACATACTGCAGCAGCTCGGTGACCAGCTCGCTGGCCGAGGAAGCATAGGGCTCGTGGCAGACAAGGACGGCGTTTTCGATATAGCCCACCCCCTTGCGGTGGTGGTCGATGACGGCGACCTTGCCGCACTTTTCCAAGATCTCCTTGCTCTCCACCTGGCCGACCTGGTATGTATCGACCACGATGCAGAGGGTCTCCTTGGTGATGATGGCGAGGGCGCTGCGCGGGTCGATGAAGTCGTCCTCCTGCCCGGCGTCCTCGATGGCGTTGATGAGACTGGTGGCCAGCGTCGCCTCCCGCTTGACGGCGATGACGGCGGGCACATCGCAGATCTTGCAGATGCGCAGCACACCCTCGGCCGAGCCGATGGCGTCCAGGTCGCTCATCCGGTGGCCCATGATGACCACATGGTCGGCCGCTTTGATCAGCTCGACCAGCGCCTCGGCCACGATGCGGCTGCGGACCTTGCTGCGCTTTTCCACCCCGTGGCTGACGCCGCCGTAAAAGGTAAAGCCGTCGGGGGTCATCTCGGCGGCCTGGTCGCCGCCGCGGCCCTGGGCCATGTCCAGCGCCTGGACGGCCATCTCCTGGGCCGCGTGGAGGGTGGGTGCCCGCCGCCCGATGCCGATCGAGATGGACAGGTTGATGCCCGGTTCCAGCGCGCGGATCTTGTCCAGCACGTCATAGCCCTGCTGGGCGAACTGCTCCAGCTGGCGGTCCTCGACGACGGCGATGTACCGGCCGTTGGCCACCCGGCGCAGAAAGCCGGTGCCCCGGGCGATCATCCCCTCGATGGTGCGGTTGATCCGCTCCAGCAGCCGGGCGCTCTCGCTGTCCAGCATATCGCTGAAGACGTCGTCGTACCCGTCCACCGAAAAGATCATGTAGCCGGGACGGCTGGCCTTGTACTCGGTCTCGATCTTGCGCAGGGCGGTCTCGTCGTTCAGGACAAGGATGCTGGTCTTTTCCTCCCGGTCGGCCTTGTCCCCGCCGCCCACGGTGGAGGCGTGGATCCGCCACACCCCGCTGGCGCAGGCCAGCACCTGGCCCTCGGGGGTGCCGCACTGGGCCAGCTCCAGCCCGGGCAGCATCTTGTTCACCCGGCCGGCCAGCTGGTCGCCGCCGTTCAGGACGCGGTCCCGGAAGGGGACGTTGTACCAGACGACGGTGTCCCCGCTGAGCAGCGCCGCCGGCTGGGACAGGGAGGCCAGACTGTACTGGGTGCGGGAATTTTCAAAATTGCTGCCGGCCACCCAGCGGGCCACCCACCGCCGGACCCGGTAGCGGGTGACGATGACAAGCGCGGCGCAGAGCACCAGCGCCGCCAGCAGCGCCGGCCAGGCCGCCGGCTGCAGCAAAAGCATCAGCAGGGCCAGCACCGCCGCCAGCAGCGCAAAGCCCACCGTAAACATTTCAAGCGTCCATCTGGGTTTCTGCTTCATGGCGGATGCCTCTTTCCCCTCTCAATCATAGCGAAAGGTCAAACTTTGCCCGACGCATTCACTTCCATCAGGACAGGCAGGATCATCGGGCTGCGCTTGGTGCGCCGGTAGATATAGCTGCTCAGCGCCTCGCGCATACGGGTCTTGACGCTGTTCCAGTCGCGGACGTGCTCCTCGACGCAGCGGTTCAGAGTCATTTCGACGGTGCTCTGGGCGCCGTCCATCAGACTCTCGTTCTCGCGGACATAGACAAACCCCCGGCTGACCAGGTCCGGCCCGGCCAGGACCTTGCCGGTCCGGCTGTCGACGGTGGCCACAATGATGACCAGGCCGTCCTCCGACAGGTGCTTGCGGTCCCGCAGCACGACGTTACCCACGTCGCCGACGCCCAGGCCGTCCACCATCACCGCGCCGGCCGTCACCGGGTCGCCCAGCTTGATCTCGTCCTGGGTGAGGATGACGTTGGAGCCGTTTTCGGCGATGAGGATGTTGCTGTGGGGGATGCCGAGGCCCGCCGCGGTGAGGGCGTGCTTTTTCAGCTGCTTGTACTCGCCGTGGACCGGCAGGAAATACTTGGGCTTGGTCAGGGTGAGCATCAACTTCTGCTCCTCCTGGCAGGCGTGGCCCGAGACATGGACGTCGTACATGCTCTCATAGATCACCTCGGCGCCCAGCAAAAGCAGGCCGTTGACGATCTTAGTGACGCTCTTTTCATTGCCGGGGATGGGGTTGGCCGAGATGATGATGAAATCTCCCGGGCCCACCCGCACCTGCCGGTGGCTGCTCGAAGCCATCCGGGACAGCGCGCTCAGCGGCTCGCCCTGACTGCCGGTGGTGATCAGGACCACCTCGTCGGGGGCGTAGCGGTTCAGCTCGTCGATGCTGATCAGGGTGCCGTCCGGGATGTGCATATAGCCCAGTTCCTGGGCCATGGCGGTGTTGTTGACCATGCTGCGGCCGCTGAAAGCCACCTTGCGCCCCTCCTGCACCGCCAGATCGATGATCTGCTGGATGCGGTAGATGTTGGAGGCGAAGGTCGCAATGATGATCCGCTTGTTGCGCGCCTGGGTGAACAGGTTGTGCACACCCGCGGCCACCTTCTGTTCAGTGGCGGTAAAGCCGGGGCGCTCGGCGTTGGTGGAATCGCTCAAAAGGGCCAGCACCCCGCGCTGGCCGTACTCGGCCAGGGTGGTCAGGTCGGTGGGCCCGCAGGCCAGGGGGGTGTAGTCGATCTTGAAGTCGCCGGTCTGGATGATGACGCCGGCGGGGCTGTCGATGGCAAAGCCCACCGCGTCGGGGATGGAGTGGTTGACATGGATGGGCTCGACGGTGAAGCACCCGAGATGGATCTTCTGCTTGGGGACGATCTCGACAAAGCGGGTGCGGCCGGCGAGGTTGAACTCCTCCAGCTTGTTGCGGATCAGGCCGATGGTCAGTTTGGTGCCGTAGACCGGCAGGTCCAGCTTCTGCAGCAGATAGGGGATGCTGCCGATGTGGTCCTCGTGGCCGTGGGTGATGAGCAGGCCCCGGATCTTGTCCTTATTCTGCAGCACAAAGGTGAAGTCGGGGATGACCATGTCGATGCCGTACATCTCGCTGTCGGGAAAGACCAGGCCGCAGTCGACGATGATCATATCGCCGCAGCACTCATAGACGGTCATGTTCTTGCCCACTTCGCCAAGGCCGCCCAGCGGATAGATGTGGATGGGGACGGCCGCCCCGCCCCGGGCGGGCTGCGGGCGGCGGGGCCGCCGGGCGTTGTACACCGGGCGGCGGCGCTGCTGCTGGGCGCGGCTGTCCGCGCCGGAGTTATCCCGCCGTGCGCCGGCCGGGCTGCCAGTATTCTCTTTCGTTGTTGCCATTTGTACCTCCAAGACAAACGCGGCAGAGGCTTTTGCCCATGCCGGTGGAGAGACCGCGGTGCAAACGACCCGGCCTCCGGTAAGTAACTATCTTCAAAGCCGTTCTGCGGCTTGTTCGTCTGTTTTTTGCTGTTTTTTGCCCTGTGCGGCCGTTTTGGCCTGGACGGTCCATCTGTTCAATGCGACCGCGGCCGGCCGGACAGGCGGCGGGCGCGTGCCTGCACACACCCTTCTGCGCGTTCCACTTGCCACAATTATAGTATTTATACCGCCTTTTGTCAATTCGAGCTTGGGCGGCCAGGCCACGAAATATACATTTCCCCTTGACAGCAGGGCCCCTCTGCCTCTAATATAAGAGGGATACAGGGGGCCCTGCGCCCCGGTTTTTGGGACAGGAGTATGCCATGAAAAAAGTTGAGATCTACACCGACGGCGCCTGCAGCGGCAACCCCGGCCCCGGCGGCTGGGGGGCGGTGCTGCGGTACCGCAGCGCAAACGGCCAGGTCTTTGAAAAGGAGCTGAGCGGCGGCGACGCGTCCACCACCAACAACCGGATGGAGCTGACCGCCTTCATCGAGGCGGTGGGCCTTTTGAAGGAGCCCTGCGAGATCCGCTACTGCTCGGACAGCCAGTACGTCATCAACGGGCTGGAAAAGGGCTGGGCCAAAAGCTGGCGGGCCCGCGGCTGGAAAAAGGCGGACAAGTCCCCCGCGCTCAACCCGGACCTCTGGGCCAAAGCGCTGGACCTTGCCGAACGGCACCGGATCACCTATGTATGGGTCAAAGGCCATGCGGGCCACCCTGAAAACGAGCGCTGCGACCAGCTGGCCGTAGCCCAGAGCAAAGCACACGGCGGGAGGCAGAACTGATATGAGCGAGACATTGTTGCCCGGCAGCGGGTTTGACACCTACGAAGAACAGGACAAGGTCCTGGTGGGGATGAGCGGCGGGGTGGATTCCAGCGTCGCCGTCCGCATTTTGCAGCAGCAGGGCTTTGCGGTGACGGGGGCGGTCATCCGCTTCTCCCCCGCCCACGACGCGGCGGTGGAAGCCGCCCAGAAGGCCGCCAAACAGATGGACGTCGAGTGCATCGTCCTGGACGCGCAGGAGCTGTTCGAGCAGGAGGTGGTGGCCCCCTTCTGCGCCGACTACTGCGCCGGACGCACCCCCAACCCCTGCGTCCGCTGCAACCCGGCGGTCAAGTTCACCGCCCTGCTGGCCGCAGCCGACAAGCTGGGCATCCAGTACATCGCCACCGGGCACTATGCCCGGGTGGAGGTGGACGGCGACGGGGTCTCCCGCATCCACCTGCCCGAGAGCGCCGCCCGGGACCAGAGCTATATGCTCAGCCGCCTGGACCAGGACGTCCTCAGCCGGCTGATCCTGCCGCTGGGCGAGTTTGAGAAGGACGACGTCCGCGAGATGGCCCGGGACTTCGGCCTCGACTGCGCCGACGCGCCCGACAGCATGGAGATCTGCTTCATCCCCGACGGGGACTACCCCGCTTTCATCGAAGCGCGGGGCCTCGCGGGCAAGGCCGGGCACTTCATCTCCCCCGACGGGGCCGACCTCGGTCCCCACCAGGGGGTGCTGCACTACACGGTGGGGCAGCGCAAGGGCCTCGGCATCGCGCTGGGCGAGCCGGTCTTTATCCGCGAAATCTGCGAAAACGGCGACATCCGGCTGGCCCGGGGCGGAGAGGAGTACTTCACCACCGTGACGGTGGCCGGCCTCGTCACCCCCGACGGCGCAGCCCTGCCCGCCGGGGAATATCTGGTCAAGGTGCGCAGCGCGGCCCCGGCTCAGCCCGCCGTCTTTGACGGCACAGACACCCTGACCTTTGCCTCGCCGGTGCGGGCCCCCGCGCCGGGACAGACCGCCGCCTTCTACCGCGGCGGCGCCGTCGCCGGCAGCGGCTTCATCACCCACGCCGAATAAACAAAGACGCCCCGGACGCACAGAGCGTCCGGGGCGTTTTACATCTTAAAGCTGCGGGGGGTTGACGATATTCCGCCAGTCGAGGTCGCCCCGCTCCAGACCGTGGATCAGCACTTCGGCGGTGGCGATGTTGGTGGCCATCGGGATATTATGTACGTCGCACAGACGCAGCAGGGTCATCTCGTTGGGCTCGCTGGGTTTGGCATTGATCGGGTCGCGGAAGAAGATGAGCAGGTCGATCTCGTTGCAGGCGATGCGGGCCGCGATCTGCTGGTCGCCGCCCTGCTTGCCCGACAAAAACCGCTTGACCGGCAGGCCGGTGGCCTCTGCGATCAGTTTGCCGGTGGTGCCGGTGGCCACCAGCTGGTTCTGGCTCAGGATGCGGCAGTACGCCGTGCAAAACTGTACCATCAGTTCCTTTTTGGAGTCATGTGCAATCAGCGCAATCGTCATCCCTATCCATCTCCTTTGTTCTCAAACCTCAAAATCAATACCATATATGGCAGACCACGCTACCACTCCTATTCTAATGTTACCACATTTTCCTCAGATTAGCAAGCGTGTTTTGGACAAAACCTTCAAATTTTTGAGAATCCGCCATTTTTGTCCTACCGATGCAAAGATTCTCCCCCTCAAACCCGGTCATTCCAGCAGCTGGCCTTCCTGAACGGGAGTCATCCCGTTCGAGCGCTCGAAGAAATAGGCGTTGAAGATATCGGCCACCAGTTCGCCGGCGCGGGAGCCGCCGCCGCCGTATTCGACCACGATGCCCACCGCGATCTGCGGGTCCTCCACCGGGCCGTAGGCAATGATGGTGGAGTTGGTGTAGTACTTGCCGTCTTCGTCCTTTTCGCTGCGCTGGGGGGTGCCGGTCTTGCAGGCGATGGTGTAGGGGTAGTTGGCCAGCCCCGCAACGGTCTGGGCCGCGCCCACCATCCCCTCTTCCACGATGTCGAAAGCGCCGCCGTCGTTGGGGATGATCTCGACGATCTCGGGGGCGGTCTCTTCCAGCACCTCGCCGGTGTTGGTGTCCAGCAGGGCCTTGACGAAGTGGGTGCGGTAGCGCACCCCCTTGTTGGCGATGGTGGCCGCATAGGTGGCCAGCTGGACCGGGGTGACCACCGTGTTGCCCTGGCCGATGGCGGCCTGGACTTCCAGCGAGGCGGTGTAGTTTTCGTCCTCCTTGGTGGTCAGACGGCCGGTGGACTCGCTGACCTCCACCCCGGTGGGGGTGCCCAGACCCAGCCGGTGGGCGTAGTCGTCGTAGACGTCGCTGGTGATCCGGCGGCCCACGTCATAGAAGAAGATGTTGCAGCTCCACTTGATGGCGGTGACCACGTCGATGTCGCCGCTGTGGCCGTGGCGGGTGCAGCGGGGGTGGTAATCGCGGAAATAGTTGTAGACGCCGTTGCAGTAGACGGTGCTGTTGCGGTCGATCTCCCCGGTCAGCAGCGCCGCCACCGCCACCGACGGCTTGAAGGTGGAGCCGGGGGTGTACAGGCCCTGCAGCGCCCGGTTGTACAGGGGCAGCCCCGGGTCGGCGCTGTACTCGCTGTACTGGCTGCTGTAAAGGTTCTGGTCGTAGCTGGGGTAGTTGGAGCAGGCCAGGATGCCGCCGTTTTTGACGTCGATGACCACCACCGCGCCGGCGCTGGCATCGACGCCGTAGGTGTCGGCGATCTGCTGGACGTTGCGGGCCAGCGCCTCGTCCACCGCCTTCTGGAACTCGCTGTTGACGGTCAGCATCACCGTCTTGCCGGGCTGGGGCTCGGTGGTGATGCTGGTGTCGATGATGACGCCGTCGCTGTCCCGGGTGATGGTCTCGACGCCGTCCTGGCCGCGCAGCTGCTCTTCATAGGCGGACTCCAGGCCCGAAATGCCGATGACGTCGTTCATGGCGTAGCCGCGGTCCCGCAAAGGGTAGGTGGTCTGGCCGTTTTCGTCGGTGACCCGCCACATCTCGGCGGTGATCTTGCCCACCCGGCCCAGCACATGGGGCAGGATGGTGCCGTCGGTGTAGCTGCGGACGCTGGTCTCGGCGATCTCGACGCCGGGCAGGGTCAGGCTGTACTCCTTGACGGTGGCCACCGTCCGGTCCGAGACGTCCTCGGCCAGGACAAAGTTGTTGACGTTGGAGAAGGCTTCCTGCTCCATCTGGTAGTGGATGCCGCCCAGAATGCGCTGCCAGACGGGGTCGTAGCCCTCCAGCTCGTACTCCTCGATCAGGCGGTCCATCACATCGTCGGCGGTGGCGTACTGCTGCAGGCCCAGCGCCTCCTTGACCCTGGCGATGGCGTTCTGGTCGCTCGTGCTGTCCGCGTCGCCGGTGAAGGCGTAGTGGCCCGCCCCGTCGGCGTAGCCGATCAGGAGGGTGTCGTTCCAGCTTTCGCCGTTGGCCTGCAGGATCTCCACCGCGCTGCGGATGGTCTCGTTCAGGTCGTTGTCGCCGATCAGCAACCGGCTGAGCTCGACGTTGTAGCAGGTGGTGCTGGTGGCGATCCGCCGGCCGGCGCTGTCCACAATGTCGCCCCGGGCGGCCGTCACGTTGAAGCGGTATTCGGTGGTGCTGGTGGCGCGGGCGGCAAACTCCTCCCCGTGCACCAGCTGCAGAAAGATCAGCCGCAGGGTGTACAGGGCCAGGACCACCGCAGCCGCGGCGATCAGCAGCGCCAGCCGGCGCACCACCATCTTGTGTTCATCCAAGGCAGGGGTCCCTCCTTTCCGCGGCTTTACAGCACGCCGTTGTCGATCTTGAAGGTCTGGCTGATCCAGCCCGCCGCCCGGTAGAGCAGGGCGGCCAGCGCCCCGCTCATCAGGACGGTGAGGGGGATGTAGGCCAGATACCGGCCCAACATATCGCTGTAGCCGGGCATGGCGTAGTAGAACAGAAAGTCTCCCGACAGCACCAGCCAGACCGCGCCCCCCGCCAGGAGGGCAAAGTTGAAGGTGTTCAGTTTGAGGTAGAGCTGGCCTGCCACCGACACCGCGAAGCTGAGCCCCATGACGGTGAGGGCCAGCAGTCCCGCCGTCCGGCCGGCGGCGTAGTCCCACATCAGGCCGCAGACCGCCCCAAAGAGGGCGCCCGAGAACTCATCCTCCCAGACGGCGACCGCCAGTGCCAGCGGCAGCAGGAGGACGGGCTTTGCCTGCCCGATGAGCAGAAAGCCCGGCAGGGTCTGCACGACGGTGCAGGCCAGCAGCAACAGGAAATACAGGCCCCATTTATAAAGCTGGGAACGCCTGCGTTTACGGCGCGATTCCATACAAGACCTGCCTTCAGTAATCGGTGATGATGAATGCCTGCTTGACCCCGAACACGTCGGCGTCCGGCTGGATGACCGCGACCACCGAGGTGCCGCTGGCCTCCGGCTCGATGCTGACGATCCGCCCCACCAGAATGTCGGGCGGGTAGACGCCGCCGAGACCGGTGGTGATGATCTCATCCCCCACCGAGGCCATCGACTCCCGCGAGAGGTCGGTGAAAACGCACTGCCCCTCGGGAGCGTAGGCGGCGTCGCCGGTGAGGATGCCGTTGTCCCAGGTGCGGGAGACCACCCCCGCAGCGTTGAAGCTGGGGTGCAGAATGGTCAGCACCCGGCAGCTGGTCAGCCCTGCCTCGATGACGGTGCCGAGCAGGTGGCCCTCGTCATCGATGACTGTGTCCCCCCGCTCCACCCCGTGGGCGGTGCCCTGGTCGAGGGTAAAGCCCCCGAAGGCGTCCATCCCGTCCCGTCCGATGACAAAGGCGGAGACAAAGCTCATTTCGGGGTGGTCCTCCTGGATGCCGGCCAGGTTGCGGAACGCCTCGTTCTCCGCTTTCAGCTGGTCGTACTCCACCAGCTGGCGGCGCAGCTCGGCGTTCTCCTCCCGCAGGGCCTCGTTTTCGGCGATGGTGTCGTCGATGCTGGTGTACTTGTCCCACACCGAGGACACCCCGCCGGCTACCCAGGCCGCCGCCTTCTGGAACGGGGCGGCCGCCACGCTCAGCAGTTCCTGCGG
This sequence comes from Candidatus Faecalibacterium intestinigallinarum, assembly GCA_019113345.1. Taxonomy (GTDB): domain Bacteria; phylum Bacillota; class Clostridia; order Oscillospirales; family Ruminococcaceae; genus Faecalibacterium; species Faecalibacterium intestinigallinarum. Next base: position 27,536 of record DXHQ01000100.1, read on the forward strand.
GGCGGCGGTCAGCCGGCCGTTGGCCGCGGCGTAGAGCAGCAGCCCGGCCAGAAAAACCGCCACCGCGATCAGGATCCTGAATTTCCAGGTCTCAAAAAATTCCTTCACGGCCGTTCTCCTTCCCCTGGGTGAAAAGCACCGGGTCGAAAAAGCGCGGACAGCCGGTGCCATCCGCGCTTCATACTTATCAGGTTATGCCGGCAGCGCCGGGTTATGCGCTTACATGTGATCGCCGTCGGTGTCCAACACGTCGTGCAGCACGTCGACGTGGTCGAGCACCGCGCCGGCGCCGGTGGCCACGCAGTCCAGCGGATCTTCGGCCACATGGACGTCGATGCCGGTCTCGCTCTGGATCAGCTTATCCAGCCCGCGCAGCAGAGCGCCGCCGCCGGTCAGGGTGATGCCGCGGTCGATGATATCGGCGCTCAGTTCGGGCGGGGTGCGCTCCAGCGTCTCCTTGATGGCGTCGGTGATCTTGACCAGGCACTCGAGCAGGGCCTCCCGCACATCCTCCGAGTGGACCACGATGTTCTTGGGCAGGCCGTCCACCAGGTTGCGGCCCTTGATCTCCATGGTCATCTCTTCTTCCAGCTTGTAGGCCGAGCCGATGTCGATCTTGATCTGTTCGGCGGTGCGCTCGCCGATCAGCAGGTTGTACTTGCGCTTGATGAAGGCGATGATGGCCTGGTCGAACATATCGCCGGCCATCCGCACGCTGCGGGAAGCCACGATGCCGCCCAGCGAGATGACGGCGATCTCGGCGGTGCCGCCGCCGATGTCGACGATCATGCTGCCGGTGGGCTCGCTGATGGGCAGGCCCGCGCCGATGGCGGCCGCCATCGGCTCCTCGATGACCGACACCTGCCGGGCGCCGGCCTTGAGGGTGGCTTCCCGGACGGCCCGGCGCTCCACCTCGGTGACGCCGGACGGGATGCAGATGACCACCCGCGGCCGGGCGAACAGGCTGTTGCCGCAGGCCTTTTTGAGGAAGTTCTCCAGCATATTGGCGGTGATGTCAAAGTCGGCGATGACGCCGTCCTTCAGCGGGCGGACGGCGACGATGCTGCCGGGGGTACGGCCGATGACCGCCTTGGCCTCCGCGCCGACGCAGCGCACCTCATCGTTGCGGGTGTCCACCGCCACCACCGACGGCTCCCGCATGATGATGCCCTTGCCCTTCATGTACACCAGGGTATTGGCGGTGCCCAGATCGATCCCGATATCTTTTGACAGAAAACTCATAGCGCAGCTAACTCCTTTACTCTCCTAAACCTCAAAAACACGCCGCGCAGGCCGAACTGCCTGCCGCGGTCCAAATGAGAAAGGGGGCTTCCCCCCTGTATACGCTTGCTCACGGGCGGCCCGTGCCTGTCCGGGCACAGGGTCAGTCCTTTCCTTATTATAGTCACAAAGCGCCGTTTTCACAAGTGCTTTGGCGATTTTTTCCGTTTTTTCATCTTTTCTCAAGGTCAAAGCGGTCCAGCAGGCGGGCGGTGCGGCTGACCGGCAGCCCCATGATGGTGTAGTAATCCCCTTCCAGCCGGTCCAGCCAGAGGGCCGCCTGCCCCTGAATGGCGTAAGCCCCGGCCTTGTCGAAGGGCTCGCCGCTGGCGATGCAGCGCTCCAGCTCATCTTCCGGGATGGGGAAAAAGGTCACCCTGCAGCTGTCCGCAAAGCTCTCGGTCCGCACGCCGTCCGAGACGCAGACCCCGGTGTGGACCTGATGGGTCCGCCCCGAGAGGGCGCGCAGCATCCGCCGGGCGTCGGCGGCGTCCCGGGGCTTGCCGAAGATCTCCCCGTCCAGCTCGACCACCGTATCGCTGCCCACCACGACGCAGCCGGGGTGGTCTGCCGCCACCGCCAGGCACTTGCCCCGCGCCAGGGCCTCGGCCAGGGCGGCGGGGGTATCAGCCCGGACCGAACGCTCGTCAAATTTGCTCACACATACCGCAAAATCCCGGGTATAAAGGCCCAGCAGCTCCCTGCGGCGGGGGCTGCCGGAGGCAAGGATCAGTTTCACGGCGCGCCCTCCCCTCACCTGCCGGTCGAGCCGAAGCCGCCCTCGCCCCGGGCCGTATCGCCCAGAGACTCGGCCGGGACAAAGGCCGCGGTATAGACCGGCGCGATGCACAGCTGCGCCACCCGCTCGCCGGGCTGGATGGTATAGGGCTCGGTCCCGAGGTTGACCATCGGGACCTTCACTTCACCCCGGTAGTCGCTGTCGATGACCCCCACCCCGTTGGCCATGCACAGGCCGTGCTTGATGGAAAGGCCGCTGCGGGCGTAGACCAGGGCGACCGTTCCGGCATCCGGCAGCTCGATGGCAAACCCGGTGGGAACGAGGGCCCGCTGCATGGGCGCGAGGGTCAGCGGCGCGTCCAGAACGGCGCAGAGGTCGGCGGCTGCGGCCCCGGCGGTGGCGTAGGCGGGCGCCTTGGCCCGCTCGTCCAGTACCTTATATTTTACAGTGACTTGCTGCATGGCAGTACATTCCTTTCACATCGTACCTTTATAATAGAGCCCCCGGGTGAAGTCCCCGTCGAAGGGCTCGCCGGCGGCGATCCGCGCGAGGACGGCGGCCGCCTCCTCCCGGCTCTCGAGGGTGAAATAGGCGACGCCGTAGTCCACCGGCAGAGCCCCGGGCTTGTCGGCCATATAGAGGGGCACCGGGTTATAGATGGTGCGCACCCCGCCGCCGCACCGCACCGGGAACTTTTTGGCCTTGCGGTCGGTCAGAACGCCCTGCCGGCTGCAATGGGCGCAGTCGTGGACATTGTGCAGGGGGCAGGCGCGGGTCAGCATCAGGGGCATATGCCCGTAGATCAGCGCCCCGGTGGGAACCGGCCGCCCCTCTTTGTCCGGCGCGATGAAAGCCATCTCGCCGGCCTGCACCTCGGGCAGGACCAGCAGAGCCGAGAGGCCGAGGTCCGCATAGACCTGCGCGGCCAGGGGGTTGGTCAGGTTGAGGCCGATGCCGCCGGTCAGCGGCAGCCCGGCGCAGATGCGCAGGTGGGCGATGTTGTTGGCCTCAAAGCCGGCAAAGCCCATCCCCCGGGCGGCCTCCACCCGGCGGACGGTGTCCGCCTCCGCCCCGCCGAACATGGCGCGGGACAGCTCCAGGATCGTTTTTGCGCGGTGTTCCGCCGGTATGTTGTCCGCTTCGGCCAGGGGCAGGATCAGCCGTTCGGCCAGGGACAAAGCGTTCTCGGGCGTCTGCGCCCAGCTCTCAAACCGGGCCCAGAGGGCGGGACGAGCCGGCGCGGCGCGGCGGACAAGGGGCGGCAGGGTTGCTTTTTCCACCGGCCAGGGGCGCGGGGCCTCCCGCTTTTCCAGCAGGGCGTCGAGGGCCTGCCGGCGCAGCTCATTGACGGCGCTGCCCGGCAGATACCAGGGCCCGCCCTCCATTGCAATCTCGATCTCGCCGGCGGCAAAGGGGGTGCCGCCCGTCTTGCCCAGGCTGCGGCGCAGGGCCTCGGCCGGGTCGGTGCGGGCGGGCTGGGGGGCCGTCTCGCCGTAGGCGATGGCGCGGTGCCCCTCCCGGTCGGCGGCGGTCAGCTTTTCGCCCTCCGCCTCCACCTCCAGCCTGAAGTCCACCGGCACCCGGGACCGCTCCCGCCGGTAGAGCTCCCGCAGGGCGGGCAGGGTGCGGCGGGTCTCGGCGGCGTCGGCCTCGCTGCGGGTGCCGAACATGGTCCCGTCTATTTTGCCGTCCAGATACCCCGAGGTAAAGCCGGAGCGGCTGAAGGCGTTTTCCAGCAGGGTGCGGTCGTAGGCGCGGCCCTCCCGGCCGGCCAGACAGGCGTCGACGGCGGCGGCCACATACTCGGGGGTGCGCAGCCGGCCCTCGATCTTGGCCGAGGCCACCCCGATGGCCTGCAGTTTGTCCAGCTGGTCGATGACCGAGTTGTCCTTGAGGGAGAGGTGATGGGCCCTGCCGGGGCGGCCATCGGGCAGGGGGCTGGCGTCAAAGGGCAGCCGGCAGGGCCCCGCGCAGGAGCCGCGGTTGCCGCTGCGCCCACCGAGAAAGGCCGACATATAGCACTGGCCGCTCATGCTCATGCAGAGGGCCCCGTGGACAAAGCACTCGGTCTCGATGCCGCAGCCTCTGGTGATCCGCTCGATCTCGCCGAGGCTCAGCTCCCGGGCCAGGATGACCCGGGCAAAGCCCAGCTCGGCCATTTTCAGCGCGCCTTCGAGGGTGTGGACGCTCATCTGGGTGGAAGCGTGGCGGGGCAGCTGGGGCGCGATGCGGCGGCAGAGTTCGGCCGCCGCCATATCCTGGCAGATGACCGCGTCGGCCCCGCTGGCCGCCACCGCCCGCACCGCCGCGGCGAGGGCTTCCAGCTCGCCGGCATAGACGGTGGTGTTCATGGCCACATGGACCCGCACCCCCCGCCCATGGCAGAAGCTGACCGCCCGGCCAAGGCTGGCCGCATCAAAATTGCCCGCGCCGCTGCGGGCGTTGAACCCCGCAAAGCCCAGGTATACCGCGTCCGCGCCGCTGAAAACGGCCGCGCGGAGCATCTCTTCACTGCCCACCGGGGCAAGGATCTCGATCTGTGCCATGGTTTCTCCTGTCGTTTGACCCGTTTTCAGGTGTCCCGGGCCTCTTTTTCCTTTTCTTTGTCCTGATGGCGGCGCAGCCGGTCCAGCTGTTCCCGCAGGGCGGCCGCCTCCCGGCGCAGCGCCTCGTTCTCGGCCCGCAGCTTGTCCTCGGCCGTGCGGGCGCGCGCGGCGTCGGCGATGTAGTCCTGGATCTGGCTGCGCATATTCTCGGCGCTGCCGGTGCTCTTCTGGTACTCGTCCAGATAGTCCATGGCGCAGAAGACCGCCGCCTTGGTCACCGGCAGGCTGGGGTTCGCCTCCATCAGCTTGGCGATGTCCCTGTCCAGCTTATCGGCCAGGGAGGTGATGTATTTTTCCGAATCGGTGGTGGCAAAGGCATACTGCGCCCCCGCGATGTTCACCCGCACTTTGTTTACCATAGCAGCCTCGCTTTCCGGCCAAAACCACTCCGTTGTTCATACAAGACGGAGCTGTGAGAGTTTCTCCTGCCATTACTCCCCGAGTTTCCCCCTTTGCGGGGGCGGCGCGGGGCGGCAGGGCCTTGATTGTTTGCCACTATTATAATATAATCGGGCCCCGAGAGAAAGAGCAAATTGAAAATTTCTGTATTTTCAGCACAAAGTTTCCCTCGAAAATATAGAGGATACGGAAAAAATACGACTTTTTCTTGCATTCGCCCCGGGAAGCGATTATAATAAAGGCGTTGTGTTATGAACGCGGGCCCGGCGCGCGGAGTTACCGCCCCATTTCCGCCGTTCTTTACTAGGGTGTGCAGCCGGTGCAGGGCCCCAAAACGCCCGCCCCCATCCACCACGCCTGCTGCGGTCCCCATATTGACAGGAGATTACACGTATGACAACGAAAGAATTCTCTACCCTTCTGCAGAACAAGCTGACCAGCGAGTACGGCGTGGATCTGTCGGTTGCCTCCAACCAGCAGATCTACCGCGCCCTGGCTTTGATCTGCCGGCAGATGATGAGCGACAACTACAAAAAGTTCCAGTCCAAGGTGATCGGCACCGGCTCCAAGCAGGTCTACTACCTGTGCATGGAGTTCCTGATGGGCCGTAGCCTGAAGGTCAGCCTGCTGAACCTGGGGCTGGATGAGGTGTGCAAAGCCGCCCTCGCCGCCGCTGATATCAACGTGGACACCATCTATGAGGAAGAGCCCGACGCAGGTCTGGGCAACGGCGGTCTGGGCCGCCTGGCTGCCTGCTATCTGGACGGCATGGCCACCACCTGCATCGGCGGCACCGGCTACTCCATCCTGTACGAGTACGGCATCTTCAAGCAGAAGATCGTGGACGGCTGGCAGCAGGAGCGGGCCGACAACTGGCTGCCCGGCGGCCAGGTCTGGCTCAAGAGCCACCCCGAGCAGGCCATCGAGGTCCGCTTTGACGGCGAGATCCGTGAAAACTGGGACCACGGCTTCCACTACGTCCAGCACCTGAACTACAACAGCGTCATGGCCGTCCCCTCCGATATGTATGTGCAGGGCTACGACGGGCCCGGCGTGGCAAAGCTGCGCCTGTGGCAGGCCAAGGCCCCCGACTTTGATATGTCCAGCTTCTCGCTGGGCAACTACAGCACCGCCATGAGCAAGAGCGCTTCGGCCGAGCTGATCTCCAAGGTCCTCTACCCCAACGACAACCACGTCGAGGGCAAGATCCTGCGGCTGCGCCAGCAGTACTTCCTGTCCGCCGCTTCGGTGGGCGACATCGTCCAGAACCACCTGTCCACCTACGGCACCCTCGAGAACCTGGCCGACAAGGTAGCCATCCAGCTCAACGACACCCACCCCACCCTGGCCATCCCCGAGATGATGCGCATCCTGCTGGATGAGTGCGGCTTTGACTGGGACAAGAGCTTCGACATCTGCCAGAAGGTCTTCTCCTACACCAACCACACCGTCATGGCCGAGGCGCTGGAAAAGTGGAACGTCGACATCTTCAAGATGACCCTGCCCCGCATCTACCAGATCGTGGCCGAGATGGATCGCCGCTGCCGCATCGACCTGAACAAGGCTTTCCCCGGCGACAAGGGCAAGATCGACTATATGGCCCTGATCGGCGACAACCAGGTCCGGATGGCCAACATCTGCGCTTACACCTCCAACAGCATCAACGGCGTGTCCAAGCTGCACAGCGAGATCATCAAGCAGAGCGTCTTCCACGACTACTACCTGTACAAGCCCGCCGCCTTCAAGAACGTGACCAACGGCATCGCTTACCGCCGCTGGCTGCTGGGCGCCAACCCCCGCCTGTGCAAGCTGCTGGACGAGACCATCGGCACCGAGTACAAGCAGGACGCTTCGGCCCTGTCCAAGCTGAACGCCTACGCCGGCGACCGCACCGTCCTGAACGAGCTGAACCGCATCAAGCTGGCCAACAAGGCTGAGTTCGCCAACTACCTGGCCAAGAGCACCGGCCAGGTGATCGACCCCAACTCCATCTTTGACTGCCAGGTCAAGCGGATGCACGAGTACAAGCGCCAGCACCTGAACGCCCTGAACATCGCCGCCCAGTACCTGTACCTGAAGGCCAACCCCAACGCCGACTTCATCCCCAAGACCTATATCTTCGGCGCCAAGGCTGCCCCCGGCTACTATATGGCCAAGCAGATGATCCGCATGATCTGCAAGCTGGGCGACCTGATCAACAACGACCCCGCCGTCAACCAGAAGCTGCGGATCGTCTATCTGGAGGAGTACTGCGTCTCCCTCAGCGAGCACCTGATGCCCGCCTCCGAGGTGTCGGAGCAGATCTCTCTGGCCGGCACCGAGGCTTCCGGCACCGGCAACATGAAGTTCATGCTGAACGGCGCCATCACCCTGGGCACCCTGGACGGCGCCAACGTTGAGATCGCCCAGGCCGCCGGTCAGGAGAACGAGATCATCTTCGGTATGCTCACCAATGAAGTGGAAAACCTCAAGCGGGTCGGCTACCACCCCAACTCCTTCATCACCGGCGACGACATCGCCAACGAGGTGCTGAACTTCCTGGAGCGCGGCTGGAACGGCGAGAACTTCCACGAGGTGACCTCCAACCTCTTCACCAGCGACCCGTATATGGTCATGGCCGACTTCAAGGATTACCGCCGCGCCCAGGCCGACCTGCAGCGGCTGTACGCCGACCGCGAGGGCTGGGCCCGGATGAGCCTGAAGAACATCGCCAACAGCGGCATCTTCAGCGCCGACCGCGCCGTCATGGACTACGCCCGCGACATCTGGTACGCTCCCACCGTAAAGTAAACTTCGATGCGTCCGGTCCGCCGGCCCGAACGAAAATAACGCTACCAGCCATACAAAGCCAGGAGCCATGTCTGCTCCTGGCTTTTTTGAAAGGAACGACCACATTTGGATTGCCTGTTCAACAGCTGCGACACCTATTATAAGCGCCCCTTCGGCGCGCTGCCCGCCGGGCAGACGCTGCACCTGGCCCTGACCATCCCGCAGGAGCTGGGCTATGTCGACCCCCACCTCGTCCTGCAAAAAGAGGGCCCGGGGGACGTGCCGGTCTTTTACCGGATGAATTTCGACGGTCAGACCCCCGGCGTCAACCACTTCTCGGTGGATGTCACCATCGGGGACGTGGGACTGTACTTTTACTACTTTGACCTGTACACCGATTTCCGCCGCATCTACCGGGGCAAGATGGGCCAGGGGGTCCTCTCCTGGCAGGACGGCCCGCGCTGGCAGCTGACCGTCTGCCACCCCGATTTCAAGACCCCCGACGGCGTCAAGGGCGGGGTGTTCTATCAGATCTTCCCCGACCGGTTCTGCGAGGGGGTCGAAAACAAGCACATCCCCTTTGCCGACCGCTTCTACCAGGCCGACAAGCACGCCGAGCCCGCCTGGGAGCCCAACGAGACGGGCGGCCTTTTGAACAACGACTACTTCGGCGGGGACCTGAAGGGCATCCAGTCCAAGCTGCCCTACCTGCGCCACCTGGGGGTCACCTATCTCTACCTCAACCCCATCTTTGAGGCGCACTCCAACCACCGGTACAACACCGCCAATTACCTCAACGTCGACCCGCTCCTCGGCACCAACCGGGACTTTGAAGAGCTCTGCCGGGAGGCGGCCCGCTTCGGCATCCGGATCATTCTGGACGGGGTATTCAGCCACACCGGGTCGGACAGCCTCTACTTCAACAAGGAGGGGCGGTACGGCAGCGGCGGCGCCTGGCGGGACGAGCACTCCCCCTACCGCAGCTGGTACGACTTTGCCCCCTGGTATACCGGCGGCTACCGCAGCTGGTGGGGCTTTGAGACCCTGCCCGAGGTGAACGAGGAGGACCCCTCCTACGTCGCATTCATCACCGGCAAGGGCGGCGTCATCGACACCTGGCTCAGCCGGGGCGCGGCCGGCTTCCGGCTGGACGTGGCCGACGAGCTGCCCGACAGCTTCATCGAAAAGATCCGCGCCGCCGTCAAAGCCCACGGGGAGGACAAGCTGCTGATCGGCGAAGTGTGGGAGGACGCCACCACCAAGCACGGCTTTGGCCGCCGGCGGACCTACCTGCTGGGCAAAGGGCTGGACAGCGTCATGAACTACCCCTTCCGCAATGCCATCCTTGACTTTGTCCGGGGCAAGCCGGCCGAGGACGCGATGGACGAGATCCTCTCCATCTGTTCCCACTACCCCGCCCCTGCCCTGCACACCGCCCTCAACTTCCTGTCCACCCACGACGTCGAGCGGGCCATGACCGTCATCGCTGACGAGCCGGCGAACGGCCGGGGACGCGCCTGGCAGAGCGGCCGCAGCGTCACCGGCGAAGCATACGAGGAAGGGCTGATCCTGCTCAAGATGGCCTATGCCATCCTCTTCACCCTGCCCGGCGTCCCCTGCGTCTACTACGGGGACGAGATCGCCATGCAGGGCTACCGCGACCCCTTCAACCGCGGCTTTTACCTCTGGGACAGCCACGAGGAGCGGCTACGCCCGGTCCTCAGCCAGCTGGCGGAGCTGCGCCGCAGCTGCGACGCCTTCCGCGAGGGAGGCATCCGGGTGCTGCGGGCCGAAGGCGGCATCCTGCACTACCAGCGCACCGGGCGCTATGAGGTGGCCGAGATCATCGCCAACCGCACCGACCACCTGATCGTCGAGCAGCTGGCCAGCGGCAAATTCACCGAGGTGAACCCGATGGGATTTACCATCACGGTGGAAGAACGCGGCCACAACCCCAACCACAGCTATTATGACTATATCTAACGTTCTCGTCCGGCCTGTACGCGTCCGTCGTCCAGGCCGGACGGATGGAAAACTGCTGCATTTTCGCCGATATTTTACCCGGATTTTCAGCACTTTTTGAAAAATTGCGCGCAATATTTGCCCGGCACGCCAAAATGTGCCGGGCTTTTTTGTATCATCTACCAAACTTGTGGGCTGAAAGCCCCCTTCCAGACAAAAACGCTTGACCTGGCCCCCTGAAATGAATATGATAAAAGAAAGGCACGGCCGCCCCTGCCGCGCCTCTTGATAAGGAAGGAGTACCTATGCTGCAAGCCATCGGGTGGCTCGCCGCCACCATCTTTTTCGTTTTCATCGAGGCTTCCACCTTTAACCTGGTGTCGGTCTGGTTTGCCGTGGGCGGGGCCGCGGCCCTCGTCAGCTGCATCTTTACCGGCAGCCTGCGGGTGCAGTCGGCCGTCTTTGTCGCGGTCAGCATCCTCTGTCTGCTGGCCCTGCGCCCGCTGACCGCCCGGCTCCGCCGCCCCCTGACCCCCACCAACGGGGACCTCAACGTCGGGCGGACCGCCACCATCCTCACCCCCGTCACCGACGACGCTCCCGGCCGCGCCCGCCTGGACGGCGTGGACTGGAACGCGCAGGCGGTGCCGGGCGCCTCCTTCGCGCCCGGCGACAAGTGCCGGGTGGCCGCCATCCGCAGCACCACCCTGATCGTCGAACCCGCCCCCATCGAGACCCCCGTCCGCCCCAACTGAACCCACGACAAGTAAACAGCAAGAAAGGAGCGTACCTATGTCCATCGGTTCCGTCGTCCTGTTTTTCCTCATCCTGGCGCTGATCCTGCTGGTCGTCCTCATTGTGGTGACCAACATCGTCATCGTCCCGCAGTCCACCGTCTATGTCATCGAGCGGCTGGGCGTCTACTCGGCCACCTGGGAGGCCGGCCTCCATATCAAGATCCCCTTCATCGAGCGGGTGGCCAAAAAGGTCAGCCTGAAAGAGCAGGTGGGCGACTTCCCGCCGCAGCCCGTCATCACCCGGGATAACGTCACCATTCAGATCGACACGGTGGTCTTTTTCCAGGTGATGGACGCCAAACTGTATACTTACGGCGTCAACCAGCCCATCGCCGCCCTGGAGAGCCTGTGCGCCACCACCCTGCGCAACATCATCGGCGAGATGGAATTGGACCACACCCTGTCCAGCCGCGATGTCATCAACTCCAAGATCACCGCCATCCTGGACGAGGCCACCGACAAGTGGGGCATCAAGGTCAACCGGGTGGAGGTCAAGAACATCATGCCGCCGGCCGAGATCCAGGACGCCATGGAAAAGCAGATGAAGGCCGAGCGCGAAAAGCGCGCCGTCATCCTCAAGGCCGAAGGTGAAAAGCAGGCCGCCATCACCGCCGCCGAAGGCGAAAAGGAAGCCGCCATCCTGCGGGCCGACGCCATCAAGCAGCAGCGCATCCTGGAGGCCGAGGGCGAAGCCCAGGCCATCCTGGCGGTGCAGCAGGCCGAAGCCGACGCCATCCGGCTGCTGAACGAGTCCAACCCGGACGGCAAGGTGATCGCCCTGCGCAGCCTGGACGCCCTGGCCAAGGTCGCCAACGGCAAGGCCACCAAGATCATCATCCCCTCCGAGCTGCAGAATCTGGGCGCGGTCGTCCCCTCCATCGCCGAGCTGCTGACCGACCCCAAGCCCACCGAGTAAGTGCGCATATAAAAAGTCCCATCCGGCCGACACGTGCGGACGGATGGGACACAACCAGGGAAATTTGCCGCAGAGAGTGTGCGAGGCCACCCGGGCCGAGTGCATGGTTCTGCGGCAAATTTTGTCCCCAGGGGGATATTAGGGGGAAGGAATTTCTGTCGCGCGACTGCGCGCAGAAATGGGTTCCCCCTAAAGTTTTAACTCATAGAGATAGTCGGGGATCTCTTCGTTGGTGCCGCCCTTGGTGTAGGAGCCGCTGGCAATGATGAGGGCGCCCACCTTGCGGGCCAGAGCGTTGGAGGCTTCGTTCTCCTGGGCGATGCGGATGGTCACCGCATTGGCCCGGCGGGAGCGGGCGTAGCCGATCAGCCCCTCGACGATCTCGGTGCCGTACCCCTGCCGCTGAAAGTCCGGGCGGACGGCGTAGGCAATGTCATAGCTGCGGCCGCCGTTCTCGGGCACAAAGCTGCAGGTGCCGATCCGCTGGCCGGTGGCCCGGTCCACCGCCACCAGATGGCAGCAGTCCAGCGAGTCCCCCAGCCCCTCGACTGATTTGGTATAGGCCGCCAGGTCGGGTATCTCCTCCAGTGCCGGATCGGACAGCCAGCGGCCGGTGTCCGGGTCGTTCCACAGGCTCATGGCAAAGGGCGCGTCCTCGGGCGTAAAGCCTCGCAGCGCCAGCCGCGCCGTCTCGATGGTCTCGATCTTCATACTACATCCCCTCCAATTTTTACGTATGGGTGCAGATCTACCCTTCGGCGTCCTCCTCCCCGTCCTCGTCCAGGGCGATGAGGAAGGCCGCCTGTCTTACTTTGCCGCAGCCCTGCGCCTTGATGCCCGCCTTGTAGGGCTCCCCCGCGAGGAAGAGGGCGAAACGCCCCTCGCAGAGCATCCCCGCCGCGCTGGTGGGGGCGCTGCCCTGGGCGGGGGCGTCCCCGGCGGCCGGCTTTTTGACCGCGAACTCCCCCAAGGAGACTTCAAACATCTCGCTGCCGGCCAGGTCGGTCAGCAGGGTCAGACAGCCCTCCCGGCAGACAAAGTCGGCCCTTTCGCCGCTCTGCGGCGTCAGGGTGCGCACCTCGACCGTCACCGCCTCCCCGTCGACGCGGGTGCGGCCCTCGGGCAGGGTGGCGATGTCGCGGGCCATGATGTACTCGATGGCGGTATCGAGGTTTGCGCTCATGCCCAGATAGTTGGGCAGATTGTTCAGGGTGTCATAAATCATGGGCGGCCCCTCACTTGCTCAGGGACAGGATGGCGTCCCGGATCCGCGCGGCGGCCTCCCGGGTCTTTTCGGCGTCGCCGAAGGCGGTCAGGCGGAAGTAGCCCTCGCCGCAGGGGCCGAAGCCCACCCCCGGCGTGCCCACCACGCCGGCGTTTTCCAGCAGCCAGTCGAAGAAGGTCCAGCTGTCCATGTTGCCAGGGCAGCGCAGCCAGATATAGGGGCTGTTGTGGCCGCCGCAGTACCAGACGCCGCACTCGTTCAGGGCGTCGGCAATGACCTTGGCGTTTTTGCGGTAGTAGTCGAGGTTGGCCTGGATCTCGGCCATCCCCTCGGGGGTAAAGACGGCCGCCGCGCCCCGCTGCACAATGTAGGGCACGCCGTTGAACTTGGTGGTCTGGCGGCGGAGCCAGAGCTTGTTCAGGTTCATCCCCTCCCGCTCCAGCTGGTGGGGCACCACGGTGTAGCCGCAGCGGGTGCCGGTAAAGCCGGCGATCTTGGAGAAGGAACAGATCTCAATGGCGCAGTCCCGCGCGCCCTCCACCTCAAAGATGCTGCGGGCCAGCCCTTCCTCCGAGACGAAGCACTCATAGGCCGCGTCGTAGAGGATGACGGCGTTGTTGGCTTTGGCGTAGTCCACCCAGATCTTGAGCTGCTCGCGGCTGTAGGCCGCGCCGGTGGGGTTGTTGGGGCTGCAGATATAGATGATGTCGGCCTTGACGGCGGGGTCGGGCATGGCCAGGAAACCGCCCGCCTCGCTGGTGGAGGCGTAGACAATCCTGCGCCCGTCGGTGACGTTGTCGTCCACATAGGTGGGATAGACGGGGTCGGGCACCAGGACGGTGTTGTCCTCGCTGAACAGGCCCAGAATGTTGGCCAGGTCGCTCTTGGCGCCGTCGCTGATGAAGATCTCGTCGGCTTCCAGCCTGACGCCGCGGCCGGCGTAGTAGCCCTGCACCGCCTCGCGCAGGAAGTCATAGCCCTGCTCGGGGCCGTAGCCGTGGAAGCCGCTGGCCGACCCCATCTCGGCGACGGCGTCCTGCATGGCCTTGACCACGCTCTTTGCCAGCGGGCGGGTCACATCGCCGATGCCCAGCCGGATCACGTCGCGGTCGGGGTGGGCCTTCTGGAACGCCGCCACCCGGTGGTTGATGTCCACAAACAGGTAGCTGGCTTTGAGCTCGTTGTAATGCTGATTCATTTTCATGGCAGTTTCCCTCTCTTTACAGTTTTACGAGACCCTCGCAGACGGTGACGGCGGGGCCGGTCATCTCCAGCTGCCGCCCGGGCAGCACCCGGATGGTCAGGCTGCCGCCGCGCAGGGCAACTTCGATCGCCTCGCCGGCGGGCGCCCGGCCCAGCTCGGTAAAGGCTGCAACCGCCGCGCACGCGCCGGTGCCGCAGGCCCAGGTCTCGCCGCTGCCCCGCTCCCAGACCCGCATCTTGAGGTGGGTGGCGTCCAGCTGCTGGATGAATTCGGTGTTGACCCCCTCGGGGAAATGCGGATGCCGTTCAAAGGCCGGGCCGATGGCGGCAAGGTCAAGCGAGTCGACCTCCTCCACCGGCACCACGCAGTGGGGGTTGCCCACGCTGATGCAGGTGACGGTCCAGTCCCGGCCGGCGGCTGTCAGGGGCACCCCCACAAGGGGCCCCTCCCCCATGCCGGCGGCGGGCAGGGCGGCGGCCATCGCGCTGTAGCGCCCCATCTCGACCTGCCAGAGCCCCTCCCCCTGCCGGCGCAGGGTCTTGACGCCGCTCAAAGTGTCGATCCGCAGCCCGTCGCGGGCGGCGAAGGCCGGGTCGTGGCCACGCAGCCACTCGGCCACGCAGCGGATGCCGTTGCCGCACATCCTGCCCTCGCTGCCGTCGGCGTTGTAGATGCGCATCATCGCATCCGCCCCCGGCGTTTGGGGCGCGCAGATGCAGATGATCCCGTCCGCCCCGACTGAGAAGCGCCGGGCGGACAAGGTCCGCGCCAGATCCGCGATGTTCTGCGGCGGACCGCCTGCGCGGCAGTCCAGGTAGATATAATCGTTGGCGCAGCCCTGCATTTTGGTAAAGGCCAGGTCCATAGTCTCCCTCCCCGTTTTTCTGCACTTGTTACTATTATAATGGCTAAACCGCTTTCTGACAAGCGGCAGGGCCAATTTTCACCAGAATCGCAAAAGAGGGCTTGACAATGGCAGGCCCTTACGCTATAAACATAAGAGGAACTTTTGTGCCGCGGCCATGGCCGGGCACCGAAAAACGAGGAATAGATAAAAGGAGAGAATCCCGTATGGAGAGCACATTCGAGAAAATTCGCGGCTTTTTGGCCGAACAGCTGGGCGTGGACGCCAGCCAGATCACCATGGACAGCGACCTGCTGAACGATTTTGAGGCCGACAGCCTGGACATCGTCGACATGGTCATGACGCTGGAGGACGAGTTCGGCATCGAGGTGCCCGACGACGCCATCGAGAACCTGCACACCGTCGGCGACGTAGTCCGCTTTGTGGACAGCCAGCTGGGGTAATACGGCGCAGCCCCTGCCTTGCCGGGCGGGGGCTTTTTCGACTGCGGGCCGGGCCCCAAGGCCCCGCGGCCCCCGATAGAGAGGAAGAAAGATCATGGCAAAAGAGACGAAAAAGCTGGTCCAGGCCATCACCAGCCAGGAAGAGAACTTCGCCCAGTGGTACACCGACATCTGCGTCAAGGCGGAGCTGGTCGAATATTCCAGCGTGAAGGGCTTTATCATCCTGCGGCCCTACGGCCAGGCCATCTGGGAAAACATCCAGAAAAACCTGGACGCCCGCTTCAAGGCCACCGGCCACGAGAACGTGGCCATGCCGGTGCTGATCCCCGAGAGCCTGCTGAAAAAGGAGGGGGACCTGGTCAACGGCTTCGCCCCCGAGGTGGCCTGGGTGACCATGGGCGGCAGCGACGAGCTGGAAGAGCGGCTGGCCGTCCGGCCCACCAGCGAGACCATGTTCTGCGACCACTGGTCCCGCGTGCTGCACAGCTACCGCGAGCTGCCCATGAAGTACAACCAGTGGTGCAGCGTGGTCCGGTGGGAAAAGACCACCCGCCCCTTCCTGCGCAGCCGCGAGTTCTGGTGGCAGGAGGGCCACACCATCCATGAGACCAGCGAGGAGGCCGAGGCCGAGACCATGGCCCAGCTGAACTGCTACGCCAGCTTCTGCGAGGACGACCTGGCCATCCCGGTGGTCAAGGGCCGCAAGACCGACAAGGAGAAGTTTGCCGGCGCCGAGGCCACCTATACCATCGAGGCCATGATGAAGGACGGCAAGGCTCTGCAGAGCGGCACCAGCCACTTCTTCGGCGACAAGTTCAGCCGCGCCTACGACGTCACCTTCACCGGCCGGGACAATCAGCTGCACTACCCGTTCCAGACCAGCTGGGGCGTCTCCACCCGCCTGGTGGGCGCCATCATCATGACCCACGGCGACGATGACGGCCTGATCCTGCCCCCGGCCATTGCGCCCTGGCAGGTGGTGGTGGTGCCCATCGCGGCCCACAAGCCCGGCGTGGCCGAAAAGGCCGCCGAGGTGGCCGCCTCCATCAGCCAGTACGCCCGGGTCAAGCTGGACGACAGCGACAACGCTCCCGGCTGGAAGTTCAGCCAGTGGGAGATGAAGGGCGTGCCCCTCCGCCTCGAGCTGGGCCCCAAGGACCTGGAGAAGAACCAGTGCGTCCTGGTCCGCCGCGATACCCGCGAAAAGACCTTCGTCAGCCTGGACGAGCTGCCCACCGTCATCCCCGCCCTGCTGGAGAGCCTGACCCACGACCTCTACCAGCGCGCCCTCGAGAACCGCGAAAAGCGGACCTGGGCCGCCAAGACCATGGACGAGGTCAAGGCCCTGGCCGCCGCGAACACCGGCTACATCAAGACCATGTGGTGCGGCGACCTCGACTGCGAGCTCAAGATGAAGGAAGAGGCGGGCCTGTCCAGCCGCTGTATGCCTTTTGAGCAGGAGCAGATCGGCGACGTCTGCCCCGTCTGCGGCAAGCCGGCCAAGACCATGATCTACTGGGGCGTGGCGTATTGACGTAACGCCGCCCCTGCGCGATAGTCTTTTATCCATAAACAGCAGCCCCCGCCCCTGACAAAGGGACGGGGGTTTTCTGTCGGCCCATCAGAACAGGTCGCTGTGGGTGCCTGTGCGGGTCAGATAAAGCAGCAATCCATCTTCGACCACTTCGTATACCAGCAGCCAATCCGGCGCGATATGGCACTCACGGCAGCCGCTGTAGTCGCCGGTCAAAGCGTGGTCATGATAGGATGCAGGCAGTTCCTGCCCTTCTGCCAGCAGGGTGATGACCTGTTCCAGCAGGCGGACGTTATAGCCGCGCTTTTTGATCCGTTTGTAGTCTCGCTTGAAGGCGGCCTGATACTTAATCGTCAGCATCCAGGTCCTCCATCAGCTCCTTCACCGAGGTGAAGCCGCGGCTTAAACCAACGCCATTGCGGGCATCGCGGATAGCCTGCAAAGTTTCTGCATTCGGGACAGGCTCCCCGATGCGGAAGGGGATGGCCTGCTCCCGCACCGACTGCCGCAGAAAGATATTGACCGCGGTGGTCAGGTTCATGCCAAGGCTTTCAAACAGGTCCTGGGCCTGTTCTTTAAGGACGGGATCGATCTTGATATTGGTGCTTACCGGTGTCATTGCTCACGCCTCCCTTCATGCCTATTATACACCTATTAGGCACGTTTTGCAAACAGTTTTGGCATAAATAACCCCCGTCCATCTGGACGAGGGGGTGTCATATCAGAGGCCAAAATTCTTCCACCAGCAGATCGACGCAGGCGCCGTAGCTCTGCATCCCCAGCTCCTGGCCGTAGCTTTGGAGGAAGCTGTCGTAGACCGCCTCCCCCACCTCCCGGACCGGGCCCTCCCAGGACGCCCAGTAGGCGTTGTTCAGGTCAAAGTCGGCGCGGGCGGCGGCGGGCAGTTCGGCCATGCAGGCCGCCGCGGCCGCCGGGTCGGCCCGGTAGAGGGCGTTGGACAGGTGCAGGTAGCCGTACAGCCACCCCGAGTAGACGTAGGCGGGGCGGCCGCTTGCGATGGACGCCATGATGCCCACAAAGTTTGCCTCCTGTTCGGCGGCGACGCCCCGCTGGTGGGCATACTCGTGGGCGATGGTCACCGGCAGGAACACCTCGGGGCAGTCGACGTTGAGGGTGCTCTCCCCGGTCAGGGGGCAGAGGTAGCCGGTAAAGCCCCAGGCGCTCATCAGTTTGGAGTAAAACGCGGGTTTGGCCCGGCGGTCGGGCCCGGTCAGGAAGGCCCAGCGTTCGGTCAGGCCGTCGTAGAGGCCGGCCGTGCTCTCCTGCGCCATGATCTCGCTGCGGGGCACCGCGAAGCGGCCCGCTTCGTCCCGGGGGACGGCGTCCGCACAGGCGGCCACCTGCCGGCCAAAGTAGCGGGTCACCGCTTCCAGCTGCTGCGCGCTGACCGGGGATGCGGTCATGCCGGCCTTTTCGGCAAAGCTCTCGGCGTAATACTGGGTGCCCCAGAGGGCGCAGACCCCCCAGTAGCCCCAGAGCAGCAGGACGGCCAGATGGAGCGCAAAGGCCCCAAGGGCGGCGGGGCGGCCGTGGGCGGTCAGCCAGACCGCACGGCCGAGCAGGGCCAGCGCCCCCAGGATGAGCAGGGTGGCACCCGCCTCACAGACGCTGAAGGGCAGCGGGTCGCAGACTGCGCCGAGGGCCCGCTTGACCGGCATCGAGACCTTTTCGACCCACCAGTCCATGGCCGGGCGGCTGGAACGGGCCAGCCAGAAAACGGCCAGCGCCAGCAGCGCCCCCGCCAGGCCGGCCAGCGCCGCCCGGTGGGCCGTCAGGAACCCTTTCAGCCCGCTCAACGGTCAAAGGTGGTGCGCAGGGTGGTCTCCCACCGCTCGCCCGGGGCCAGGATGGCGGCCGCGGCGCGCTTGCGCCAGGACGGTCCGTCCGCCTCGGCGGCGGGCAGGCTGTGCCAGGGCTCGATGCAGACAAAGCGCATGGGGGCGCTGGCGGCGCTCCAGATCAGGGTATAAGGATAGTCGGCGATGTCGCAGACGATGCTGCGGCCGGTGTCCTTCTCGTAGAGGCCGAGGGTCTTGCTGCGCAGCCCCGCCATGCAGAAGCTGTCGTTGTCGAACATATGCTCTTCGAGCTGGATGGCGGCGGCGTTCTTCCACTGATAGTAGCATTTGCCGCTCAGCAGCCCGTTGGGGCGGGCGTCCAGAATGACCGGGCTCTCGGGCCGGTCAAAGCGGAACTCGTAGTCGGCCAGGGTGTGCTGCTCGTCGAAGGGAACGTTGAAGGCCGGGTGATAGCCGATGCCGAAGGGCAGCGGCTCGGCCGCATCGGCGGGGTTTTCGACGGTCAGGGTGTGCAGCACCGTCCTGCCTTCCAGCCGGAAGGTGCTGGTCAGGACAAAATCATACGGGAAACGGCCGGCCTTGATCTCCTCGTCCGAGCGCAGCTCCAGCCGGATGGCGTCGGGGCCCTCTTCCAGCAGGGTGTGCTCCAGGTCGCGGGCAAAGCCGTGCTGGCCGCCCTTGTAGCTCTTGCCGGCGTGGGTCAGGATGCCTCCCGCCAGCTTGCCCGTCCAGGGGAAGAGGATGGGCGCGTGCCGCCCCCAGACCGATTTGTCGGCCTGCCAGAGCATCTCCTGCCCGGCGGCGTTCCGGACGCTGACGGCCTCGGCGCCGTGGGTGTCCACGGTCAGGGTCAGAAATTCGTTGCGGATGGTTGCCTGCATGATGATACCTCCTGTTATACGCTCCCACCGGGGAGGAACTGATAGCCTACCAGCTGGGTCTGGCTGACCGGCTCGCCCTCGCACATCTTGAGGACGGTGTCGGCGCAGACGCAGGCGGCGGTCTCGACGTCAAAGCGGACGGTGGTCAGCGGCGGCGAGAGCAGCTCGCTGGTGTCGTAGCCGCCGAAGCCGGCGACCGCGATGTCCTCGGGGATGCGCAGCCCCAGCTCCCGCGCGGCCTTGTAGACGCCGTAGGCGATCCGGTCGGTGGCGCAGACCAGGGCCTCCGGCCGGTCGGGCCCGGAGAGGATCTCCCTGGCCCGGGCGTAGGCGGTCTCGAAGGTAAAGTCGGCCTCCCAGCAGGGCATCTCGGTCACGCCGCCGCCCGCCAGGCCCTTGCGGACCCCTTCCTTCCGCCGGCGTCCGACGGCCTCGTCCGCTTCGGTGACCCAGAGGCAGCCCACCTTCCGGTAACCGCGCCCCGCCACATAGAGGCCCAGCGCCTCGCCTGCGGCCAGGTCGTCGTTGACCACCGAGGCGCCGCCCTCGAACACCTGCCCCAGAAAGACCACCGGGGTGTGCATCCCGGCCACCTGCGTCCGGTGCGCCGGGGTGAGGTAGCTGGCCACCACCACGATGCCGTCCATCCGCATCCGCTCCAGATTGTCCATGCTGCGCACCTCGAAATCGAGGTCCCCCTCGGTGTTGACAAAGAGAGGGGTGTACCCCTTGGTGCGCAGGTACTTGTCCATCGCGGTCAGGACGCGGGGGGTGACGGTCGAGTCAAAGCCCGGCAGGATCACCCCGATCATGTTCGAGCGCTTGGCGCTGAGCCGGGCAAAGGGGTTGGCCTTGAAATGATAGTACTCGACCGCCTCTTTGATCCGGTCATAGTTGCCTTCCCGGATGCTTTTGCCGTTCAAATAACGGGAGACGGTGCTTTTGGACACCCCCGCCCTTTTTGCCACATCGTTGATGGTGGACCGGTGTTCGGCCATATCGGTTCTCCTCCTGCCGGTTGAATCTGTGTGATTGTCCGTTCTTTCTGGGATCAAGGTATAAAAACACCTATTGTGGTAGATTGCATCTATTGTAGCACAGCCGCGAACACCAGTCAAATAGAGAATTGCGCTGCTTTTTTTGTACAATTTGATAAGAACCGGTTCCACAAAATTCAGAGATATTTTTTGTTGACGATTACCAGTTGACGCTGTATCGTTTATCGCTTATACTATTGTCAAGCGAACCGGTTCCAATCAAATTTCACCACGCCACCACCGGCAGACAGTTTTATCAGGAGGAATGACCATGAGCGCAAAAAACGGCGGCGGCGCTGACAAGCAGCAGCGCTACCTTGAGATCACCCGGCAGATCGTCGATCTGGTCGGCGGCCAGGACAACATCGTCGCAAGCACCCACTGCGCCACCCGGCTGCGCATCGTGCTGAAGGATTATGAAAAGATCGACCGCGAAAAGCTGGAAGAGGTCGACCTGGTCAAGGGCCAGTTCATTGCGGGCAACCAGCTGCAGATCATCTTCGGCGCAGGACTGGTGAACGAGATCTACGAAGTGTTCAGCCAGTACACCGGCACCGCCGGCAGCAGCATGGCCGACGTCAAGGCCGAGGCCGCCAAAAAGATGAACCCCCTGCAGGCCGTCATCAAGTCGCTGTCCGACGTCTTTGTCGACATCATGCCCGGCATTCTGGCGGCGGCGCTGCTCTCGGGCCTGACCGGCGTGCTCAGCCAGTGGGAGGTGGTCGAATCCAACGCCACCCTCTTCGCCATCAACAAGCTGGTCAGCCTGGCGTCCAACGGCATCTTCAGCATCCTGCCGCTGGCGGTCTGCTACTCGGCCTGCAAGCGGTACGGCGGCAAGCCCATCCTCGGCCTTGTGATGGGCGCCATCATGCTGGACGGCTCGCTGGCCAACGCCTACGACGCGGCCAAGGGCCTGGTCGACGTCCAGACCATCAGCCTCTTCGGCTTTGACATCGAGCTGGTCGGCTTCCAGGGCGGCATCATCATCGCCCTGATGATGGGCTTTGTCATCGCCAAGCTGGACATCTTCTTTGACAAAAAGATCCCCGACGTGGTCAAGCTGCTGTTCAGCCCCATGTGCTCGGTCCTGATCTCGACCGTCCTGCTCTTTACGGTGGTGGGCCCGGTCGGCCGGCTGCTGTCCAACGGCATCACCAACGGCCTGGTCTGGATGACCCAGAATCTCGGCGTCCTCGGCTACATGGTCTTTGCGGGGGTGCAGCAGATCATCGTCATCACCGGCCTGCACCACATCTTCGGCGCCATCGAGGCGCAGCTGCTCTCCGATACCGGGCGCAACTTCCTCAACCCGCTGATGAGCGTGGCCCTGATGGGCCAGGGCGGCGCGGTGCTGGGCTACCTCGCCCTCAACTTCAAGAACAACAAGGTCAAGGAGCTGTGCATTCCCTCCTTCATCTCCACCCTCTTCGGCATTTCGGAGCCCGCCATCTTCGGCGTCAACCTGCGGTATAAGTTCCCGCTGGTGGCCGGCTGCATCGGCGGCGCGGCGGCAGGCGCCTACGCCTTCTTCACCGACCTGGCGGCCCTGGGCTTCGGCACCACCGCCGTGCCCGGCCTGGCCATCTGCGACCCCGCCAACGGCGGCTACATCAACTACATCATCGCCCACCTCATCGCGCTGGGCGTGGGGCTGGCCCTGACCATCGTCTTTGGCAAGGCCGCCGCCAAAAAGCGCGCCTGACCCCCGATTTCTCCCGACGACACACCTATCCGCCCGACCGCCCGAGCCGCGCCCTGCTGCCCGGGCCGTCGGGCTATCAGGAGGCACTATGGAAAACGCACGTTACCCCGACCAGATCGCCCGGATGTACGACCGGATGGCCGCCGCGCGGCCCGACCCCTGGCGGCCCGGCTATCACCTGTCCCCCCTCGCGGGCACCCTCGGCGACCCCGACGGCCTGTGCCAGCGGGACGGCACCTATCATATCTTTTACGTCACCAGTCCCCTCGCCTGCGCCACCAGCCAGCGCACCCCCTGCGTCTGGGGCCACTGCACCACCCGGGACTTTATCCACTACCGCCGCGAGACGACCGCCCTTTTCCCCGATACCCCCCGCGACCGGGACGGCGTCTACAGCGGCTCGGGCCTGGTGCGGGACGGCCGGCTCCTTCTCTATTACACCGGCAACGTCCGCCATCCGGGCAATTACGACTATATCCACGCCGGCCGGGAGCAGAACGTCCTGCGGGCCGAGAGCGCCGACGGCATCCACTTTGCCCGCAAGACCCTGCTGATGACCAACGACGACTTTCCCGCCTGGGTCACCTGCCATGTCCGGGACCCGCAGGTGATCGAACAGGACGGCCGGCTCCTGATGCTGCTGGGGGCCCGCACCCAGGCGGACGAGGGCTGCGCCCTGGTCTATGCCAGCGAGGACGGCGAACACTTCCGCCTGGTCCACACCATCCGCACCCCCGAGCCCTTCGGCTATATGTGGGAGTGTCCCGACTACGCCGCGCCCGGCGGCCGGCCGCTGCTGCTCTGCTGCCCGCAGGGCGTCCCCCATCAGGCCTACGAATACCAGAATCCGCACCAGTGCGGCTGCTTCGAGCTGGAAGGCCGCCTGGACGCCGGCGCCCGGGCCGGGGCTTTCCACTCGTTCGACTACGGTTTCGACTACTACGCCGTCCGCAGCCTGCGGGCCGACGACGGCCGCATCCTTCTCTTTGGCTGGATGGGGATGTCGGAAGCCGGCTACGGCCACAACCCCACCGCCGCCCGCGGGTGGGATCAGGTGCTCGCCCTGCCGCGGGAGCTGACCTGGGAGAACGGCCGCCCCTGCCAGCGTCCCCTGCGGGAGCTGCGCGCCCTGCGCGGGGCCTGTCAGCCCGCCGACCCGGCCGCCGGCTGCCGGTGGGACAGCCGCCGGTGCGAACTGGTCCTCCGCCCCGACCCGGGGCAGGACCTCACCCTCCGCCTGTTTGAGGACGGCCTGCTGGCCTACAGCGCCGCCGGGCAGGTGCTGACCCTCGACCTCTCGGGCGGATGCGGCGCGGGGCGCACCGTCCGCCGGATGAAGCTGGACCGGCTGGAAACGCTGGACCTGTTCCTGGACGGCTCCACGGTGGAGGCCTTCCTCAACGACGGGGAGGCCGTCCTGACCAGCCGCATCTTCGGCGAGAGCGCGGCCGTCACGGCCAGCCCCTTTGCCGGCCGGGCCGAATGCTACCCGATGGGCCAATTTGAGATTGAAGACTGCCGGGAGAATGGTGTATAATCACTCTTGAAGGCAGAGGGGGCAGGCCCGCCGGGGCCGCCCCCTTTCCTGCGCCACGGGATCGAGACAAGAGAAAGGAACCGCAGCGATGGCAATCGAATTTCACCGGGAAAGCCAGACTTTCCACCTGCACAACGCTTTCGTCAGCTATATCTTCAAGGTCCTGCCCAGCGGCCATCTGGGCCAGCTCTATTACGGCAGGGCCATCCATGACCGGCCCGATTTCGACCACCTCTTCGAGACGGCCTACCGCTCGATGTCGGTCTGCTACTTCGACGGGGAACCCGCCTACTCCCTCGAGCACATCAAGCAGGAGTACCCCACCTGCGGCGCGGGGGATATCCACCTGCCCGCTCTGGACGCCCAGGCTCCGAACGGCAGCCGCCTGCTCGACCTGCACTACCAGAGCCACACCATCGCGCCGGGCAAGCCGCCCCTCGAAGGGGGCGAGCTGCCCTCCACCTACGTCGAAGCCCCCGAGGAGGCGGCCACCCTCACCGTCACCCTGGCCGACGGGCTGGCCGGGGTCACCGTCGACCTGGTCTACACCCTCTACGAGGCGCTGCCGGTCATCACCCGGCACGCCGTCATCGGCTACACCGGCGAGGGCGCGCTCCGGCTGGACCGGGCCATGAGCTTCTGCCTCGACCTGCCCGACATGGACTACGATATGGTCGAGCTGACCGGCGCCTGGGCCCGGGAGCGGCACATCGTCACCCGGCCGCTGGCCCACGGGGTGCAGGGGGTCTACTCGCTGCGGGGCTGTTCCAGCCACCACTTCAACCCCTTCCTCGCCCTCAAGCGGCGCGAGACCACCGAGTTCCTGGGCGAGGTCTACGGCTTCAGCCTGGTCTACAGCGGCAACTTTGCCGCCCAGGCCGACGTCGACCCCTACCACGTCACCCGGGTGACCATGGGCATCCACCCGCAGGGCTTCTGCTGGCATCTGCACAGGGGCGAACGGTTCACCACCCCCGAGGCGGTGCTGGTCTACTCCGACCGGGGGCTGAACGGGATGTCCCAGACCTACCACCAGCTCTACCGCACCCGGCTGGCCCGGGGCGAGTGGCGGGACAAAGTCCGCCCCATCCTGGTCAACAACTGGGAGGCCACCTACTTTGACTTCAATGAGGCCAAGCTGCTCTCTCTGGCCGGGGAGGCCAAGCGGCTGGGCATCGAGCTGTTCGTCCTGGACGACGGCTGGTTCACCGGCCGCAATGACGACCGCGGCGGCCTGGGCGACTGGCAGATCAACTACGGCAAGCTGCCCGACGGCATCCGGGGCTTTGGCGAAAAGCTGCACGAGATGGGCCTTCTGTTCGGCCTGTGGATCGAACCCGAGATGGTCAACGCCGGCACCGCCCTCTGGAACGAGCACCCCGACTGGGTGCTGCACGAGCCGGGCCGCCGGCCGCAGCAGGGCCGGTTCCAGTATGTGCTGGACTACTCCAACCCCGCCGTGGTGGACTGGATCTTTGCGCGGCTGTGCAGCGTGTTGGACGGCGCGCCGGTCGACTACATCAAGTGGGACATGAACCGCAGCATCAGCGACGCTTACTCCTGCGCGGCGGCCGGCAGCGAGCAGGGCGCCGTCCTGCACCGGTACATCCTGGGGGTCTACCGGCTCTACCGCCTGCTGACCGAGCGGTATCCCCACATCCTGTTCGAGTCCTGTGCGTCGGGCGGGGCCCGCTTTGACCCGGGGATGCTGGCCTGCGCGCCCCAGTGCTGGACCAGCGACGACACCGACGCGGTCGAGCGGCTGCGCATCCAGTACGGCACCTCCCTGGTCTACCCCGTCTCCAGCATGGGGGCCCATGTGGCCGCCGCCCCCAACCACCAGGTGGGCCGGATGACCTCCCTGACCATGCGGGCCAACGTGGCCATTTTCGGCGCCTTCGGCTACGAGCTGGACCTGACCGCCCTTGGCGCGCACGGCCAGGAGCTGGTGGCCCGGCAGGTGGCCTTTGTCAAGCAGCACCGGCAGCTGCTGCAGTTCGGCACCTTTTGGCGGCTCCAGAGCCCCTTTGCGGGCAACGAGGCCGCCTGGATGACGGTCGCGCCCGACCGGAGCGCCGCTCTTGTGGCGCAGTACCTCATTTTGCAGGAGGTCAACGCCGGATACCGCCGGCTGCGGCTGGCCGGCCTCGACCCCGACCGGCTGTACCGGGTCACCCGGCTGGGCAGCGGCGCCCGGGCGGCGGGCCAGCCCATCACCGCCTGCGGCGACGAGCTGATGCGCGCCGGCCTTGTCACCACCGACGAGGACCCCGCCTCGGAAGGCGACTTTGTCTCCCGCCTCTACCTGCTCGAAACCGCCGAATGACCCCAAATGCCCCCGCCAAAGTGTCCGACGAGGTCAAATTGTCAAAAATAGTCCCGCCCGGATGACATGTGCATACGGGCGGGACACATACAGGAAAATTTGGCGCAGAGAGTGTGCGAGGCTATAAAGCCGAGTGCGCGGTTCTGCGCCAAATTTTGTCCCCAGGGGGATATTAGGGGGAAAGAATTTCTGACCCGCGTATGCGGGCAGAAATGGGTTCCCCCTAAAGCGTGGCGCTTTTGCGACACGCTGAAAGGCCCCCGCCGATCTCTCAGGCGGGGGCTTTCTGCTGCCCGGACGGAGGCTTGTGACAGCGTCGTTCTCTTTCGCATACGCTGGTGCAAGACAATCCATCAGCAAAGGAGCATCCACTATGGCAGCAGGAATTTTGCGCATCCAGTGCTATGCCGCCCGGCAGTCCGCCCCGATGGCGGGGGTCAGCATCACCGTCACCGGCGAGGGCTTTGCCGCGGACCGGGTGACCGGCACAGACGGCACCGCCGCCGACCTCGAACTCGAAGCCCCGGCCAGCAGCTACTCGCTGGACGAGGCCAACACCACCGTCCGCCCCTACGCGGTCTGCGCCCTCGTGGCCGAAAAACCGGGCTACCAGACCGTCCGCATCGAAGGCATCCAGATCTTTTCGGGCCAGACCACCCTCGCCCCCATCGAGATGGTCCCGGCCAACGCCCGCATCGCCGAGCCGGCCGAGCCGGTGGTCATCCCGCCCCACCCCCTCTTTGCGGGGGAGGGAGGCAGCGGGCCCTCGCCCGCCCTTGCCGGCCCGGCCGCCGCGCCCCGCGTCCTGACCGCGGTGGTCATCCCCAAGACCATCACCGTCCACCTCGGCGCGCCCACCTCTTCGGCCCGCAACGTCACCGTCTCCTTCCGGGACTACATCGCCAACGTCGCCTCCAGCGAGGTGTATCCCACCTGGCCCGAACAGGCGCTGCGGGCCAACATCCACTGTCAGATCTCGCTGGCCCTCAACCGCATCTATACCGAGTGGTATCCCTCGCGGGGGTTCAGCTTCAATATCACCGGCTCCCCCGGCTACGACCAGGCCTATGTCCACGGCCGCACCGTCTTTGACGTGATGGTCCGCCTCACCGACGACCTGTTCAACACCTATCTGCGCAAGGCCGGCACCACCAACCCCTATTTCTCCGAGTACTGCGACGGCAAAACGGTATCCTGTCCAGGTCTCAAGCAGTGGGGGACCGTATCCCTCGCCGAGGAGGGGCGCAGCGCCCTCTCCATCCTGCGGTACTACTACGGCAAGGACATCGAGGTGGTGCGCACCTCCAACATCGCCGCCATCCCCGAGAGCTACCCCGGCAGCCCGGTGCGGCAGGGCAGCCGGGGGACGTCCGTCTTTATCCTGCAGCGGCAGCTCAACCGGATCACCAAGGACTACCCCTTCTTCGGCGCCCTCACGGTGGACGGCATCTTCGGTGCGGAGATGACCGCCACCGTCAAGCGGTTCCAGCGGCAGTTCAGCCTGACCGCGGACGGCACGGTCGGCCGGCAGACCTGGTACAAGATCAGCTACATCTACGTCTCGGTCAAGGACCTCGCCGAGCTGACCAGCGAGGGCGAGACCTCCTCCGGCAGCCTCTCGGACGGCACCTGGGGCGGCAGGACCCTGCGCACCGGCAGCAGCGGCAGCGCGGTGGAACAGCTGCAGTTCTGGCTCAACACCATCAGCCAGTATGTCTCGTCCATCCCGTCGGTGACGGTGGACGGGCGGTTCGGCAGCAGGACGGCGGCGGCCGTCCGGGCTTTCCAGCGTCGGTACGGCCTCACGGTGGACGGCGTGGTGGGCGAGGCCACCTGGAACGCCGTCTACGCCCAGTTCTTCAGCATCCAGTCGGACAACGGCACCCCCAACGCCTACCCCGGCACCGCCCTGCGGGAGGGCGCTTCGGGCCAGAACGTCCGCCTGGTGCAGTTCTGGCTCAAGATCGCCCGCACCGTCTACACCGCCCTGAACAACCCCTCGGTGGACGGCAAATTCGGCCCGTCGACCCGGCGGGCGGTGGCGGCTTTCCAGCGCTATTTCGGCCTGAGCGACGACGGCGTCGTCGGCCGCGCCACCTGGAACAAGCTCCGGGAGGTCTACACCGATATTGCCAACGACCTGCTGGCCAAAAACCTCCGCCCCGGCGAGTTTCCCGGCGTGCTGCGGCGGGGCGCAAGCGGCCGCGCCGTGCGGGAGCTGCAGTACTATCTCTACCTGATGCACGCCTACGACCCCGCCGTTCCTGCCGTCACCATCGACGGGCGGTTCGGCTCCTCCACCGAGGCGGCGGTCCGGGCCTACCAGCGGCTGGCCGGCCTGACCGCCGACGGGGTAGTCGGCCGCGCCACCTGGGAAAATCTCTACGCCCAGGCCAACCGGCTGCGGCTGGCCGGGCCGGTGGTCACCGTCAACCGGATGGCTTATCCCGGCGCGCCGCTCGCCCTCGGCGCCGAAGGCGAGGCGGTGCTCTACTACACCGTCCTGCTCTCCCGCATCGCCTATTACTACGACGCCGTCTCCAGCCCCGGGCTGCTCTCGGTCTATACCGACGAAGTCGAGACCGGCACCCGCAGCCTGCAGCAGTTTTTGGGCCTGCCGGTGACCGGGACGGTGGACGCCGACACCTGGGACGCCGCCGAGGGGCTGGGTCTGGCCCTTCTGACCGGCGCGCTCGAGCCGGGGGCCGCGCCGCTGCCGCAGCCGGAGGAGGGGTGAACCATGGCCCGCCTGCTGATCTACGACAACTACGACGACCGGGTCTACACCTACGCCGATGTGAACGAAAGCGACGCCATGCCCTACAGCACCGAGCAGACCCTTCTGGTGCGGGAGTTCCGGGGCGAGTCGGGCAGCCCCACCCTCTGGACCACCACCGCCGCCATGGAGGCCTGGAACCTGACCCGCCGCCGGTACGGCCGGGGCATCCACGTCGGCTACGCCTTCCGCCGCATCTGGGAGGGCGGCCACGGCACCCGCAGCCAGCACTACGCCGGCGTCTCCTTCGACGTGGGGCAGACCACCACCGCCGCCCACCGGGTCGAGATCTTCAACGCGGCCCTGCGCAGCGGGGCCTGGGGCTACGTCGAGCCCCTCTCCCTCACCCCCACCTGGGTCCACTTTGACCGGCGGTACGGCGTGCCGTCCTGCGAGGGCACCACCTCGGGCTACCCCACCCTCCGCCGGGGCAGCCGCGGCTGCTACGTCATGGTCCTGCAGGACGCTCTTTCCGCCCTGGGCTACCCCACCGGCGAGAAGATCGACGGGGTGTTCGGGGTCCTGACCGAAAACGCCCTCAAGGGCTACCAGCGCCGCAACTGGCTGACCGCCGACGGCGTCTGCGGCTGCAACAGCTGGGCCAAGATCTCCACCTCGGTGCTGGGCATCGGCCGGACGCCGACCACGATCGATTAGCATCCCTCCGGGGGCGCTCCGGAGGGCACCGTTTCGGCGCGCAGCCCTGCGTCAGAACTTTTCCGATCTGTCCGGCCTGACCATATGCCGTCATGCCGGACTTTTCTGAGGGCCTGCCGGCTGTTGCAAACCGCCGCGAAACGTGCTAAAATGGGCAGGACACAACCAAAAAAGAGAGAGGGAATGTAAGGATGGAATTTTCCAAGCGGATGAAGCTGTTCGGGGACGAGATCTTCGCGGCCCTGAACGAAAAGAAGGTGGCCCTTGAAGCCGAGGGCCGCACGATCTACAACCTCAGCGTCGGCACCCCCGATTTTGCGCCCGCGCCCCACATCGTCAAGGCGCTGACCGACGCGGCCGCCGATCCCGAAAACTGGAAGTACAGCCTGCGGGACATCCCCGAAATGCTCGGGGCGGTCTGCAGCTACTACAAGCGGCGCTTCGGGGTCAAGATCACCCCCGACCAGGTGGCCAGCTGCAACGGCAGCCAGGAGGGCTGCGGCCACATCGGGATGGTCCTGTGCGACGAGGGGGACACCGTCCTGCTGCCCAACCCCTGCTACCCCGTCTTTATCGCCGGGGCCAAGCTGGCCGGGGCCGAGCCTTACTATTACCCGCTGGTCAAGGAGCACGGCTTTCTGCCCTATGTGCAGGACATCCCCGAGGAGGTCGCCCGCCGGGCCAAATATATGATCGTCTCCCTGCCCGCCAACCCCGTGGGCAGCGTCGGCACCCCCGCCCTCTACGAGGAGCTGGTCGCCTTTGCCAAAAAGTACGATATCCTGCTCATCCACGACAACGCCTACAGCGACATCATCTTTGACGGCGCGGAGGGGCACAGCCTTTTCAACACCCCCGGCGCGATGGACGTCGGCGTCGAGTTCTTCAGCCTGTCCAAGAGCTTTGACGTCACCGGCGCGCGGATCAGCTTCCTGGTGGGCCGGCCCGACGTCGTCGCGGCCTTCCGCCGGCTGCGCGGCCAGATCGACTTCGGGATGTTCCTGCCCGTCCAGCAGGCGGCCATCGCCGCCCTGACCGGCCCCCTCGATATGGTCAGGGAGCAGTGCGCCGTCTACCAGCAGCGCCGGGACGCCCTCTGCGGCGGCCTGCGCGCCATCGGCTGGGAGGTCCCCGACAGCCACGGCAGCATGTTCGTCTGGGCGCCCATCCCCGCCAAGTACCGCAGCAGCATGGATTTCTGCATGGACCTGGTGGAAAAGAGCGGCGTGCTGTGCACCCCCGGCTCCAGCTTTGGCCCCGCGGGCGAGGGCTACGTCCGCTTTGCCCTGACCATGCCGGCCGAGCGGATCGCCGAGGCCGTCCGGGCCATCGCCGCAAGCGGCATCCTGAACTGAACACATTACGCCGGAAGGATACGCCTTCCGGTGTTTTTTATTGCCCGTACTCTCCTCTCAGTCACGGCCGCAGGCCGCGACTGAGAGGGGCGCCACCCAATTTTTCTTTTTTGGTGAAACACTTTGCCCGCCCCGTTCGTCTAACGGACAGAAGCGGCCGGGAGGCAAGACGAAAGGCCGGGCCGCCGATGGGAGGTGAAACAGGTGTGGGAAACGCTCTACGATGATTTCTGGGACAAGCTCGTTCGCTTCTGCGCCAAGCTGACGCGGGACGAGGCTGCCGCCGAGGACCTCGCGCAGGAGACCTTTCTCCGGGCGATGAGCCGCGCCGGGCTGCTGGCCGGCCTGTCAAGGCCGCAGCAGAAAGCCTGGCTTTTCGAGACGGCCCACAACCTTTTCTGCGACGCCGCCCGCCGGTCCGCCAGGGAGCGGGAGCTGCTGGAAAAGTACGCCCCGCCCCCCGACGACGGCGAACCGGCCGACGACACCGCCTCCGCCGCCCTCGGCGGGGTGGAGCTTGCCACCGTCTTTGACAAGCTCCCCCTGCGGGACGCCTCTCTCTTTTTCATGCGGTACGACGAGGGCTACACCGCCGCCGAGCTGGCCCGGCTGACCGGCGAGCCGGCCGCCACCATCCGCACCCGGCTGCACCGCATCCGCAAACAGTTACAGCAAACACTCAAGGAGGAATAATCATATGAGCAAGAAACTTGTGATCGACACCATGTTCTGCGACCTGCGCAAAATGCAGGAATCCACCCTCGGTCAGTACGACAGCATCAAGGTCAGCACCATGATCGCGGTGACCAACGCCCGCGCCCGGGAGCTGATGAGCCGCTACCCCATCGAGATGGACTGTATGCACACCATCGACCTGGACGACGAGACCACCCTCAACACCCTCAACGGCAAGACCCTCTTCACCGGGCGCAACACCCCCAACGGCCGGCAGTACCTGGTGGTCAACGGCACCATGACCATCACCCCCGACGCCGGCGACGCGCTGCGCCAGTATATGGGGCTGAGCATCAACGGTCTGGTCCTCTGCCCCGACTCGCTGGCCACCGTCCTGGCCAGCAAGGCCGCCGTCAACGGCAAGATCGAGACCTACCCCGACGGGGCGGTGGTCCTCAAGAGCAACGCCGTCATCGACCGGGCCTTTGCCCTGCGGGCCGAGCCGGGCCGGCTCTACTGGGCCGCCCAGCGGCTGATCGCGGTGGACGACGCCGTCGACGGCGAAGAGCTGGCCGCCAAAGGGGTCCGCTTTGCCGCCCGGGAAGCTTACCTCACCGAAAGCCTGGCCGAAAGCCTTGCCCCCCTCTTTGACCCCGACACCCGGCTGGTCATCCTCCCGGACGGGACCACGGTGGAACAGGACGACCTGACCCTGAACGGCGCCGCCCTGCGCCGCTTTGGGGACAGCCTGCTGGTGCTGGGCGATCTGCGGCTGACCGAGGACTGCGCCGAGGCCCTGAGCAACCTGGAATACCTGCAGGTGGAGGGGGACGTCTACCTGCCCGAGAGTCTGGCCGACGCCCTCGACGCCGTCACCGAGACCATCCTGGACGGTGACGTCCACTATCTGGCCGGCAAGCCCCTCTTCGACAAGCTGCACATCACCGTCGACAAGAGCCTGCTGGACGCCTTCCCCGACGGGCTGACCCTGGTGGACTGCACCAACGTCACCCTCGACGGCAGCCTGACCCCCGCCGACGTCATCGACCATCTGGCCTTCTACGACTGCAAGAGCATCACCTGCCCCGCCGCCCTTGTCAGCGCGGTGAACGCCGTCGCCGACGGCATGGGCAGCGTCAACACCCCCGATGCCGCAGAGGACGCCGGCTCCGAAGAGGACGCCGGCACCCAGCACATCGACGCCATGAGCTATATCCTGTAAACGCAAAACGGCCCCGCCCCCTTCCAGGGCGGGGCCTTTTTTCAGTTGACGATGTTTTCCCCTTTCCCGGCAAGGAAGGTGGAAAGGTTACGGGTGGTGATCTCCATCAGCCGTTTCAGCGCGCCGCCGGTGGCCCAGGCCACATGGGGCGTCAGGAGGGTGTGCGGCGCGCAGCGCAGCGGGCTGTCCGCCGGCAGCGGCTCGGCGGCAAAGGCGTCGGCCGCGTACCAGCCCAAACGCCCGCTTTCGAGGGCGGCGGCCACGGCATTCTCGTCCACCAGCGCGCCTCGGGCGGTGTTGAGCAGGACGGCCCCCGGCTTCATTTTGGCGAGGGCCTGTGCCCCGATCAGCCCCCGGGTGGCGGGGGTGGCCGGACAGTGAAGGCTGACCACATCGCTTTGGTCCAGCAGGGTGTCGAGATCCACAAACTCCACCCCGTCGCCGGCGTATTCCGGCCGGACGGTGCGGGTCCAGACCAGCACCCTCATCCCGAAGGCTTTGGCCAGCCGCGCGGTCTGCCGCCCGATGTTGCCGTAGCCGCAAACGCCGAAGGTGCGGCCGTACAGTTCCACCTGCGGCAGGATGCCGTACTGTGCCGGGATGTTCAACTGCCAGTAGCCGTCCCGCAGGGCGCGGTCCTGCCGCTCGGGGCACTGGCAGACCGTCAGCAGCAGGCTGAACGCCATCTGGGCCACGCTGTAGGTGGAATAGGCCGGGACGTTGGCCACCGCGACGCCGTGCCGGCGGCAGGCTTCCAGATCAAGGTTGTCGGTGCCGGTGGCGATGATCCCCACCCAGCACAGGTTGGGGCAGCGGGAGAGGATGGCCTCATCCATCCGGCACTTGTTCAGCACCACCAGCTCGGCGTCTCCGATCCGCTCGGCGATCTGCTCATAGGGGGTGCGGACGTACTCGGTGACGTCCGGCACCAGGGCCCGCAGTCCCGACCAGTCCAGGTCGCCCGGCTCCATGACATAGCTTTCGAGAATGACCAGTTTCATATTTGTACATCCTTCCGTTTCGATTACGCCGGGCAGAGGCCCAGGGCCGTGCCCCCGGCGGTGGTCTCGCTGGCGACGGCGGCCCAGCCCCGCCCCAGCAGGGCGGCCAGCCGCGGCCGGTCGGCAAGGGAGACCCAGACCGGGTCGGCCCGGCCGGCGCGCGGCGCGCGGGCAAACAGCCAGCAGGGCGCAAGGCCGCTCAGCGGCCGGACCGCCCGCAGGGCAAGCCCTGCCTCTAAGTAGACGGGCAGCATCTCTTCGGCCTCGGGGGTGGCCTCCAGCGCCGCCCAGAGCGGGCCCGCCCCCGCGTGGCGGGCTGCCGGCGTCAGCACCGCCCCCAGCAGGGCGGGCAGCAGGTCTCTGTCCCCCACCGGAGGCCCCAGCAGGACCCCCCGGCCCAGTCCCTGCCGGCCCAGAAAGCGCCGCAGCGCCCCCGCGGCCTCGACGTTCGCATACAGCGGCAGCTCGATGACAGCGGCCAGCGGCTCACCGCGCGCGCCGCAGACCCCCGCCGCCTGCCCTGCCGCCAGCATCCGCAGCACCTCGCTGCGCGGGCGGTAAAATCCCGACGCCTCCCGCCGGGCCAGCAGGCAGAATTCCTCGGCCGAGAGGCGGCGGGCCTGCACCGCCGGTTCACACAGTTGCAGCATGGTTCATTCCTGTCCCCTTCCTGCAGGCGTGCCGCCTGCACGGCCTATTCTACCAGAGGGGACCGGCGCTTTGTGTCAAACGGGGTCGTCGAGACAGACTTCTTCGCTCAGCACCTGCCCGATGGGCTTTGCGATGCACAGGTCGGCCGAGCGGTCGGCGGCGGTGGGCTGCATATTGATGACCACCAGATGCCTGCCCCGGAAATAGCGGATCAGCCCCGCCGCCGGGTAGACCACCAGACTGGTGCCGCCGATGAGGAGGGTGTCCGCTTTGCGGATGGCCGCAACGGCCCCCGCCATGGTGGCCTCGTCGAGGCACTCCTCGTAGAGCACCACGTCCGGCTTGACGATCCCCCCGCAGACCGGGCAGCGGGGCACGCCGGTGCTGTTTGCGATGAAGTCGACATCGTAGAACTTGCCGCAGTCCACGCAGTAGTTGCGCAGGATGCTGCCGTGCAGCTCGTACACCGTCTTCGACCCCGCCGCCTGATGCAGCCCGTCGATGTTCTGGGTGACCACCGCTTTCAGCCTGCCCTCCCGCTCCAGCTTGGCCAGCCGCAGATGGGCCGCGTTGGGCTTTGCCCCCCGGACGATCATCTTATCGCGGTAAAAGCGGTAAAATTCGAGGGGGTTCTGCTCCCAAAATGTATGGCTGAGGATGGTCTCGGGCGGGTAATCGTACGTTTGATGGTACAGTCCGTCCACGCTGCGGAAATCCGGGATGCCCGACTCGGTGCTGACCCCGGCCCCGCCGAAAAAGACGATGTTTTTGCTTTCTGCGATGATGGCTTCCAGTGCCCTGACCATAAGACCGCCCCTTTCCAAGACAGGTGAGATATGTTATCTCTAGTATAGCATATTTCCCGCAGAAGGGAAGCGGACGGCGCAAAAAACGGGAGGGCGCCCAGCCCTCCCGTCTCGCTTACTCTTTGCCACAGTAGACTTCGATGGCCCGCCGGACAAACGCCGCCGTGCCTTCGCCGCCCGCGCAGTCGATGTTCTGCCGGAACCGCTCGTCCTCCGTGTACATCTGCCCCAGACCGTTCAGAATCTCTTTGGTGCAGGTGTAGTAGTGTTCGGTGATGAACGCCTGAAGGGCAGCCGCTTTTTCCTGCACCGCCGGCGCATCGGGCGCCAGCTGCCGCAGGGCGCCGAACTCGGCCAGCAGTTCCATCAGCTCCCGGCCGCCTTTTGCAAAGTCGGCGCCTGCCGCCTCCTTCCGGGCACATTCCTGCCAGGCTTCGGAGCCGCCCCAGCGGCCTTTGGCCTCTGCTTTGTACTGTTCCATCTCACGGGTGTCAAACGACTTAAAATCCATGATGCTCGCTCCTTTTTGCTGTAGTGCACGGGCAAAGGCGATCAGGTCCCCGATGTGCCGGCGCTGCATCTCCAGCAGCTGAATCTGCTGTTCCAGCGCCGCCGCAGGGTCAAAATTCGGGCTGTCCAAAATGGCCTTGATCTCCCTGAGGGGAAACTGCAATTCGCGGAACAGCAAAATATTCTGCAGGCGGCGAAGGGCCGCATCGTCATACAGCCGGTAGCCGGCATCGGTCACCTTTGCGGGTCTCAAAAGGCCGATGGCGTCATAGTGATGGAGCGTGCGCACGCTCACCCCCGTGATCCTGCTGACCTGTTTTACCGTCCACATTTTTATCCCTCCCGTGTGAGGCAAGTATACACCATAACGCTGCGTTAGGGTCAAGCGTTTTTGCAATTTTTTTCAAAGCATAAAAAGGGCGTGCCGCCGGGGCACGCCTTTTTTATCTGTAGTTTTCTGCAAAGATGGCCCCCAGATCGGCGAGGAGGTCGTGGGGGAGCATCCCGTACTGGCCGAGGCGGCGGGCGCAGCGGTCGGCGGCCGCGCCGTGCAGCCAGACCGCGCAGGCGGCGGCTTCGGGCGCGGGCAGGCCGCAGGCGGCAAGGCCGGCGGTCATGCCGGCCAGCACGTCCCCGCTGCCGCCCCGGGCCAGGCCGGCGTTGCCGGTGGTGTTCTGCCACAGCCGGCCGTCGGGGGCGGCGATGAGGGTGTGGTGGCCTTTGAGCACCACCGTGCAGCCCCACATTTCGGCATACCGGGCGGCCACGCCGGGCCGGTCGGCCGCGATCTCGGCCGGCGCAAGGCCGGTCAGGCGGGCCATCTCGCCGGGGTGAGGGGTCAGGATCAGCTCAAACCCCGCAGCCGGGCGGGGCAGGGGCTCCCCTGCCGCCAGCATGGCTGCCGCGGCGTTGAGGGCGTCGGCGTCCAGCACCACCGTGCAGGCGGCTCCCGCCGCAAGGGCGCGGACCAGCGCCCGGGTGTCGGGGGTGTTGCCCATCCCTGGGCCCATCAGGAGGACGGTGGCCTTCTGCCGGGCGGCCAGCAGGCTGTCCGCCGCTGCGGCGCCAAGCCCGCCGTCGGGGCCTTCGGGGCAGGGCAGCAGGCAGCACTCGGGCAGGCGGGCGGCGGCCGCCGCAATCACCGGCTCGACGGCGGCCAGGGTGACGATCCCCGCGCCGGCGCGCAGCGCCCCCTCGGCGGCAAGGTTCGCCGCGCCGCGGTAGCGCCGGCTGCCGGCGGCCAGCAGGACATGGCCGTAGCTGCCCTTGTGGCTGTCGGGCTCCCGCGGCCGGATCGAGGCAAAGACAAACGATTCATCGAGCCGTTCCATGGCTTACTCCTCCTGCTGAATATACCGGCGGATCTCCCGCTCGACCTCGTCCACCTCGTCCCGGAACTGCCGGGCCGAGACCCGCAGCGCCCCGTGCCCCAGGATGATGATCTGCTCCATCCCGTCCGAGGTAGCCACCCGGACCCGGCGCTCCCGGCCGATCTCGTGGGTGACCCGCTCGATGTACATATCGGCGGTCTCGGCCTCGCGGGTGTAGACGACGTGGATGTTGTGGTACTGCTCCACCGTGCCGGGGCTGCCCGGCACCCGGTAGGCGTCGAACACCAGGATCAGCACGCACTGTTTGAAGCCCTGGTAGTTGCAGAGGATGTCCATCAGCTTCTGCCGGGCGGCGGCAAGGCTGTCTTTGGCCAGAGCGGCAAGGTCCTCCCAGGCAAAGATAATGTTGTAGCCGTCCACCAGCAGGTACTCGGGCAGGACGGCCCACTGCCGGGCATCGAAATCGGGCCGTTCGCTTTTGACCGGGCGGAAGGCGGCCAGCGGGTCCCGCTTGATGGGGCCGTAGGTCTGCTCAAAAATTTTCATCAGCTCGGCGTCGTTTTCAAGGCTGGCCCGGAAGGACGCCGCCCGCCGGGCGGGGGCGGTGTCCGCCGCGTCGGGGCGGGCGGGTTTGGCCTTGCCCCAGCCGCTCTCGACGTGCATATGCTCCCGCACCTTGTTCCAGGGCACGATAAAGCCCGCTCCGTGGGCGCAGAAGACCGAGTCGGGCGAATTGTCGAGGTCGGCCTCGGGGTCGTAGCCGGCGGCGGCCACGATCTCGGCGGCGTTGCGGCAGGGGCGGTAGCTGTCGGGGGTGAGGGTGATCTTCCCCCGGCCGTGGGTGTAGCCGGCCAGCTGACGGGGATAGCCCCGCAGCCCGCTGACCGGGGCCGAGCCTTCGAGGATGGCGGTCTCCCCTTCCTGCCCGGCGGGGCCGAAGGAGCCGCCCAGCTGCTGGATATCGTTCATGGCCCGGCCGAGGCTGGCTGCCGGCAGCTCGAGGCGGAAGTGATACCAGGGTTCGAGCAGGACGCTCTTGGTCATCATCAGGCCCTGCCGCACCGCGCGGAGGGCCGCCTGCCGGAAGTCGCCGCCCTCGGTGTGCTTGAGGTGCGCGCGGCCGGCGATGAGGGTGATCTTGACGTCGGTGAGGGGGGCGCCGGTCAGGACGCCCCGGTGCTCCTTCTCTTCCAGGTTGGAGAGGACCAGCCGCTGCCAGTTGCGGGCCAGCACCTCTTCGCGGCAGTCGGTGTCGTACTGGAGGCCGCTGCCGGGGGGCAGGGGCTCCAGTTTCAGGTGTACCTCGGCGTAGTGGCGGAGCGGTTCGTAGTGGCCCACCCCTTCCACCGGCTCGGCGATGGTCTCCTTATAGAGAATGCCGCCCTCGCCGAAGGATACTTCCAGCCCGAACCGGCGGGCCAGCAGGCTTTGCAGCACCTCCAGCTGGATCTCGCCCATCAAGCGGATGTGGATCTGGTTCAGCTGCTCGTCCCAGACGACGTGCAGCTCGGGCACCTCCTCCTCGATGCGGCGGAGGCTGGCCAGGGCGGCGTGGACGTCCGCCCCCTCGGGCAGCAGGACCTGGTAGGTCAGCACCGGCTCGAGCAGCGGGTCGCCGGCGTCCCGCTCGGCCCCGAGGCCCTCGCCCGGCTTTGCGCCGGCAAGCCCCGTCACGGCGCAGACCTGGCCGGGGTACACCTCGTTTGCCAGGGTGTATTTGGCCCCCGAGTAGAGCCGCAGCTGGTCGGCCTTGCCGGACCAGCCCTCCCCTTCCGGGCCGCCGGCGAGGGTGTCCTTGACTTTCAGGACGCCGCCGGTCACCCGCAGCCAGGTCAGGCGGGCTCCCTGCTCGTCCTGCGAGACCTTAAAGACCCGCGCGCCGAAGTGCTCCCCGGCGGGGGCGGGGCGGGTCCAGCGGGCGAGGCCGGACAGCAGGGCGTCCACCCCTTCCAGCTTGAGGGCCGAGCCGAACCAGCAGGGGAAAACGTGCCGCCGGGCAATGGCGGTGACGATATCCCCGTCGGGCAGCGCTTCGCCCGCGAGGTAGGCGTCCATCAGCCGCTCGTCGCAGAGGGCCAGCGCCTCGTCCCGGGCGGCAGAGTCCGCCCCGAAATCCACAAAACCGTCGCCGAGGCGGCGGCGCAGCTGTTCCAGGATGGCCTCCCGCCCCGGCCCGGGCAGGTCCATCTTGTTGATAAAGAGAAAGGTGGGCACCCGGCAGCGGCGCAGCAGGGCCCACAGGGTCTCGGTGTGGCTCTGCACCCCGTCGGGCCCGCTGATGACCAGCACCGCATAGTCCAGCACCTGGACCGTCCGCTCGGCCTCGGCCGAAAAGTCGACATGGCCGGGGGTGTCCAGCCAGGCGACCTGCGCGCCGTCCAGGCTGAACAGCGCCTGTTTGGCAAAAATGGTGATGCCCCGCGCCCGCTCCAGGCTGTCGGTATCGAGAAAGGCGTCCCGGTGGTCCACCCTGCCCAGTTTGCGGATGGCTCCGGCGCGGTAGAGCACCGCCTCCGAGAGGGTGGTCTTGCCCGAGTCGACGTGGGCCAGCACCCCCACCACCAGGCGTTTTGTCTTGTCTGCCATGGCCGCCCCCTTACAGGATACTGGCCGCGATGCCGATGGCCGTCATGGGCAATCCCACGATCAGGCTGGACAGCATACTGCACAGGGCCTTTTCCTCGGCGCTGAGCTCGTCGAAGGAGACGATCTTTTCATCCGCGAAATCGGCCATCGAGTGGGTGGCGTGGCGCTTGCGGGCGCCGCGCTCTTCGGACAGGCCCTTCTGCCTGTCCACAAAGGGGATGCGGATGCCGTCCAGACGCAGGTAGGCCACCCACGCCCAGCCCAGCAGAGCCGCCCCCACCGCAAAGCAGGGGGCTTCCCAGATGGTAAAGCGCCCGTCGCTGACAAAGCGCTGCCACAAAAGGCAGAGGCAGGCCGCCACCGCCAGCCGCCGCACCGTCTTGTACAGCAGGGCGCGGAACATATCGGGTTTGTAAATGGAACGCAGTTTTTTCATGGGTACTCCTTTAGCCCTTTTCGTCGCGCTGCCCCCTCAGTCGTGCTCCGCAGGCCAGTTCCTCTTGCGCTTAGCCGGTTTTTGCAGCGCGGGTCGCCTTCGCGGCTTCGTCCGCCGGACGTGCCCGGCGACGCGGCCCCCTCAGCCGCCTTTGGCGGCAGCCCCCCCGCACGCGTGGGGGCTTCAGCGGTATGGATTTTGAAAAAGCAACCTGAAAGTTTCATTTCCAAATCCATTCCTTATTGCCTCCCACGCGTGCGGGGCACGAACAGCGACCGCGTCCAGCGGACGAAACAGGGAGCTGTGAGTGGCGCAGCGCTCCGATTTTTGCAAGGGCATTCATGCCCGCTGCAAAAAACGGCTAAGCGCAAGAGGGGCTGTCAGCGCAGCTGACTGAGGGGGGCGGCGAGACTGAGAGGGCAGCATTTTTAGTATTCTACCACGTTTTCCCGCAAAAAGATAGCCGCCGTTTGCCCGCGTCCGCATATGGCGTACAGATGGCGCGCCGGTACACACGCAAGTTTTGCTTCTTTTGCAGCCGCAAGATGAAAGTTCTTCAACTTTTCACTCTTTTTTCACCGTTTTTCGGCCTCCGGCGGCAATTATGGGCACAAGTTGGAGGGCGGCTTTCTTGACATCTGTACTTTATGATGGTAAAATACACGTGTGTTAAGGATTCTGCGGCGGGGCCCGGGCGTGCCCAAATACAGACGCTGAGGTCTGTATTTGGGCCTTTTTGTATTCACCGGCCAGACACCGCCGCAGAAATAGGAACAGGCAAAATCTGCAACTCTTGCCGTGACACGAAGAATAACAGGGAGGATACAAACACATGAACGCTAACTTTGAAATCAGCCGCCGCTCGTTTCTGAAGGGCGCTGGCGCCGTGGGCGCAGCCGGCCTGCTGGCTGCCTGCGGCGGCGGCAGCTCCAGCACCGGCAGCACCGCCACTTCCGGCGGCGCTTCCGCCCCCGCTGCCAGCAACGGCGGCAAGCCTCTGACCGAGTATATCTGGTATGAGAGCGGCAACCGTGAGCTGGAGAGCTGGAACGTCCTGTACAGCCAGAACGCTTCCGACTTCAACGTCATCACCAACCTCTGGGACGGCCTGCTGAGCGCCGACTGCTACGGCAAGCCCGTCGCCGCCATCGCTTCCAGCTGGGAGCACAACGAGGACGCCTCGGTCTGGACCTTCCATCTGCGTGACGACGTCGACTGGTGCGACGTCAACGGCACCGTCACCGGCCACATCACCTCCAAGGACTTCCTGGTCGGCCTGGAGTGGGTCCTGAACCAGTACAAGAACGAGGCCAACAACACCTCCATGCCCACCCAGACCCTTCTGGGCGCCCAGGAGTACTACGACTACACCGTCGAGCAGGGCGACGCTGCCGCCAACCTGACCTATCAGGATATGCTGGACCACGGCGTCGGCGTTGAGGCTCCGGACGATTACACCCTGGTCTTTACCTGCACCGCTCCCTGCCCCTACTTCGACACCGTCGCGGGCTACGCCAGCTTCTACCCCGCTTCCGAGGAGCTGATCAACACTCTGGGCATCGACGGCTTCCGCGCCGCCACCTACGCCGAGATGTGGTACTGCGGCCCCTACCTGATCGAGGAGTATATCAACCAGAACACCAAGAGCTATATCCCCAACCCCAACTGGTACGGCGCCGACGACCACAGCCGCTTCGAGCGCATGACCATCCTGATCCTGGTCGACACCACCATGGCTTACCAGCTGTACCAGAACCGCGAGCTGGATGAGTTCACCCTGGGCGAGTCCACCCTGACCACCATCACCAGCGATCCCTCGAACGAGTACAACAACCAGCTGTGCGAGAAGCGTCCCAACAAGTACAGCTATCAGATGCACTTCAACTACCAGAAGTTCGACGACGACGGCAACCCCGACGACAACTGGAACAAGGCCATCGCCAACACCGCCTTCCGTCAGTGCTTCTACCGCGGCCTCAACCTGACTCCCTGGCTGGCCCGCACCAACATGATCAACCCCCTGAAGTGCGAGAACGACTTCTACACCATGCCCGGCGTCTGCTACAACTCCGACGGCAAGGAATACACCGAGCTGGTCCGTGAGAAGATGGGCCTGGGCGCTTTCGACGGCGAGACCATGGTCCGTCTGCGCGATCAGGACATCAGCGCCCTGAAGGCACAGGCCATGGAAGAGCTGAGCGCCGTCGGCGTCACTTTCCCCGTCCACGCCCTGTACTTCATCCAGTCTGGCGCTTCGGCCGCTCTGGACAACGCCACCGTCCTGCAGCAGTGCTTCTCCGACAGCTTCGGCGATGACTTCATCGTGCTGGATATCGGCGAGTTCGTCTCCAGCCAGACCCAGGAGGTCGTCAACGCACACCGCCACAGCTTTGTCGTCAACGGCTGGGGCGCTGACTTCGGCGATCCCATCAACTTCCTGGGCCAGGAGACTCTGACCGACGCCAACGCTTACTACAGCCACAACTACAGCTTCATCTCCAACGTCTACGAGGAAGGCCCCGCCGACTGGCAGGCTGACCTGATCTCCATCTACCAGAAGTACGAGGAGATGGTCCACACCGCCAGCGACATCGTGGACGACATCAACGCCCGCTACGACGCTTTTGCCGAGGCCGAGGCCTACTTCCTGGAGAACGTGCTGACCTGCCCCGCCAACTACGAAGTGTCGTGGACCCTGACCCACGCCAACGATTACTCCAAGATCAACGCCATGTACGGCATCTGCAACTACAAGTACGTTGACTGGGAGACCTCCGAGGACGCCTATACCACGGAGCAGTATGAAGAGTTTGCGGCTGCTTATGAAGCCGCCATGCAGGCTTAATGCTGAAATACACCGCTAAGCGGCTGCTGCAGTCGCTTATCACCATCCTGATCGCTGTCACCGTCACCTTCCTTCTGATGCGGATGCTGCCCACGGACTACTACTTCACTGAAGATCAGTTGATGAAGTTCACCCCGGAGCAGAAAGAAGCGGCACTGGAAGCTGCCGGCCTTCTCGACCCCATCGGCGAACAGCTGATCCGCTTTTATGGGCAGTTGCTCCACCTGGACTTCGGTACCTCGCGGAGAATTCAAAGCGGCATCGCTGTCACCCGGGTCATTGGCAGCAAGATGGGTGTTTCCCTCCGGCTGGGCGTGATCTCCATCGGCATTTCGCTGGTGGCCGGCCTGCTGCTGGGCATCGCACAGGCTTCCTTCAAGGATAAAGTGATCGACTGGATCGGCACCGTCTACACCGTCATCGTCAACGCGGTGCCCTCCCTGGTCATCTACTCGCTGGTGCTGGTGTTTGGCTCCAAGTATCTGGGCTTTCCGTCCCTGTATTCGTCGCGCAACGTGGGCATGTCCAGCGTGCTGCCCATCGTCAGTCTGTCGCTGGCGTCCATCGCCAGCTACGCGCTGTGGATGCGCCGGTATATGGTGGACGAGATGACCCGCGACTATATCAAGCTGGCCAAGGTCAAGGGCCTGAGCTACAGCCAGATCATGTTCCGGCACGTGCTGCGCAACGCGCTGGTGCCCATGGTCCAGTTCATTCCGCAGGCGCTGCTTTTGACCATCAGCGGCTCGCTGCTGGTCGAGCAGTTCTACTCGGTGCCCGGCATGGGCCCCCTGCTGACCGACGCCATCAAGCGGTACGACACCAGCGTCGTGCAGACTCTGGTCATGTTCTACGCCGCGCTGAGCATCGTGGGCATCTTCCTCGGCGACCTTCTGATGATGATCGCTGACCCGCGCATCACCATCTCCGGGAAAGGAGGCAGCCGGTAATGGCCAAAGCATCGGATTTTGCGGGCAAGAAGGACGACGAACTGTTTTACGTCGTCGACTATTCGCCCGAAGAGGCCGAGCGAATCGGCTACTCCAACTATTCGTACTGGGGCTCGGTGCTCAAGAACTTTTCGAAGAATAAGGCCGCGGTCTTTTTCCTCGTCCTGTTCCTGGCGCTGGTCATCTTCTCCTTCATCGCGCTGGCCATCGCCAAGTACGATTACGCCACCCTGGTCACCGACTCCTCCCTGGCCTTCAAAAAGCCGAACGGGGAGTACTGGTTCGGCA
Source organism: Candidatus Faecalibacterium intestinigallinarum (assembly GCA_019113345.1). Lineage (GTDB taxonomy): Bacteria > Bacillota > Clostridia > Oscillospirales > Ruminococcaceae > Faecalibacterium > Faecalibacterium intestinigallinarum. The sequence goes on from DXHQ01000100.1 coordinate 71,671, forward strand.
CCGACAACCTCGGCCGCGACTACTGGTGCCAGGTGTGGTACGCCACCCAGGTGTCCATCCGTCTGGCCCTGATCGTCGCCGTCGGCGAGAGCATCGTGGGCGTCATCTTCGGCCTGGTCTGGGGCTACGTCCGCTCGCTGGACCGTCTCTTCACCGAGATCTACAACCTGTTCGACAGTATCCCCTATATCATCTATATGACCCTGATCGCCCTGATCGTTGGTCAGAGCTTTACCATTATGGCCATATCGATGGTTGCCATCGGCTGGCTGCCCATGGCGCGCCGTGTCCGCAACATGGTGTTCATGTACCGCGACCGCGAGTACAACCTCGCTTCCCGGTGCCTGGGCACCCCGCTGTGGCGGGTTCTGTCCAAGAACATTCTGCCGTATCTGGTGTCGGTCATCATCCTGCGCATGGCGCAGAGCATCCCCGCCACCATCAACCTGGAGTCTACCCTGTCCTACTTGGGCCTGGGCCTGGGCATCGAGACCCCGTCGCTGGGCCTGCTGCTGTCCAAGGTGCGCGGCTTCTTCCTGGACTACCCGTACCTGCTGATCTTCCCCGCGTCCATCGTGTCCATCATTTCGATCGCGTTCTATATCATGGGCAACGCTTTCTCGGACGCGGCCGACCCGCGCAATCACGTTTAAGGAGAGATAGAAGATGGATAAAAAAGCGATCATCTCTGCCCGCGACGTGGAGATCCAGTTCAGCCTGCGCGGTAAGACCCTGAAAGCCATCCGCAAGTGCTCCCTCGACCTGTTCGAGGGCGAGACGCTGGCCATCGTGGGCGAGTCGGGTTCCGGCAAGTCGGTCTTTACCAAGACCTTTGTCGGTATGCTGGACGTCAACGGCAAGATCACCGGCGGCAGCATCATGTACGAGGGCCGCGACATGGCCAAGTTCACCGAAAAGGACTGGCTGGGCGTGCGCGGCAAAAAGATCTCGATGGTCATGCAGGACCCGATGACCAGCCTGAACCCGCTGAAGAAGATCGGCAAGCAGATTCAGGAGAGCATCGAACTGCACCAGGGCCTGAAGGGCGACGCCGCCAAGAAGGCCGCCATCGAGATGCTGGGCAAGGTCGGCATCCCCGACCCCGCGCGCCGGTACGAGCAGTTCCCGCACGAGTTCTCGGGCGGTATGCGCCAGCGCGTGGTCATCGCCATCGCGGCGGCCTGCAAGCCGCAGGTGCTGATCTGCGACGAGCCCACCACCGCTCTGGACGTCACCATCCAGGCCCAGATCCTGCAGCTGATCCGTGAATTGCAGAAGGAGCAGGGCATGTCGGTCATCTACATCACCCACGACCTGGGTGTTGTGGCCAATGTGGCCGACCGGGTGGCCGTCATGTACGCCGGCCAGATCGTCGAGTACGGCACCGTCGAGGAGATCTTCTACGATGCCTGGCACCCCTACACCTGGGCGCTGCTGCAGGCTCTGCCGCAGCTGGGCGTCAAGGGCGAGCAGCTGCCCACCATCGACGGCACGCCCCCCAACCTCTTCAACGAGATCCACGGCGACGCCTTTGCCCCCCGCAACAAGAAGGCCCTGGCCATCGACTTTGTCAAGGAGCCGCCCTTCTTTGATGTTTCGCCCACCCACGCCGCCAAGACCTGGTATCTGGACCCGCGCGCGCCCAAAGTGGAGCGCCCGCACTCCATCCAGAACCTGCGCAAGAAAATGATGGAGGACCACGCCAATGGCTGAAAGAGAAAAGCTCATTGAACTCAAGGACCTCCAGATCTCCTTCGGCTCGGGGCGCAAGAAGTTCGTGGCCGTCGACCACGTCAACTTTGACATCTACAAGGGCGAGACCTTCTCCCTGGTGGGCGAGTCGGGCTCCGGCAAGACCACCATCGGCCGCGCCATCACCCGCATCAACCCCACTTCGGGCGGCGAGATCCTGTTCAAGGGCCGCAAGATCAACGGCAGGATCTCCAAAGAGCTGGACCAGGAGGTCATCCGCAAGTGCCAGATGATCTTCCAGGACCCCATGGCGTCCCTGAACGAGCGCGCCAAGGTCGAGTATATCATCGCCGAGGGCCTGCTCAACTTCCACCTCTACAAGGACCAGCACGACCTGCACGAAAAGGTCATGGCGGCCCTGCACGAGGTCGGACTGCTGCCGGAGTTCGCCTCCCGCTTCCCGCACGAGTTCTCGGGCGGTCAGCGGCAGCGCATCGGCATCGCCCGGGCCCTGATCATGGAGCCGGAGTTCATTGTGGCGGACGAGCCCATCTCGGCGCTGGATGTTTCCATCCGCGCCCAGGTGCTCAACCTGCTGAACAACCTCAAGGCTTCCCGCGGGCTGACTTACCTCTTCATCGCACACGACCTGTCGGTCGTCCGGTTCATCTCGGACCGCATCGCCGTCATCAGCAAGGGCCGTATCGTGGAGCTGGCCGAGACGGAAGAGCTCTTCCGCCATCCCCTGCACCCCTACACCAAAGCCCTGCTGTCGGCCGTGCCCATCCCCGATCCCGGCCTGGAGAAGAAAAAGCAGCTGCTGGTCTACGACCCGTCCATCCATGATTACAGTGTGGACAAGCCCCTGTGGCAGGAGATCGCCAACGGGCACTTCGTCTACGGCAATCAGAAGGAGCTGGAAGGCTACCGCAAGGAATACGAGTCTCAGCGCCCGTAATCCCGCGCCAGTCCAAAGCGCAAAACAAGACCCCGCAAGTCATGTCCAACGACACGGCCTGCGGGGCCTTTCTTTTGCGTTTTTATCTGGGGGTCAGGGTCTTTACCTTACCCGCGGACGATCAGGCTCTTGCCGGTCATTTCCTTGGGCTGGGGCACGCCCATCAGCTCGAACATGGTGGGCACCAGGTCGGACAGGACGCCGCCCTCGCGGAGGGTGAAGTCGTTGCCGGCGCCGATGACCACACAGGGCACGGGGTTGGTGGTGTGGGCGGTGAAGGGGGTGCCGTCCTCGTTCTTCATCTTGTCGGCGTTGCCGTGGTCGGCGGTCAGGATGACCTTGCCGCCGGCAGCCAGCACCGCGTCGATCACCTTGCCGGCGCACTGGTCGACGGCCTCGACCGCCTTGACGGCGGCGTCAAAGACACCGGTGTGGCCGACCATATCGCAGTTGGCGAAGTTGAGGATGATGACGTCGTACTTGCCGCTCTCGATCCGCTTGACGCACTCCTCGGCCACTTCGGGGGCGCTCATCTCGGGCTTGAGGTCGTAGGTGGCCACCTTGGGGCTGGGGATGACGCAGCGGTCCTCGCCGGCGAAGGGCTCCTCGCGGCCGCCGTTGAAGAAGAAGGTGACGTGGGCGTACTTCTCGGTCTCGGCGATCCGCAGCTGGGTCATGCCGAGGTTGGAGATATACTCGCCCATGACGTTGTTCAGGTCGACGGGCGGGTAGGCCACCTCGCAGTTGGGCATGGTGGCGTCGTACTCGGTCATGCAGACATAGTGGACGGGGAAGCGGCCGTACCGGCGCTCAAAGCCGTTGAAGTCGTCGTCCACAAAGATGCGGGTCATCTGGCGGGCGCGGTCGGGGCGGAAGTTGATAAAGACGACGGTGTCGCCCTCGGTCACACGGCCGCCCTCGCAGGTGATGCAGGGCACGACGAACTCGTCGGTGACGCCGTTGGCGTAGCTGCGCTCGATGCACTCCTTCCAGCCGTCGGCGCGCTCGCCCTCGTTGTAGACAAAGGCGGCGTAGGCCTTCTCCTCGCGGTCCCAGTTCTTGTCGCGGTCCATCGCGTAGTAGCGGCCGGTGACGGTGGCGATCTTGCCGATGCCGATCTCGTCCAGCTTGTTCTGGACGTTCTGCAGGAAGTGCTCGCCGTCGTGGGGGTCGGTGTCACGGCCGTCCATGATGGCGTGGATATAGACGTCTTTGGCGCCCAGGGCCTTGGCCATATCCAGCAGGCCGAACAGGTGCTCCTCGTGGCTGTGCACGCCGCCGGTGCCCATCAGGCCCATAAAGTGGATGGCCTTGCCGGCGTCGATGGCCGCCTTCATGTTGCGGACCAGGACGTCGTTCTTCTGCATCTCGCCGTCCATGATGGACTTGGTGATGAGGGTCAGCTGCTGGTAGACGATGCGGCCGGCGCCGATGTTGGTGTGGCCGACCTCCGAGTTGCCCATCTGGCCGTCGGGCAGGCCGACGCTCATCCCCGACGCGCCGATGGTGACGTGGGGGCAGGTGGCGAACAGGTGGTCGAGATAGGGGGTCTTGGCGGCGACGATGGCGTTGCCATACGTCTCGTCCGGCACCCAGCCGAAGCCGTCAAGGATGCAGAGCATCATGGGTTTCTTTGCCATAGTGTATAAACTCCTTGGTTTCGATGTTTCAAAAGAATCCCGGCCGGCTGACATGTGCGGACGGCCGGGATACATACAGGGAAATTGAGCGGCGAGAGTGTACGAGCGTAGCGAGTGCGCGGTTCGCCGGGAAATTTTGTCCCTAGGGGGATATTAGGGGGAAAGAATTTCTGACCTGCGAAGCAGGCAGAAATGGGTTCCCCCTAAAAGACTTTACCCGTTGGAAGCTGCGTTGACGATGACCGCGAAGTCGGGCGCCTTGAGAGACGCGCCGCCGATCAGGCCGCCGTCGACGTCCTTCTTGCTCACCAGCTCCTCGCAGTTCTTGGCGTTCATGCTGCCGCCGTACTGGATGGTGGTGGCCTCGGCCACGGCCTCGCCGTACAGCTCGCCGATCACCTTGCGGATCTGGGCGCAGACCTCCTCGGCCTGGTCGGCGGTGGCGGTCTTGCCGGTGCCGATGGCCCAGACCGGCTCGTAGGCGATGATGACGTTGGCCATCTGCTCGGCGGTGACGTCCCGCAGGGCGATCTTGGTCTGCATCCGGACCAGCTCCTCGGTGACGCCCTCCTCGCGCTGCTGCAGGCTCTCGCCCACGCAGATGATGGCCTTGAGGCCGGCGTTCAGAGCGGCCAGGGCCCGCTTGTTGACGGTCTGGTCGGTCTCGGCGAAGTACTGACGGCGCTCGGAGTGGCCGACGATGACATACTCGACCCCCAGGTCCACCAGCATATCGGCGCTGATCTCGCCGGTGTAGGCGCCCGACTTCTCGAAGTGGACGTTCTCGGCGCCGACGTGGATGTTGGTGCCCTTGGTCTTGGCCACGGCGGTGACCAGGTCGGTGTAGGGGGTGCAGATGACCACCTCGCAGGAGGCGTCCTTGACGGCGGGGATCAGCTCGTCGATCAGGGCGGCGGCCTCGGTGGCGGTCTTGTTCATCTTCCAGTTGCCGGCGATGACGGCCTTGCGCTTTGCTTTATCCATGGTAATACACGCTCCTTATCGTTTCCCAATAAAAAGGGCACGGCGGCGTGCCGCCGCCGCACCCATCACAACGTTTGTGAGAAGTGGCTTTTATGCGTTCTGAATGACCGCGATGCCGGGCAGCTCCTTGCCTTCGAGGTACTCGAGGGAAGCGCCGCCGCCGGTGGAGATGTGGGTCATCTTGTCGCCCAGGCCCATCTGCTGGACGGCTGCCGCGCTGTCGCCGCCGCCGATGACGGTGGTAGCCTCGCTCTCAGCCATCGCCTTGGCCACAGCCAGGGTGCCGGCGGCCAGGGTCGGGTTCTCAAACACGCCCATGGGGCCGTTCCAGACCACGGTCTTGGAGCCCTTGACGGCGTCGGCAAACAGCTTCATGGTCTCGGGGCCGATGTCGCAGCCCTCCATGTCGGCGGGCATATTGGTGACGGGGTAGACAGCGGTCTCGACCGGAGCGTCGATGGGGTCGGGGAAAGCCTTGACGCAGACGGTGTCGACGGGCAGCAGCAGCTTGACGCCGTTGGCCTTGGCCTTCTCCATCATCTCCTTGCAGTAGTCGATCTTGGAGTCGTCGCACAGGCTCTGGCCGATCTCATAGCCCTGCGCCTTGATGAAGGTGTAGGCCATGCCGCCGCCGATGAGCAGCGCGTCAACCTTATCGATCAGGTTGGTGATGACGCCGATCTTGTCCTTGACCTTCGCGCCGCCCAGGATGGCCACGAACGGGCGTACCGGGTTGGTGAGCGCCTTGCCCATCACGTCCAGTTCCTTGCCGATGAGGTAACCGGCCACGGAGGGGAGGTAGTGGGTCACGCCCTCGGTGGAGGCGTGCGCGCGGTGCGCGGTGCCGAACGCGTCGTTCACAAACACATCCGCCATGGAGGCGAGCTCCTTCGCGAAGGCGGGATCGTTCTTTTCTTCTTCGGCGTGGAAGCGCAGGTTCTCCAGCAGGATGGCTTCGCCCGGCTTCACTTCCGCCGCGAGCTTCTTGGCGCTTTCGCCGATCACGTCGCTGGCGAGCTTCACTTCAAAGCCCAGCTTCTCGCTCAGGCGCTTGGCCACCGGCGCGAGAGAATATTTCATGTTGAATTCGCCCTTCGGGCGGCCCAGGTGGGAGCACAGGATTACAGCCGCGCCCTTATCCAGCAGATAACGGATGGTGGGCAGGGCGGCGTTGATGCGCGTTTCGTCCGTGATGTTCTTATCGGCGTCGAGCGGCACGTTGAAGTCGCAGCGCACGAGAACCTTCTTGCCGGAAACGTTGATATCCTCGATGGTCTTTTTGTTATACATACGGGTGTCACGCTCCTTCCAATTTTCCCTTCCCTATGATAACACAATTGCACGTCACCTTTGCGGATTTCTTGTAAAATCTCGGAAATTC
>DXHQ01000101.1 GCA_019113345.1 Candidatus Faecalibacterium intestinigallinarum
GGTGCTGGCGGTCGACCGCCGCGCCTCCCGCGTCGAGATGCCCCCGCCCGACAACACCTTCGGCATCTACCGCGGCGCAGACAGCGCCGCCTCGTAACAGAAACCGTACACAGCAAAGCCCCCGTCCGCTGTATGGACGGGGGTTTTGTGCAAACAGTACATAACCATGCTAAAAATATGTAAAAATCGTGTATATACAATAAAGCACTGCGGCAGTATAACGAACTTGTAGTACAACTATATAGCCAGCGGCCGCTGAATGATTCCTCTTCTTCACGTTTGACAGAAGGTGAGTTTCGACAGGTTGTGAGCACATTAAAATAAATATTGTCACATATGAAGTACGGTTTTCGTTTGATAACCGCTATTATACACATTGCTACCATCAGTATTTTGAGCAATATGACAGTTTCTATAATCAAATAGCACGAGATGTTGACTATTTTCAATCTGTAGGTGGTTAAACAAAAGAGAGGCAAATAAAGTGGAATTTTTCAAGCAGAGAGGCCCGCTGTTTAATCATTTTATAGCGACATTGGTCTGTATCAGCACCATCTCCTCTTCACCAGTTCACAAATTGCGGGTGACCTTGGAGCCGCTGGGGTTATGGTTCGATGTTTGGATTTTTGTTTTTGGCTTTTCAGCTTTCATCATAGCCCGTATGGCTTACGACCTGCTGCTTTTGAATGGCTTTGACGGGGCCTGGCAGTACCTCTACGGCCCGGTCAGCAAAGAGACAAGAGACGACCTGCGCCGGATGATCCTGTTTGAGAACTCGGACTATCCGGTCAGCAAAGGCTTTGCCAACGGCGCACTGATCGTGATGATGCTGGCTGTAGCCGCTGCCTTTGTCTGGTTTACTTTCTTGGCATAACTGTTTGCCCTATACCGCCCGCAGGGGAGATGCCCTGCGGGCTTTTTCTGTGACCTTCTTTGTCACTGCACAAAGCGGCGAGGACGAGGCTCCCCTCTCAGGCGCTTCGCGCAAGCGCCCTGTGGCTGAGAGGAGTGCACAAAGCGCCCGCTTTCGCAGGCGCTTTATGCGTGCCTTATGGGAATTTCCAGCTTTTGCATAATCTGCCCAAAAAAGAATTTTTTCCCGGAAGCCTGCAAGCAAAAACTGCCCCTTCTTCCGGCGTCTGCCGAAGGAAGGAGCAGTTTTTGTTTGCTTGTGTTTACCGCAAGACGACCTTGCCGTCCTCGGCGTCCACCGTCAGGCTGCCGCCGGCGGCAAGTTTGCCGTCGATGATGCGGGAGGCGGCCTCGTCCTCCACCGCCTTGCGGATGATCCGGCGCAGGTCGCGCGCGCCCGACTTGCCGCCTTCACACTGGGCGGTCAGCGCCTTGAGAGCCGCCGGGGTGTAGCTGTAGGCGATGCCCTTGGCCTCCATGCCGGGGCGGTACTCCTCCAGCATGAGGGCGGCGATCTTCTCGAGGGTCTCGCCGCTGAGGGGCTTAAAGACCACCACCTCGTCCACACGGCCCAGGAACTCGGGCCGCAGGAACTGGCGCAGCGCCTTCATGGCCTTGTCGGAGGAGCGCTCCTCGGCGCTGCGGTTGAAGCCGAGGCCCCCCGTCCCCTGCTCGGACGAGCCGGCGTTGGAGGTCATGCAGATGACGGTGTTGGAAAAATCCACCGTCCGGCCCTGGGCGTCGTTGATCTTGCCCTCGTCCAGAATCTGCAAAAGGATGTTCAGCACGTCGGGGTGGGCCTTTTCGATCTCGTCGAACAGCACCACGCTGTAGGGGCGGCAGCGGACCTTCTCGGTCAGCTGGCCGGCCTCCTCATAGCCGACGTAGCCCGGGGGCGAGCCGATCATCCGGCTGACGGCGTACTTCTCCATATACTCGCTCATGTCCAGCCGGATCAGGGGGTCGGGCCCGCTGAACAGCTGCCCCGCCAGCTGCTTGACCAGCTCGGTCTTGCCCACGCCGGTGGGGCCCACAAAGATGAAGCTGGCCGGACGGCGGCGGCCGGCCAGGTCGGCGCGGCTGCGCTTGACGGCCTGGGCCACCAGGCGGACCGCCTCGTCCTGGCCGATCACCTTCTTTTTCAGCTCGTCCTCGAGGCCGGCCAGCCGGACAAACTCGGTCTCCCGAATCTTGACGGCCGGGATGCCGGTCCACAGCTCGATCACCCGGGCCAGGTCGTCCATCGAGACTTCGATCTCGCCGGCGGCGGCCTGCTTGGCCGGCAGCTCGGCTTCCAGCTGGGCGATGCGGGTCTTGCGCTCGGCCACCGCCTCGTAGTCGATGGCCTCGTTGGCGCTGGCGTTTTCCATCTCGGCTTCCTCCCGGCGCAGGGCGTCCAGCTCTTTCTGCGCTTCAAGGTAGGCCGAAATTTCGGGGTGGGCCAGGTTGCAGCTGGCGCAGGCCTCGTCCAGCAGGTCGATGGCCTTGTCGGGCAGGTAGCGGTCGGTGATGTACCGCTCGGACAGGGTCACCGCCGCCTGGACCACGCCGGCCGGCACCTGGACGTGGTGGTAGGCCTCGTAATAGCGTTTGATGCCGTTCATCACGGCGATGGTGTCGGCGATGCTGGGCTCTTCCACCCGCACCGGCTGGAACCGGCGCTCCAGGGCCTGGTCCTTCTCGATATACTTGCGGTACTCCGAGAAAGTGGTGGCGCCGATCACCTGGATCTCCCCGCGGGAGAGGGCGGGCTTGAGGATGTTGCCGGCGTTCA
>DXHQ01000102.1 GCA_019113345.1 Candidatus Faecalibacterium intestinigallinarum
AGGCCGCCGCTGCGTGTTGCAGCAGTAAACCGAACGCCTGAAGCTTCGGGCGCTGGGTTTATTGCTATAGCCCGCGGCGGCCGGCCTTGGAGATATACGGGCGTGCAGACGTCCGCTGAACTAGGAGGTAACAAATGGCAATCGAATTCGGCTCCCGCAAAGAGACCTTCCCCCATTACAAGGTCTACGAGATGGAACTGGCAGGCCGCCCCTTCAAGGCTGAGATGGGCAAGGTGTGCGGGCTGTCCAACGCCAGCGCCCTGATCCGCTACGGCGAGACGGTGGTGCTGTGCAACGTCACCATGAGCCCCAAGCCCCGCGAGGGCGTCGACTTCTTCCCCCTGAGCGTCGAGTATGAGGAGAAGCTCTACGCCGCCGGCCGGATCCCCGGCAGCTTTATGCGCCGCGAGGGCCGTCCCGGCGAGCGGGCGGTCCTGACCAGCCGCGTGGTCGACCGGCCCATGCGCCCCCTCTTCCCCAAGGAGATGCGCAACGACGTCTGCATCACCATGACCGTCATGAGCCTGGACCCCGACTGCAGCCCCGAGATCGCCGGCATGATCGGCGCATCGCTGGTGACGGCTGTCTCCGAGATCCCCTGGAACGGCCCCATCGGCGGCGTGCAGGTGGGTCTGGTGGACGGCGAGATCGTCCTCAACCCCACCTATGAGCAGCGCCGGGTCAGCGATCTGGCCCTGACCGTCGCCGGCACCATGGACAAGATCGTCATGATCGAGGCCGGTGCCAACGAGGTGGACGAGGACACCATGCTCGAGGCCATCAAGACCGCCCACGTCGAGATCAAGAAGGTCATCGCCTTCATCAACGGCATCGTCGCCGAGCGCGGCAAGCCCAAGGTGCAGTTCCAGACCGCCGGCATCGACATGGATATCTTCCACGCCGTCCGCGACAAGTACCTCGACCGCTTCAAGGCTGCCATGGATACCGACGACAAGAACGTCCGGGACGCCGCGCTGCTGCCCATCCTGAACGACATCGCCGAGGAGTACCCCGACCTGACCGACGCCGACCTCGACCTGATCAGCTACAAGATGCAGAAGCAGATCGTCCGGCGCTGGCTGCTGGACGAGGGCAAGCGGGTGGACGGCCGCGGCATCAACGAGATCCGGCCGCTGGCCGCCGAGGTGGGCATCCTGCCCCGGGTGCACGGCTCGGGTATGTTCACCCGCGGGCAGACCCAGGTGCTGACCACCTGCACCCTGGGCGGCACCAAGGACAGCCAGCTGATGGACGATCTGACCGACGAGCAGACCAAGCGGTATATCCATCACTATAACTTCCCGCCCTACTCGGTGGGCGAGGCCCGCGCCCCCCGCAGCCCCGGCCGCCGCGAGATCGGCCATGGCGCGCTGGCCGAGCGCGCTCTGGTGCCGGTGCTGCCCTCGATGGAGGACTTCCCCTACACCATCCGCTGCGTCTCCGAGGTGCTGAGCTCCAACGGCTCGACCTCCCAGGCTTCCATCTGCGGCTCCACCCTGGCCCTGATGGACGCCGGCGTGCCCATCAAGGCCCCGGTGGCCGGCATCAGCTGCGGCCTGATCACCGAGGGCGACCGCTGGATGACCATGCTGGACATCCAGGGCGTCGAGGACTTCCACGGCGACATGGACTTCAAGGTGGGCGGCACCCGCAAGGGCATCACCGCCATCCAGATGGACATCAAGATCGACGGCCTGACCTACGACATCATCGCCGACGCCTTTGAAAAGTGCCGCAAGGGCCGCCTGTATATCCTGGACGAGATCATCAAGCCGGTCATCGCCGAGCCGCGCCACGAGCTGAGCCGCTGGGCCCCCAAGATGTTCAGCATCGTCATCCCCACCGACAAGATCAAGGACGTCATCGGCAAGGGCGGCAAGGTGATCCAGGAGATCTGCGCCAACTGCAACTGCAAGATCGACGTGCAGGAGGACGGCCACGTCTTTGTCTCGGCCATCGACCAGGAGGACGCCAAGCGGGCCATCTTCACCATCAAGACCATTGTGGAGGACCCCGAGATCGGCGCCATCTACAAGGGCAAGGTCACCCGCCTGATGAACTTCGGCGCCTTTGTCGAGATCGCCCCCGGCAAGGAGGGCCTGGTCCACATCTCCAAGCTGGACACCAAGCGTGTCGAGCGGGTGGAGGACGTGGTCGCTGTCGGCGACGCCATCGTCGTCAAGGTGACCGACATCGACCAGCAGGGCCGGATCAACCTGTCCCGCCGCGACGCCATCATCGCGCTGGAAGCCCGCAAGCACAAGGACAGCAACTAAAACAAACTAGTTCACAGCCGCCTCTCCGCCTGGAGGGGCGGCTTTTTTGACGCAGGATTGACAATCTTCATACGATATGGTACAATCAAACTAAAGAAAAGGAAAGGAGGGCCTGTTTATGGCGACCAGTACATTTGAACGGAAAATCGAGATTACTGACCCGGAATCGGTCAAGAAGCTGATGGACGTAATGGCGAAGGACGCGCCGAAAACGCCCTTCTCTGACCATCCATATACAGCGCAGGAAAGGGAGAGAAGCCTACGGCTATTCAGGCAGTGCTTATCCCGCTCAAAGACCTGATGGGTGAACTGGAGGAAGACAAGAGGCTGGAAAAGCTCTTGTCTTCCTTTTCGTGTGAAAAAGATTCCGACATCGAACATTTTCTGCACAACAGAGCAACCGAATTTGAGCGGCTGTCAAAATCAAGAACGTATTTGATATTCGATGAAAACGAGCTGACAGCACAGGATGCTGCCGGACTGGCGGTGTATGGCTACATATCGCTGGCGCTGAAAGTGCTGACCGTCGCGGATGGCGTCTCCAACCGCACAAGAAAAGAGCTCGATGGCTTCAATGCTAAAATCAAGGGCAGGCCGATCCGTGATTTCCCGTGTTATCTGATCGGCCAGCTGGCAAGAAATTCCGCCGTTCCTGCGGACAGCCTGCCGGGCAAAAAACTGATCGAATGTGCAAGAGACGTTATCTCCACTGCGGCGGAAGCGGTCGGCGGCAGGTATGTCATGATCGAATGCCGGGAAGAGGATAATTTGATCCAATTTTACAAAGAAAATGGCTTCAGCGAGATTTCACGCCTGGCGGACGGCGCGCAGCCGATGGTTCAGATGATCTCGAAAATTTGCTGAGGGTTTTATGAAAGCCGCCTCTCCGCCTGGAGGGGCGGCCTTTTGCCTGCCTGTTTCGACCGAAAAAACAGATGTATCCCTTGCAAAAACGGGCGGGTTCTGCTATCATAGTGTAAACTGTTGAACCGACAGCGGCGAACGACTGATTTTACAACAAGAGAGGGGTATTTGCCATGTACAAGGAAATGATGGACACCATCGGGCTGGTGAACAGCGTCGACCCGGAAGTGGGCGCGGCCATGGGCCGGGAGCTGACCCGCCAGCGGGAGAACATCGAGCTGATCGCCAGCGAGAACATCGTCTCGCCGGCGGTGATGGCCGCGATGGGCAGCGTGCTGACCAACAAGTACGCCGAGGGCCTGCCCGGCAAGCGGTACTACGGCGGCTGCGTCTACGTCGACGAGGTGGAGAACATCGCCATCCGCCGCGCCTGCGAGCTGTTCGGCGCGAAGTACGCCAACGTGCAGCCCCACTCGGGCGCACAGGCCAACCTCGCGGTCTACTTCGCCCTGCTGGAGCTGGGCGACACCGTCATGGGGATGGACCTGTCGCAGGGCGGCCATCTGACCCACGGCTCGCCGGTGAATATGTCGGGCAAGAACTACCGCTTTGTCTCCTACGGCGTCGGCGAGGACGGCCGCATCGACTACAACGAGGTGGAAAAGGCGGTCAAAAAGACCCGGCCCAAGCTGCTGGTGGCCGGCGCGTCGGCCTACCCCCGCGCCATCGACTTTGCGCGGCTGGCCGAGATCGCCCACGGCTACGGCGCGTATCTGATGGTGGACATGGCCCACATCGCCGGTCTGGTGGCGGGCGGCGCTCATCAGAGCCCGGTGCCCTATGCCGACGTGGTGACCACCACCACCCACAAGACCCTGCGCGGTCCACGCGGCGGCCTGATCCTGACCAACAACGCCGTGCTGGCCAAGCGGATCAACTCGGCGGTCTTCCCCGGCACCCAGGGCGGCCCCCTCGAGCACGTCATCGCCGGCAAGGCGGTCTGCTTCGGCGAGGCTCTCAAGCCGGAGTTCAAGGCGTATGCGCATAAAATCGTGGAGAACGCCCAGGTGCTGGCCGACGCGCTGCAGGCGCGCGGCGTCAAGCTGGTGTCGGGCGGCACCGACAACCACCTGATGCTGGTCGACCTGCGGGAGGAAGCCTGCACTGGCAAGGAGCTGGAAGCCCGTCTCGACGCGGTGCACATCACCGCCAACAAGAACACCGTCCCCGGCGAGACCCGCAGCCCCTTTGTCACCTCGGGCGTCCGTCTGGGCACCCCCGCTGTCACCACCCGCGGGATGGGCGAAGCGGAGATGAAGGTGATCGCAGGCTGCATCGCCGACTGCATCTGGAACTTCGACGAGCAGAAAGAGGACATCGCCGCCCGGGTGCTTGAGCTGACCCGGCGGTTCCCGCTGTACGAGTAAGACCTGCCTTTGAGGGCGATCCCTGTCGGGAAGAGAAAACAATCCGGGACCTTTGCAAGCGTTTCCGCTCAGAAAGGTCCCGGATTTTTGTGTGTTTTTAGACAGCAAGGCGTCAGGCGGCGCAGTCGGGGAAGTTGACGACGGTGATCTCGGCCAGAGCCTGCTCCGCCAGGCGCAGGATATGCTCGATCTTCTCGATGGTCTCGGCGGAAAAGACGGTCTCCCCGCACTGCGCACACCGAAGGCAGGGAACGTTTTTGATCACGACGATGCAGTTGGCCAGCTGTACGGTGTGGATGGTGGTGTCGGGCTTCATCTCGCCCTTGCAAAAAAAGCAGCTCATGGTGCAACCCCCTTTTTGCGCTTGGTAAAGAGCGCTCACCCTTCCTCGTCCGTCCCGGGCTGCAGCAGGCTGCTGGCGCGGGCGGCGACCTGGTCGTGGGTGGGGGGCGTGTCGCCCTGGGCGGACTTTTCCAGCTGGCTGACCCGCTGGTCGAGGGCGGTGATCCGCTGGGCCACGATATCGGGCAGGTCCTGCTGGTCGAGGTCGTCGGCGGGGTTGACGGCCTTGTTGTTGATCCGCACCACCTCGGCCGGCACGCCCACCGCGGTGCAGTTGGCGGGCAGGTTTTTCAGCACCACGCTGCCGGCGCCGATTCGGGCGTTGTCCCCGATGTAGACCGGGCCCAGCACCTTGGTGCCCGCGCCGATCAGGACGTTGTCGCCCAGGGTGGGATGGCGCTTGCCGGTGTCCTTGCCGGTGCCGCCCAGGGTGACGCCGTGGTAGATGGTGCAGTTGTCGCCGATCTCGGTGGTCTCGCCAAAGACGATGCCCATGCCGTGGTCGATGAACAGCCGCTTGCCGATGGTGGCGCCGGGGTGGATCTCAATGCCGGTTTTGTGGCGGCCCCGCTGGCTGACCCACCGGGCCAGGAAAAAGTGCCCCCGCTGGTAGAGCCAGTGGGCGATGCGGTGGTTGACCAGAATGTGAAAGCCCGGGTAGAGCAGAATGACCTCGAGCACGGTGCGGGCGGCCGGGTCTTTGCGCTGGATGTTGCGGGCGTCGTCGAGTAAGCCCATGGGCGGATTCCCCCTTTGCTGGTTTTGCGGTGCTTTTATACTTTCCGCTCCTATTTTAACACAGGAGGCGGATAAAGTACAGCGCACAGGGGCTTTTTCGGCCCGGAAGGGGGCGGGGAGGGGGCTGCGGACAAAATTTTTGTGAGCTTTACTAAAAATTTACAGGGACGGCGGCCCGACTTTTCACAAAGAAACGCCGATATGCCATTGACACTTTTTGCGCTTCTATGATAAAATACCTGCAAGACCATGCGAAAGGGGAACTGTGCCATGCTGTGCGCGCACGCGCTTGAAAAGCTGAAGATGTGCTTTGCCGCCGGTTTTTTCGCAGCCGGTCTGTTCCCCGTTTCTGAAAGCTGAACTTTTCCCTTTTTTGGGAAAAGTTTTTTTTTGCCCGCGCCCGGCCCTGCGCCGGCGGCGCGGCTGGCCAAAGGAGGAAACGCCATGCTCATCCAAAACGCAGTCAACGCCCGCGGTGAGGCGGTCGAGCTTTATCTCAACGGCGGCGCCATCCAGGCGGTGGGCCGGGGGCTTGCGGCCCTGGCCGGCCCCGACGAGCCGGTCCTGGACGCCGGCGGGCTGACCGTCCTGCCCGCCTTTGTCGACCTGCACACCCATTGGCGGACCCCCGGCTTTGAATATAAGGAGGACATCGCCACCGGCAGCGCCGCCGCGGCGGCGGGAGGCTACACCTTCGTCAACCTGATGCCCAACACAAAGCCGGTCTGCTCCTCGGCGGCGCGGGCGGCCATGGTCGAGGAGGAGGCCGCCCGGGCGGGCCTGTGCGATGCAAACCAGACCGTCTCCATCACCAAAGATTTTGACGGCGTCACCCTCGACCACCTCAAGACCCTGCCCGGGAACGTCCGCTTTGTCACCGAGGACGGGCACGGGGTGCAGGACACGGCCGTCATGGCGCGGGCCTTTGCCATCTGCCACCAGCGGGACATCACCATCATGAGCCATGCCGAGGACATGGAGATCAGCCCCTGGGACTACCGGCTGGCCGAGGACCTCGAGACCATCCGCAACTGCTGGCTGAGCGAATACTACCAGACCCGGCTGCATATGTGCCACGTCTCGACCCGGGGGGCCTTGGAGGCCGTCCGGATCGCCAAACTGCGGGGCGCGCCGGTCACCTGCGAGGTGACGCCGCACCATCTGTGGTTCACCGACGACATCTGCGACTATAAGGTCAACCCGCCCATCCGCACCGCCGACGACGTGGCCGCCCTGATCGAGGGGATCCGGGACGGGACGGTGGACGCCATTGCCACCGACCACGCCCCCCACTCGGAGGAGGACAAGGCCAAAGGCGCGGCCGGCATGGTGGGCAGCGAGACGGCGTTCGGGGTCTGCTACACCAGGCTCTGCCGCGGCGAAGGGCTGCCCCTCGAGCTGCTGAGCATCCTGATGAGCGAGCGGCCGGCCGAGATCCTGGGGCTGAACAAGGGCCGGCTGGAGCCCGGCCGCGACGCCGATCTGGTTCTGGTCGACCTCGAACACCCCTATCGGGTGGACCGGCAGAAACTGCACTCCAAATCCAAGAACAGCCCCTACGACGGGGCCGAGCTGTACGGCCGGGTCTGCGCCACCATCAAGGGCGGCCAGCTGACCTACCGGGCCGAGGATTGAGATAGAGAAAAAGAAAGGAAACTTGCGATGACGACCAACATGGATAAGCTGTACGAGGCAGTCGAGGCGCGCGGCCCGGTCTGCGTCGGCCTGGACACCGATTTCTCCTACCTGCCCGCCGATTTTGTGGACGGGACCCTGTCCAAAGGGGAGAACGTCGTCCGGTTCAACAAGGCCCTGATCGAGGCCACCAAGGCGGTGGCCGGCTGCTACAAGGTGCAGATCGCCTATTATGAGGCACTGGGGCTGGACGGCCTGCGGGCTTACGCCGAGACCCTGAAGGCGGTGCGGGCGGCCGGCGTGCCGGTCATCGCCGACATCAAGCGGGGCGACATCGCCAAGACCGCCGAGATGTACGCCATCGGGCACTTTACCGGGGACTTTGAGGCCGATTTCGTCACCCTGGCCCCCTATATGGGCCTCGATTCCATCAGCCCCTATCTGCCCTACGCCGAAAAGGCCGGCAAGGGCATGTTCGTCCTCTGCCGCACCTCCAACGGCGGCGCCAAGGACTTTGAGTATGAGAAGCTGGCCGACGGCCGCCACGTCTACGACCTGGTGGGCGACAAGCTGAACGAGCTGGGCAAGGGCTATATGGGCGAGCACGGCTACTCCTCCATCGGTCTGGTCATCGGCGGCACCCACATCGAGGAGGCCGCCGAGATCCGCGCGCGGTATCAGGACAGCTTCTTCCTGATCCCCGGCTACGGCGCCCAGGGCGGCAAGGCGGAGGACATCGCCCAGTACCTGAACCGGGGCAACGGCGGCACCGTCAACTCCAGCCGCGGCATCCTGCTGGCCTACAAAAAGCAGCCGGGCGTCGCTTTTGACGAGGCGGCCTACAACGAGTGCGTCAACATGAAGGAGGCCATTGCCCATGCGTGCAGCCTGCTGTAAGGCCACCGTCCTGGGTCAGAGCGCCGCGGCGTCGGATGTCCGGCTGCTGCGGGTCCTCTGGCCCGACCCGGCCCACGCCCCCCACGCGGGGCAGTTCTTCACCCTGCGCAGCTGGGGCGCGGGGGAAGCGCCCTTCCTCTCCCGGCCCATCAGCGTCCACAAGTGGGAGCCCGAGACCCTGACCGTCTCCTTCCTCTACCAGATCGTGGGGGAGGGGACCGAAAAGCTCTCGGCCCTCAAAGAGGGGGACGCATTGCAGCTGACCGGCCCGATGGGCAACGGCTTTGACGTGCCGGCCATTGCGGCGCAGTACGAAAAGATCGCGCTGGTGGGCGGCGGCATCGGCACCGCGCCCCTCTACCAGCTGGCCCGGGAGCTGGCTGCCGCCGGCCGGAAGCCGGACGTCTTTTTCGGCTTCCGGGACGAGCCCTACTGCATGGAGCAGTACCGGGGCCTGGCCGGCATCGTCAAGGTGTCCACCGACAGCGGGCGGGTGGGCTTCCATGGGTTTGCGACCCAGCTGTACGACCCGGCGGATTACGACATGGTGCTGATCTGCGGGCCCACCCCCATGATGAAGAATGCGGCCCGGCTCTGCGCCGAAAAGGGCACCCCCTGTCTGGTCAGTCTGGAAAAGAAGATGGCCTGCGGCATCGGAGCCTGCCTGGGCTGCACCATCGAGACGGCCTCGGGGGCCAAGAGCGTCTGCAAGGACGGCCCCGTCTTTGCGGGCAAGGAGGTGTTCGGATGGCAGACCTGAGAACCAACCTCCTCGGCTTCACCATGAACAGCCCCATCATCGGCGCGTCGGGCACGGTGGGCTACGGCGTCGAGTACGAGGACCTGGCCGATTTTGCCAGGATCGGCGGCATTTCGGGCAAGGGACTGACCCTTCACGGCCAGTTCGGCAACAAGGGCGAGCGGCTGTGGGAGACCCCCTCGGGCCTCATCAACAGCATCGGCTTGCAGAACCCCGGCGTGCAGCACTTCATCGAGGTGGAGCTGCCCGAGATGCTGAGCCTGAAGGCGCAGTACGGCACCGTCGTGATCGCGAATCTGGGCGGCCACAGCGAGGAAGAATATGTCGAGGGGGCGGCCCTTTTGAACGAGAGCGCCGTCGACATCATCGAGCTGAACATCAGCTGCCCCAATGTCAAGCAGGGGGGCATGGCCTACGGCGTCAAGGCCGAGGCCGCCGGCGAGGTGGTGCGGATGGTCCGCGCCGTCTGCCAGAAGCCCCTGATGGTCAAGCTCAGCCCCCAGGCCGAAAACATCCCGGATATGTGCAGGGCGGTGGAGGCGGCCGGCGCCGACGCCATCAGCCTGACCAACACCTTCCAGGCCTGCGCCATCGATCTGGAAAAGCGCCGCCCCGTCTTTGACAACATCTTTGCGGGGCTGTCGGGGCCGGCGGTGCGGCCCATCGCGCTGCGGATGGTCTGGCAGGCGGTGGGTGCGGTCAGCATCCCGGTGGTGGGCCTGGGCGGCATCGCCACCGGAAAAGACGCCCTCGAGTTCATCATGGCGGGCGCGGCGGCGGTGCAGGTGGGGGCGGCCAATTTTGCTAACCCCCGCGCCATGAGCGCCGTCGCGGACGAGATGGCCGCCTGGATGGACGCCCACGGGGTGGCCAGTCTGGACGAGATACGCGGCTGCGCCCGGTAAATATGCGTCTTGACACTGCATATATGCCTGAATTTGAGAATATTTCGATTCGATTTGCATTTTTCGCCCTCGCGTGATACAATACCGTGAGACAGACGTTTTTTGGACATTTGAAAGAGCTATAAGGGAGAACGACTATGAGTGAAGCGATCGAGATTTTGAAGAGCTGTGACGCCTTTCTGGAAGGGCACTTTCTGCTGTCGTCGGGCCGGCATTCCAGCGCCTACTGCCAGATGGCCTATCTGCAGCAGTACCCCGACCGGTGCGCCGAGGTGATGGCCCCGGTGGCAGAGAAGATCAGGGAGCTGGGCGCCGACGTCATCGTCGGGCCCGCCATGGGCGGCATCGTCTACGCCTACGAGCTGGCCCGTCAGACCGGTCTGCGCGCCATCTTCACCGAGCGGGTGGACAATGTGATGACCCTCAAGCGCTTTGCCATCCACCCGGGCGAAAAGTGCATCATCGCCGAGGACGTGGTCACCACCGGCATCTCCTCGCTGGAGACCAAGCGGGCCATCGAAGAGGCCGGCGGCATCTGCCTGGGTATCACCTGCGTGGTCGACCGCACCAAGCCCGAAGCCCCCTCTCCCATCCCCATCCTGGCCAGCGCCCTCAAGCTGGACCTGCCCAACTACGCCCCCGAGGAGTGCCCCCTGTGCAAGGAGGGCAAGCTGCCCCTGGTGCACCTGGGCAGCCGCAAGATGAGCCAGCAGGCCAAGCAGACCCTGTGAGCGCCTGCGCAGAAATAAACGAGGGAACGCAATGAACGCATATCTTCTTTTGGCAAACGGGATGGTTTTTGCGGGCCAGTCGGTGGGCGCTGCGGGCGTCACGGTGGGCGAGGTGGTCTTTGCCACCGGCATGGTGGGCTTTGAAGAGACCCTGACCGACCCCAGCTATTACGGCCAGATCATCACCCAGACCTACCCCCTGATCGGCAACTACGGCATGAACCACTGGGACATGGAGTCGGGCAAAGTGTGGGCCCGGGGCTACATCGTCCGGGAGGCCTGCAGGACCCCGTCCAACTGGCGCTCGGAAGAGACGCTGGACAGCTTTTTGAAGAAACACAACATCATCGGCATCGAGGGGATCGACACCCGGCACCTGACGCGGGTCATCCGGGAGAGCGGCGTCATGAACGGCGCCATCCTGACCGAGTTTGACCCCGCCGACCCCGAAAACAAAGAAAAGACCGAGGCCCTGCTGGACGAAGTGCGGGCCTACGCCGTCACCGGCGCGGTGGCTGCCGTGACCTGCGCGCAGCCCGAGGTGCACAACCCCGGCGGCGCGCCCCACATCGTCCTGATGGACTACGGCTGCAAGCGCAACATCGTGCGGTGCCTGGTGCGCCGCGGCTGCAAGGTGACGGTGATGCCCGCCTTCTCCACCGCCGAAGAGGTGGCCGCCCAGAAGCCGGACGGCATCATGCTGTCCAACGGCCCCGGCGACCCCGCCGAGCCGGTGGAGGCCATCGAGAACCTGCGCGAAATTTTTGCGCTGGGCCTGCCCGCTTTCGGCATCTGCCTGGGCCACCAGCTGTCGGCCCTGGCCGCCGGCGCCAAGACCACCAAGCTCAAGTACGGCCACCGCGGCGCCAACCAGCCGGTGACCGACTTTGCCAGCGGCCGCACCTTCATCACCAGCCAGAACCACGGCTACGCGGTGGTGGGGGACCAGCTGCCCCCCGAGATGGGCGCCGTCGCGCAGGTCAACGCCAACGATGGCACCTGCGAGGGCATCCAGTACAAGAAATGGAACTGCTTTACCGTCCAGTTCCACCCGGAAGCGAACGGCGGCCCCAAGGATACCGAGTTCCTCTTCGACCGCTTCCTGACCAACGTAAAGAACGCAAAGGAGGCGCGCTGATATGCCCAAGGACCCCAGAATCAAAAAGGTGCTGGTCATCGGCTCGGGGCCGATCATCATCGGCCAGGCGGCCGAGTTCGACTATTCGGGCACCCAGGCCTGCCGGGCCCTCAAGGCGGAGGGGATCGAGACGGTCCTGCTCAACTCCAACCCCGCCACCATCATGACCGACCCCGACGTGGCCGACCACGTCTACATCGAGCCCATGACCCTCGAGGTGGTGGAGCGGATCCTGGACATCGAAAAGCCCGACTCGGTGCTGCCCAACCTGGGCGGCCAGATGGGCCTGAACCTGTCCATGGAGCTGGCCCGCAGCGGCTATCTGGACCGCACCGGCATCCGGCTGCTGGCCTGCAAGCCCGAGACCATCGACCGGGCCGAGGACCGCGAGCTGTTCAAGGAGACGATGGAAAAGCTGCACCAGCCCATCATCCCCTCCGAGGTGGTGGAGACGCTGGAGGACGCGCTGGCCTGCGCCGACCGGATCGGCTACCCGGTCATCGTCCGGCCCGCCTTTACCATGGGCGGCACCGGCGGCGGCATCTGCGAGGACAAGGCCAAGCTGATCGAGATCGGCACCAACGGGCTGCGGCTTTCCCCCATCCATCAAATTCTGGTGGAAAAGTGCATCGCCGGCTGGAAAGAGATCGAGTACGAGGTGATGCGGGACCACAAGGGCAACGTCATCACCGTCTGCAACATGGAAAACCTCGACCCCGTCGGCATCCACACCGGCGACTCGGTGGTGGTGGCCCCCAGCCAGACCCTGAGCGACCACGAATACCAGATGCTGCGGACTGCGGCGCTGGACATCATCACCGAGCTGGGGATCGAGGGCGGCTGCAACTGCCAGTTTGCCCTCAAGCCGGACAGCTTCGACTACGCGGTCATCGAGGTCAACCCCCGCGTCTCCCGCTCGTCGGCGCTGGCCTCCAAGGCCACCGGCTACCCCATCGCCAAGGTGGCCACCAAGATTGCCATCGGCTACACCCTGGACGAGATCACCAACGACGTGACCGGCAAGACCTGCGCCTGCTTTGAGCCGGCGCTGGACTACATCGTGG
>DXHQ01000010.1 GCA_019113345.1 Candidatus Faecalibacterium intestinigallinarum
AGTATCTGGCGCAGCAGTCCGGCGAAAAGCCCGGCGAAGCCTGAGCCCCCTCAGTCAGCTGCGCTGACAGCTCCTCTTGCACTGGCCCCCTCAGTCAGCTGCGCTGACAGCTCCCCCGCACGCGTGGGAGCCTCAGCGGTATGGATTTTAAAAAGAAACTGAAAAGTTACTTTTTTCAAATCCATTCCTTATAACCTCTCACGCGTGCGGGGGAGGTGCCGAGCGCAGCGAGGCGGAGGGGGAAATGCGGGGGGAGGTGGCACGGGACGCACAAGCAAGCTGTGACTGAGAGGGCTACGAAAGAACTGGCAAGCACGCTGTGACGGAGAGGGGCGCCCAGACAACCGATCCCGCGAAAAACAGCAGAATTTTCCTCTTGACAGAGCAGACATAATGGTGTATATTACCCTGTAATAGGTTATCAAAAAACCTGTAAACAGATTGTTGTGAACTTGCATATTTTTGGATAGAGATAGAGGAAAGGATGCGTGAAGCATGAACAACACCGCAGCTTTTGGGCGCCGCCGCACGCTGTATATCAAGGACCCGGCCAGTGCCATCACCCATTTCATCGGGGCGGTGGGGTCGGCGGGGGCGAGCGTGCCCCTGCTGATCAAGGCCGCGCAGACCGGCCGGCCGCTGGCGTTCTTTGCCATGGCGGTCTACAGCTTCAGCCTGATCGCTCTGTACGCGGCGAGCACCGCCTACCATACCGTGGCCCCCGGCAGCAAATACGAGACGCTGCTCAAAAAGCTGGACCACATCATGATCTTTGTCCTGATCGCGGGCAGCTATACCCCGGTCTGCCTGCTGGCCCTGCCGGGACTGGTGGGCGGCGTTCTGCTGGGCGTGATCTGGGGCTGCACCCTGCTGGGGGCGGTGCTGATGCTGTTCTTTGTGTTCTGTCCCAAGTGGGTGTCGGCGGTGCTGTATATCGCCATGGGCTGGGCCTGCATCTTTGCCCTGCCGCAGCTGCTGCGCTGCCTCTCGGGCCCCTGCTTCGGCTGGCTGCTGGCCGGCGGACTGTTCTACACGGTGGGCGGCGTCATCTACGCCTGGAAGCACCCCGCCTTTGAGCAGCGCCACCCCAACTTTGGGATGCACGAGATCTTCCACCTGTTTGTGATGGCGGGCAGCTTCTGCCACTATCTGGTCATGTATGTGTATATGGTCTGAATGACGCGGAAATAAAAAGACCGCTCCCCTGCCGCCGGTAGAGGAAGGCCAGATTATCAAAAAAGTCCCGGCCGGACGACATGTGCGTACGGTCGGGACACATACAGGGAAATTTAGCGCAGAGAGTGTGCGAGGCTGTAAAGCCGAGCGCGCGGTTCTGCGCTAAATTTTGTCTAAAAGGGGGATACCAGGGGGGGAAGGTTTTCTGACCTGCATAGCAGGCAGAAAAGGGTCCCCCCTGGAGCGTGTCGGAGACACGCCAACCGCTCCCCTGCCGCCGCGGCGGTAAGGGAGCGGTTTTGCTGTTTCTGTGCGGGCTCAGACGTCCAGCAGGGCCAGGACGCCGGCTTTGGGGCGGCTGCCCACCGACTGGTTGACCAGTTTGCCGTCTTTGAAGACCAGCAGGGTGGGGATGCTCATGACGCCGAACTGAGCCGCCAGGTCGGGCTGCTCGTCCACATTGACCTTGCCCACCTTGACGTCGGGCCGCTCGTCGGCGACCTGGTCCACAATGGGGGACAGCATCCGACAGGGGCCGCACCAGCTGGCCCAGAAATCCAGCAGGACGGGCTTGTCGCTCTGGAGCACTTCGGCTGCGAAATTGTTTTTTGTGATGGTGACAACAGACATATCGTTTACCTCCCGTTTGGATCGTTGGGGCGCTTTGTTTTTTCATGGTTACAGTATAGCCCAAACAGGGCCGCGTTTTCCGTAACTGCGTCACCGAAATGCGGTCTGCATAAAAGGGACGAGCCAGCGAGAAAAGATGTGACGCTAAATTCTTGTTTATACAAGAATGTAAAAATTATATATAGCACACCTGTGCACACAAGTCAAGCCCCAATGAAGATTTTTCTCACTTTTTGGCATGGCGCACAAAATTACGGGTTGATTTTTGCGACTTTTTGCTGTAAACTGGTAACAGCAAAAACAGTGGGTTTTCTGGCCCGTTCCACATCCATGTTCCTACGCCGGGCCGGCGGGCCCGCCCGCCGGGGCTGCAAGCAGGCAGCAGAGAGGAAGGCTTTTATGCCCCGTTCCAAATTCGGTGATATCTATCGTGATCTCAAGTACAGGATCGAATCGGGCGAGTACCCCTACCAGTCCCTCGTCCCCTCCGAGAATACGTTGGTGGCGGTATACGGCTGCTCCCGCAATACGGTGCGCCGGGCGCTTGCAGGCCTGATCGAGGCGGGCTATGTCCAGGCCATTCAGGGCAAGGGGGTGCGTGTGCTCTACCGCCCCGCAGCCCGGACCCCCTTCACGCTGGGCAGAATGGAGAGCTTCTGCGAGACGGCCCGACGCTGCCGGACCGATTACCAGACCAAGGTGGTCCATTTTTCCATGACCCAGACCGACGGCGCCCTTGCGGCGGCCAGCGGCTTCCCGCCTGGAGCGGACGTCTACCACGTCGAACGGGTGCGGATCATCGACGGGCGGGCCATGGTGCTGGAGGTCAGCTATTTCCTGCGGTCGGTGGTCACGACGCTGACCCCGGAGGCGGCCGAGCAGTCGATCTACGCCTATCTGGAGCGGGAGCTGGACATCCAGATCATGACCAGCAAGCGGACCATCACGGTGGAACACGCCTCCCCTGCCGACCGCCTCTACCTCGATATGGGCAGCTATGACTGCCTGGCCGTGGTGTCCAACCAGGCGTTCAACGCAGACGGCATTTTGTTTGAGTATACCGTCTCCCACTATCACCCGGAATATTTCCGCTTTCAGGATACGGCCAGCCGCCGCGGCAAGAAAGCGGAGCAGTAAACCGCCCCAAAATCCTGTCATGTACGAAGGAGCCGCTGCGGCCAAAGCAGCCGGGCTCCTTTTCGTTTGCGGACGTACATGCCGTCCGGCCGGGACGAGGAGAATGAACAAGGGGATTGATTGCTTTCTTGGGCGCGGTGCGGTATACTGAATAAAAAAGGAGGTATGCCCGTATGATGACCAACGAAACGCTCGAAACCTTAAAGACCCGCCGCAGCTGCCGCGCCTATAAGCCCGACCAGATCACCGAGGCCGAGCTGGCCGCCGTGCTGGAAGCCGGCACCTACGCCCCCACCGCCATGGGCCTGCAGAGCCCCAGGATCGTGGTGATTCAGGATGCGGCCGCCCGGGCCGAACTGTCCCGGATGAACGCCGCCGTCATGGGCCGGGAGGGCAGCGACCCGATGTACGGTGCGCCCACCTACCTGCTGGTGCTGGCCGACGCAAACCGTCCCACCGCCCAGCAGGACGGCAGTCTGGTGATGGGCAACCTGATGAATGCGGCCGCCAGCCTGGGGCTGGGCAGCTGCTGGATCAACCGGGCCCGCGAGATGTTCGCCTCGGAGGAGGGCAAGGTCCTGCTCAAAAAGTGGGGGATCGAGGGCGAATGGGAAGGGGTGGCCTTCTGCATCCTGGGCTACCCCGCCGCCGCGCCCAAGCTGGCCGCGCCCCGCAAGGCGGACTACGTGGTCCGGGTGTAATGGCCCGCAGGACGAATCTGCCCGCCCCGCCGGGGATGGCGGCGGACGGCGCGGGGCTGGAACGTCTGGAGGGCCCCGAGGCCGCCGCGCGGCTCTATGCCCTGGCCGGGGCCGAGGAGGAAGGGCGCGGCCTGCTGCTGCACGGCGCCGACCTGTCCGGCGAAGCGCTGGACGGCCTGACCCTTGCCGGGTGCGTCCTGGAGGACTGCCGCCTGACCGGGGCCGGGCTGCGGCGGGCGGCTTTCACCGACTGCCTGCTCCGCCGGTGCGACCTGTCGGGGGCGCAGTGGTATGACGGCAGCCTGCTGCGCTGCCGCTGGGAAGGGGTCAAGGCCCTGGGCTGCAGCCTCTCGGGGGCGGGCATCCGGGACTTTGCCTGCGACGGCTGCCGCCTGGACGGCCTGCGTCTGGACGGCGCGGGGCTGGAATCGGTCCGCCTCGCCGGCAGCAGTCTGACGGGGGCCAACCTGACCGGCCTGCGCTGGAACCGCCTCCTGCTTGAAGAGGTCGACCTGTCGGGGGCGAGCGTGACCGGGACCAGCCTGCGGGGGCTGGACCTGCGCCGCTGCCGCATCGACGGCCTGACCGCCGGCGAGACGCTGCGGGAACTGCGGGGCGCCATCGTCGACCCCATCCAGGCCGCCGGACTGGCCCGCCTGCTGGGACTGGACATCCGATAACACTCACCTGAAAGGAACGCTATGAAGCCTGATTACAAGCTGGTCGCCAAGGCCAAGTATATCCACCTGACCGCCGAGCTGGCCGCCGAAGTGTGGCCTGAGTGCTACCAGAAATTCTACCCGCCCAAGCAGCTGGCCGCCCTGGTCGAAACGCTGCAGAGCGCCGACGCCATCGAGGCCGACATCGACGAGGGAGCCAACTACTTCGTGGTCCTGCTGGGGGGCAAGCCGGTGGGGTATTTTGCCTGGAAGATGGAAAACACCGCCCTCCACCTGCTGCACCTCTACCTCAAGCCCGCCTACCGGGGCAAGGCCCTGGGCCGGGACATCCTGGCCTCCTGCGAGCGGCTGGCCCGCAGCGACGGCAAGGGCCGCGTCCGGGCCGAGGTGCACACCAAAGCCCTGCCGGTGCTGGCCTTTTTCAAGGAGCGGGGCTACCGTCCCGGCGCGCCCGAACCGGCCGATGTGGGCGGCATCCGGATGGACCTGACGCCGGTGGAAAAATTTCTCTGATTTTTCGCACACTCTTCATAAATTGTGGTTGCTTTTTTCTGCCGTTTGGTTTACACTTACACTAAAGCATTGAATTGCATCGAAACAGTGAGGAGCAGTATCATGGCAAAAGATCATCCGACCGGGAAGTCCGGCCTGTACCAGGCCATCCTCAAGCTCGAAACGCCGGAACAGTGCTACCGCTTTTTCCAGGACGTGTGCAGCTATTCCGAGCTGAGCGCGATGGAGCAGCGCTATGACATCGCCGAAATGCTGGCGGAT
The DNA here is from genome assembly GCA_019113345.1 of Candidatus Faecalibacterium intestinigallinarum. Lineage (GTDB taxonomy): Bacteria > Bacillota > Clostridia > Oscillospirales > Ruminococcaceae > Faecalibacterium > Faecalibacterium intestinigallinarum. The sequence continues at coordinate 5,099 of DXHQ01000010.1, forward strand.
AAGCGCATCTACACCGATATCCGCGAGCGGACCGGCGCGTCGAGCGCCATCATCAGCCGGGTCAACCGGGTGCTGTGCAACCCGGACAGCATCCTGCGGCAATTCGTGGAGGAAGGCCGGCCGGACGCCGGCGCAGCCGAATCATAAAGGGAGGTAACCGTCTCATGAGCAAAGCAGTTGTCTTTTTCGCCGAGGGCACCGAGGAATGCGAGGCCCTTCTGGTCGTCGACCTTCTCCGCCGGGCCAAGGTGGAGGTGACGGTGGCGTCGGCCGCCGACAGCCTGACCGTCACCGGCAGCCATAAGGTGACCATCACCGCCGACGCCATGGCCGGCGAGGTCGACTTCAGCGACGTCGACCTGGTGGTCCTGCCGGGCGGCATCCCGGGCACCCCCAACCTGGCCGCCAACCCCGCCGTGACCGGCGCGGTCAAGGCGATGGCCGCCGCCGGCAAGAAGGTGGCCGCCATCTGCGCCGCCCCCAGCATCCTGGCCGACCTGGGCCTGCTGGAAGGCTGCAAGGCCACCGCCCACGCCGCCTTCCAGGACAAACTGGCCGGCGCCGAAGTGCTGGATCAGGAGGTGGTGGTGGACGGCAACATCACCACCAGCTACGGCCTGGGCGGCGCCATCCCCTTCGGCCTGGAGCTGGTGCGCCAGCTGGCCGGCCCCGACGAGGCCGCCCGCATCCAGAAAGCTATCGCCTATAAGCACAGCCTGCTGTATAAGAGCCATCGCTGATTACAAAATGTAAACAAAAGACGCCGCAGACCTGCACGGTTTGCGGCGTCTTTTTTGCGTCCGGCAAGGTGGGCGGCCAAAAACCGGAAAAATAAATCCGGAAAGGTATACCTTCCCGGACGAAGCCAAACAGAAATTCTCTGTCTTGAATTATAACACATTTTCGTCACATATACAATGCAAATTTTTCCATTTATCATCCAAAAA
>DXHQ01000011.1 GCA_019113345.1 Candidatus Faecalibacterium intestinigallinarum
TGAGGTCCCACCTGTTCCCATTCCGAACACAGAAGTTAAGCTCACTTGTGCCGAAGATAGTTGGCTGGACACGGCCTGTGAAAATAGGTAGATGCCGGCGTCTCTCATCCATCAGGTTGTTGAAACCGCAGTCTGATGGTTTATATGGCCCGTTGGTCAAGCGGTTAAGACAGAGGCCTCTCACGCCTTTAACATCGGTTCGATTCCGGTACGGGTCACCATATGCACCTCTAGCTCAGTTGGTAGAGCAACTGACTCTTAATCAGTGGGCCCAGGGTTCGAGTCCCTGGAGGTGCACCAGAAAAAGCGCGTAGTGCTGTATGAAAGTACAGGCTACGCGCTTTCTTTTTGTTCGCTCAGCCGAAGTTGACTACTTTTTGACTACTTTTGCCTTCGGACACCGGGAGCGATGCCAGGTACTGGTCGATCTGGCCAGCGGCGGAAAGGGCGTCCTCGGCCTCCAGATGGGTGTAAATATCGGCCGTCATCTGAATGCTGGAATGTCCCAGCAGCCGCTGTGCGGTGCGCAGATCGACGCCGGCATGATAGAGGGTTGTTGCATAGGTATGGCGCAACATATGTGGGGTAAGGTGGAAAGACACCGCCCGCGTGACCTTAGCCCACATTTTGGCAAAGGCACTGCGGGTCATAGGTCCGCCGTCCGCGGCTGTCACGATGGACGCAGACAGGTGCGGCGTGTCCAGCAGAATCTCCCGCAGTGGAGCGGGAATGGGGGGAGTGTCCAAAATAAAAATGTTATGATATAATAAGAGACATGAGAAAAGCGACAGAAGAGGCATGGAAAAGATGCCCCAAATGCGGAAAAACCGCGAACCAAATCAAAGTAGGACGTAATCCATCGGGAAGCCAACGCTGCAAGTGTAAGGAGTGCGGCATAGTCTATACGATCGACCCGAAGCAACACGCCTACCCGGAAGAAACCAGAGAACTGGCAATCAAAATGTACTATGGTGGTGTCAGTGCCCGTGGAGTCGGGAAAATTCTGGGGATGAACAAATCAAATGTGACCAACTGGATAAAAAAAGAGACGCAGAAGAAAGAACCTTAGCTTCCAGAAAGAACAATGGGCAAAACGAGGTTCTGAACAAGTCTTACAGCACGGCGGAATTAGACGAACTTTACTGGTTTCTCGAATTCAAACCTCAGACAGAAACACGAGAGAACATTTATATTATGACAATGGTCAGCCGTGAGCCCCGGCAGATCATAGGTCACGCGGTCAGCAGAGATAAAACTTCTCAGACGATCCAGTGCATGGTGGATACCGCTCCCGATGCCGAGAGATACTGCACAGACGGTTATGTCGGTTATCTGGATGTTGTTTATCCGGGAAAGCATATCTTCAATATTCATAACAAAAAGATACCTTCACGGTAGAAGGCGTCAATGCCGACTTGCGCCATTATATTCCGACATTGGCGCGGCGGAGCAGATGTTTTCCAAGAAAATTAGAGAATCTTCAAGCCGTAGTAGCCGTTTTTGTCCGGGCTTATAATCGTTTTGGCCTTGCCAAATCAAGATATCGAGCACTTCATCCAGGGACACATATACACTTCTCTCTTTTTGATTTTCTTTAACTGTTCGATTGGACACTTCTCAGCAGGAACTTCCTCTTTACAAAGTGCTACAAAATAGTTACAATGAAAGGTACAGAATGTGCCGGCGCGCACAGACTGCTTTTTTGTGAAACACCGGGGCTTTGGTCCCGTCCCATCCCATCGCAAAGGAGAGATGTACCTATGAAGATCACCCGCCGCCTGATGCTGCGCTGCTCGGGAGCCGTCGCCGCCGCGCTCGCCCTGATGGGGGCCAGCGCGCAGGGCAGCCTGCTCGACTGGCTGCAAAAGCTGTTCGGTCAGGAGGAGGCCGCCGCCTCTTCCGGCGCAGCCTCGGCGCCGCCGGCGGCTTCGTCCGCGCCGGCCGCCAGCAGCGCCCCTCCCCTGCCGCCGTACGACGCCGACCCCCTGACCGGCGAGGCCAAGCAGGGCCGCGGGCGGATCATCGGGGTGATGGTCAACAACATCTGCAACAGCGCCCGCCAGAACGCCCGGCCCCAGCGGGGCCTGTCGGCGGCGTCGATCCTGATCGAGTCCAAGGTCGAGGGCAACATCAGCCGGCTCTGCGCCCTCTACAGCGACGTCGACGCCATCCCCGAGGTGGGGCCGCTGCGGTCGGGCCGCGACCAGTTTCTGCAGCTCATCATGCCCTGGCAGGGCCTTTACTACCACGACGGCGAGAGCGTTTTCTGCACCCAGTACGTCAGCCAGTGGGACTACTCCGGCCTGAACATCGGCGGCAAAAGTTACTTCAACACCCCCACCTACCCCCAGGTGGCCCATCGGGACCCCCGCGGCGGGGTGGTGGCCTACGAGCACACCGAGTTCACCTCGGGGCCCGAGATCCGGCTGGCCGCCGAAAACGCCGGCATCGGCCTTGTCTACGATTACGACACTACCTTCTTCCCCTTTGCCGATTACCGCACCGGCGAGGACCTTCTGCTCCCGGACTGCGCCGACGCCCGGCAGGTGACCGTCCGGCACTCGGCCAAGTACCAGTCCGCCTTCCGCTACGACGAGGCCGACAGGGCCTATCGGATGGAGATGTACAGCGCCCGGACCGGCCATTTCGAGCCGGCGGTGGACGAACTGAACGGCCGGCAGCTGGCCTTTGAGAACCTGCTGGTCTGCTTTGCCCCCATCGCCGCTTATCCCGGCGACTCGGGGGACGTCCAGCAGGTCCAGTATATCGCCGGAGGCGAAGCCTTCCTCTTCACCCGGGGACGGGTGCGGCCCTGCCAGTGGGTGAAGCCCGCGCCCGACCTGCCTCTGGAGGTGTCTGACAACGGCCAGCCGGTGACCCTCAACCGCGGGCGCACCTATCTGGCCATCGTGGACGAGGACGAACGGGAGGCCTTTGCCTTCAACGCCTGATACCCGCTCTGCTATCGGAAGGAATACGCCATGAAAAAGCTCACTCTGGCCCTGACAGCCCTTTTGACGGCGCTGGCTCTGACCGGCTGCCTCTCTCTGGGGCCGCAGACCGACGACGCCTCGGCGCGGGAAGCCGCCCTCGACCCCCTCACCGGCGAGCTTGCCCGCTGGCCCGATCAGCGCCCCGCCGCGGTCTTTGTCCACAATGGGATGGACGCCGAGCGGCAGTGGGGCATCGGGGAGGCGTCGGTGGTCCTGGAGGCCCTCACCGAGGGGGACAGCGCCACCAGCCTCTGCCTGGTCTACCCCTCCCTCGAAGCCGTGCCCAAGACCGGCCCGGTGGCCCAGGCGCGGGACCTCTATCTCCAGCTGCTGATCTGTCAGCAGGCCATCCCGGTCCAGCGGGGGGCCAGCGTCTATGCGGCCAACTTCCTGGACTTCTATCAGATCCTGCCCCTCGACGCCCTCAGCCTGGGGGTCAAGGGCTTCAGCTACGAGGGGGTGTGGGGGCAGCCCGACCAGATCAGCTGGACCACCAGCGGCGCGGCCCTGACCCCGCTGGCCGAAAGCGCCGGCGTTTCCCTCGCGCCGCAGGCTGCCGCCGCGGCCTCCCTCTCCGATGACGATGAAGCGGACCCGGACGCCGGCGTCCGCCTGCCGCCCCTCCTCCCCTTTGGGGAGCCCGCCGGCGGCAAGGAGGGGGCTTCTTCGGTCGAGGTCATCTTCTCGGCCGACGCCTCCACCAGCTTCACCTACGATGCGGGGACCGGCCACTATCTGATGGCCCGGGCCGACGGCGCCCCCCAGACCGACGCCAACACCGGCGCGCAGGCCGGCTTCGATAACCTCCTCATCCTCTACAGCGCCCCCTCCCGCCGGGACGACGGCTACTCCTGGGGGTACGACCTGACCATGGGCGCGGGGGTCTACCTGAGCGGCGGCTCGGTCTGGAGCATCCTCTGGATGCCCGGCGTCGACTCCACCCTCGCCATCTACAACTCGGACGGCACCGCCCTGGATATCCGCCCCGGCTCGAGCTACATCGCCCTGATGGGCAGCGTCGCCGGCCAGGAGGTGGTCCTGCGGGACAGCGCCGGCGCCGAGATCAGCGCCAACTAAAATGCAAACGCCGCCCGGATCTTTGCCGGACGGCGTTTTTGTGTTCGTTCTTACTGATACGCTTCGTTGTTTTCGGTCTCGGCCTGGCCGCGCAGGGTGTCGGCGTAGCCGAAGGGGACGATGTCGATGGCTTCCACCATCTTGTCCCGCATCCAGAGCTGGACGTCGGTCTGGACGGTGTAGCCGCAGCCGGGGTCGGCCATCCACTGCTCGGGGCGGCGGCTGGGCAGGGCGTGCTGGGCCAGCATACTGACGATCACCCCGCCATGGGTGACGCAGGCCGCCTCGGTGACGTCCATCCGGATCATATACTCGAACAGCTTGAGCAGCGACTCGCCGCAGCGGCGGTGGAAGTCGGCGGTCGGTTCGGCCCCCGCCGGGGTGAAGCCGGAGCCGGGGGTGATCCACCTGGAAAAGTCGGGGTCCTTGACCAGCTCCTTGACCGGCCGGTCCTCGAACACGCCAAAGTGGGCCTCCCGCAGGTCGTGGACGGTGAACTGGTGGGCCGCCCCGGGGAAGAGGATGTTCGCCGTCTCGACCGCCCGCAGCATCGGGGAGGAAAAGACGGTGTCCACCGCCGGGTACTCGAACCGCGCCTGTAATTCGGCCAGCTGGGCCCGGCCCTCGTCGCACAGGGGCAGGTCGGTCCCGCCGCCGATGTACCGTCCGTCCAGATTGCCGGCGGTCAGGCCGTGGCGGATCAGATGCAGCTTAAAGGTCTTCATGCAAAAAACGCACCTCTTTCATCCTGGGCCCAAAATTTTTTTCGGGCGCAAACACAAAATAGCCGGGGATTACGCTCAAGTTTATCATATATCTGGTGGCAGGGCAAGCCTTTTGACAAAAACGACGAAAAAACAGGCAAAATCTCGTCAATTTTTTCCTTTACAAGTCGTTTTCCATTATGTATAATCAACATGTTGTTGTAAAAAGGAAAGAAAGGGCTTTTTCCGGCGGCCAGGCGGGGCATCCGGGGGCCCGGGAGGATCACTCATGGAATTCAACCGTATCATCAAGCTTCTGCGCACCGAGCGCGGCATCACCCAGAAGCAGGCCGCCGAGGACCTGCACATCTCCCAGGCGCTGCTCTCCCACTACGAAAAAGGCATCCGGGAATGCGGCCTGGACTTTGTCGTCCGGGTGGCCGATTACTATGGCGTCTCCTGCGACTACCTGCTGGGCCGCAGCGCCGACCGCACCGGCGCGGTCCTGACGGCCGACGACATCCCCAACCCCGACAAGATGAAGGACAACGTCTACCACGGCAGCGTCCTGCCCACCATGAACAAAAAGCTGATCTCCAACAGCCTGAACGTCCTCTACGCCAAGGTGGGCCAGTGCCGCAACAAGGCCCTGGTCACCGAGGTCAGCGCCTACCTGATGATGGCCGTCTACAAGATGTTCCGGCTGCTGTACGCGAGCGGGCCCCACAACGCAGCCAGCATGTTCAGCATCGGCGAGGGCCAGTGGGACGGCTATGCGGACGCCGTCATGCGGATGGCCGAGGCCAACGTCAGCGTCCTGCTGGCCGGCGGCAGCGTCAAAAACGGCGAGGGTCTGGAAGACACCGCCCCCCTCGCCATGACCACCGAGAGCCTGACACGGGAGTTCCCCCTCTACACCTCCAGCCTGCTCAACCTGGTCAAGACCAGCGAGACCCGCATCCGCTCCCTGACCCCGCCCGAAGAAACCCGATGACTGAAAAAGGCCCTGCCTTCCGACAAGGAAAGACAGGGCCTTTCTGCGCTTATTTCCGGGCAGCAGCCGCGGCGCGGGCGTCGGCCTCGCGCTGGGCCTCATCGGCCTCGGCCTTGCCGCCGCGGGCGAGTTTCGCCACCACGCCGGACAAAGCCAGCACGCCCAGCAGGTTGGGGATGACCATCAGGCCGTTGAACATATCCGACATATTCCACACCAGATCCACCTTCTGGACCGAGCCCACCACGATGCAGAGCACCGCGATGACGGCATAAGGCCGCACCGCCTTGGGGCCCAGCAGGGCCTTGACGTTGGTCTCACCGAAGAAGTACCAGCCGATGATGGTGGAAAAGGCAAAGAAGAGCATACAGACCGCGACAAAGGCGTTGCCGGCCGCGCCAAAGGCCTGGTTGAAGGCCGCCTGCGCCAGAGCGGTGCCGGTCAGGCCGCCCTCCTGCAGGGGCTGCAGCAGACCCGAGCTGAGGATGACCAGGGCGGTCATGGTCAGGACGATGAAGGTGTCGATAAAGACGCCGATCATGGCGGCCAGGCCCTGGTCCTGGGGCTTGTCGACCCGGGCAAGGGCGTGGGCGTGGGGGGTGGAGCCCATGCCGGCTTCGTTGGAGAAGAGGCCGCGGGCCACGCCGTACCGCATGGCCTCCTTGACGCCGAGGCCGGCGATGCCGCCGAACATGGCCTGCGGGTTGAAGGCGCAGACAAAGATGGACCGGATGGCCCCGGGCAGGGCCTCGCGGTTGATGAAGAGGACGATCAGCCCGCCCACGATGTACAGGCCCGCCATGACCGGCACCATCTTCTCGGTGACCGAGGCCAGCCGCTTGACGCCGCCGATGAAGATGAAGGCCGCGATGGCCGCCGACAGCAGGCCCATCACGATGCGGGGCACCCCAAAGGCGTTGTAGAAAGCCTCGCCGATCGAGTTGGACTGGACCATGTTGCCCATGAAGCCCAGCGCCAGGATGATGGCCACCGAGAAGAAAACGGCCAGCCCCCGGCCCAGCCAGCCCTTATAGGCGGCGCGGATGTAGTAGATGGGGCCGCCGGTGGTCTGACCGTCGGCGCCTTTGGTCTTGTACAGCTGGGCCAGCACCGCCTCGCCGTAGATGGTGGACATCCCGAAGAAGGCCGACACCCACATCCAGAAGATGGCGCCCGGCCCGCCCGAGTAGAGGGCGGTGGCGCAGCCGGTGATGTTGCCGGTGCCCACCTGGGCCGCAATGGCGGTGGTCAGCGCCTGAAAGGAGCTCATGCCGTGCTTGCCGGCCTTTTCGCCGTTGAGCGAAAAGCCGCCGAAGACCTGCCGCATCCCGGCGGCAAAGCCCCGCACCTGGATAAACCGGGTGCGGATGGTAAAGTAGATGCCGGTGCCCAGCAGCAAAAACAGCAGCAGAAGCTGCTTGTTCCAGAGCACGTCGTTGACCGCATTGACGATGGCGTTCAGTGTTTGTTCCATGATGTTCCCTCTCTTTTCCCAAACTGGATCGGAATGCAGGCAGGGCGCGGACAGCAAAAAGAGCCGGACGCGCGGCGGCGCTGTCCAGCTCATACACAACAAAAAAGGCCGGCGGCGCCCCGGCGGGCCCGCCCCCTTTACTCTGTCCTTTTACCTGAGAGATTCGGCGTCGCCGCCTTGCACCTTCGGTCCTCGCAATGAGCTTCTCCAGAGCCACATCCATCTTTAGTCCCGGCCCGGATGGGGCCGCCTGAGAGTTTTGCTCCTTCGGCAGGCGATAGACGCCGTTTTCCTAAAGACTTCCCTTGCCGTATTCGGTTTTTCCGTCCGTTATGGTACCACAGCAGCGCACATCTGTCAACCGCCGGCGGGCAGTTTCGGCAATGGATACAAAAAAAGCCCGGTCCGGGCCATTCCTGCGCACGGGCCGGACACAAAAAACGGACAGCGCCGTGAAAAAGGAGAAGAGCCGGCGCTGTCCTGTATGAAAACTCCACCAGAGCGGAGAGAGTAAATAGTCTGTCCGCCGCCCGGCGATTGCCTGGCATGGGCGGGGGAACAGTAGGATGTCGGAGCCCGCCGGCGGCCTGTTCGGGCCGCGCGGCGGCGAGGGTTTGGGGGCCCTTTTCAAAAGGGAGTAGTTCCATTTTGTGAGGAGGTTTTCTCTCCTCCCCGACTGCACCCTTAGTATACAGCCAATTTGTGGCAGCTTTTTGTGGACTTTTTGAACAGATTGAAAACTTCTGTCCTCCCGTCCCCGACTCACTGGACGCCGTAAAATTCCTTGGCGATATCCGCCGAGCGCTTGGCGTCTTTCGCATACCAGTCGGCGCCGATCTGCATGGCGTAGCTCTCGGTCAGCACCGCGCCGCCCACCATCACCTTGCAGTCGAGCTTGGCTTTGTGCAGCGCCTCGATGGTCTCGGCCATGCTTTTAAGGGTGGTGGTCATCAAAGCGGACAGGCCCACAAGCCGCGCGCCGCTCTCGCGCACCGCCTCCACCACGGTTTCGGGCGGGACATCCCGGCCGAGGTCCAGCACCTCGAAGCCGTAATTTTCCAAAATGACCCGCACGATGTTCTTGCCGATGTCGTGGACGTCCCCCTTGACGGTGGCAAGGACGATCCTGCCCTTGCTCGCGCCGGGGGCGCCGTTTTTCGCCACCGCGGCCTTGATCTCTTCAAAGGCGGCCTGGGCGGCGCTGGCCGACTGCAGCAGCTGGGGCAGGAACAAGGTGCCCTTTTCGTATCCCGCGCCCACCGCGTCGAGGGCCGGGATCAGGGCGTGGTCCACAAGGTCCAGCGGGTCGCGCCCGGCCAGCAGGGCGCGGGTGTGGGCCGCGGCCTCCCCTTTCAGCCCCTGCTCCACCGCCTTCATCAGGGGGGCGCAGGGCCCGCCGGGGGCCGGCTGGGCTGCCGCAGAGGGCGGGGCCGCCGGAGCCGCCTGCGCCGTCTGGGAGGGCATCTGCCTCCCGGCGTACCGGGCGATGTACTGCCCGCTCTGCCTGTCCCGTCCGGTGAGGACGTTGCAGGCATAGACCGCTCCCATCATCTCCTCGCTGGCCGGGTTCATGATGGCCAGGTCCAGCCCGGCGTAGACCGCCATGGTCAAAAAGGCGGTGTTCAGGTAGGGCCGGCAGGGCAGCCCGAAGCTGATGTTGGACACCCCCAGCACCGTCCGCACCCCCAGCTCCTGTTTGCAGCTGCGCAGGGCGTCGAGGGTGACCATGACGTCCTCCTGCTGGGCGCTGGCGGTCAGGGTCAGACAGTCGATGTAGATATCCTCGGGCGGGATGCCGGCGGCGAGGGCCGCGTCCCGGATGCGGGCCGCGATGGCCACCCGCTCGGCCGCCGTTTTGGGGATGCCCTTTTCGTCAAGGGTCAGGCCCACCACCGCCGCGCCGTACTTTTTGCACAGGGGCAGAAGCCGGTCCAAAACCGCCCGTTCCCCGTTGACCGAGTTGACGATGGGCTTGCCGTTATAGACCCGCAGCCCCCGCTCGAGGGCGGCGGCGCTCGAGGAATCCAGCTGCAAAGGCAGGCTGACCACGCTCTGCAGCGCCTTCACCACCCGCTCCATGGCGGCGGGCTCGTCCACGCCGGGCACCCCGACGTTGACGTCCAGGACGGCCGCGCCGCTCTCGGCCTGGCTGATGCCCTGGGCCAGAACGTAGTCGATGTCCCCCTCCCGGATGGCCTGCTGGAACCGCTTTTTTCCGGTGGGGTTGATCCGCTCGCCCACCACCGTGATGCCGTCCACCGTCACGCACTGGACCGGCGTGCAGAGGACCGAGGGCATCGGGTGGGCCGCCCGGCCCGTCTTGCCCCCGTCGAACACCTTGTGCAGCGCCCGGATGAAGTCGGGGGTGGTGCCGCAGCACCCGCCCGCCGCAAAGAGACCCAGCTCCCGGTAGGGCTTCATCTGCATGGCGAACAGCTGCGGGGTGATGTCGTAGCCGCTGCCGTCGGCCCGGGGCAGGCCGGCGTTGGGCTTGACAAAGACGGGATAATCCCCCGGCACCGCCTCACAGAGGGCCTTTGCCATCGGGTAAATCTCTTTGGGCCCCAGACTGCAGTTGATCCCCACCGCGTCGGCCCCAAGGCCTCGCGCCGTGGCGGCAAAGCTCTCGACGGTGCAGCCGGTAAAGGTCCGGCCCCCGGCCTCAAAGCTCATGCTGGCCAGCACCGGCAGGCCGCAGTTCTCTTTGCAGGCCAGCAGGGCGGCTTTCAGCTCATATAAATCGGTGAAGGTCTCGCAGAGGACCAGGTCGGCCCCGGCCTGTGCCCCGGCCCGGATGATCTCGGCAAAGGCCGACACCGCCTCTTCCAAGGGCAGGGTGCCGGCCGGCTCCAGCAGTTCGCCGAGGGGGCCGACGTCCAGGGCCACCAGCCCGCCGTAAGGCGCGACCGCCCGCCGGGCGCAGCTGATGCCGGCGGCCACCACCTGGGCCACCGTATACCCGGTGCCGGCCAGTTTGTGGGCCGACGCGCCGAAGGTGTTGGCGCAGACGATGCGGCTGCCCGCCGCCGCGTACTGCGCGTGGATGGATTCGATCAGGGCGGGGTTTTCGAGGTTGAGCGCCTCGGGTTTGGCCCCGAGGGGCAGCCCCGCGGCCTGCAGCATGGTGCCCATCGCGCCGTCCAGCAGGACGGTCTCGCGGGTCTTGAGCAGTTCTCTAGCGTTCACAGGTTTCGCCTCTCTTTCGGTATTCGCATTTGTCCCGCAGCCGGCAGTGGGCGCAGCCGGCGCGGTATCCGGTCACCGGCGCGCGGCTGAGCCCCAGCGCCGCCGTGACGCTCTTGCGGGGCAGCATCAGGCAGCTGTCGGTGACGCACAGGCCGATCCGCCGCGGGGTGTCCAGCAGGGCCGCCAGCCGGGGCTGCACCCCGATGGGCCAGTCCCCGTACCCCGGCGAGTACCGCCCGGTCAGATGCAGCCCCTCGGCCGCAAAGAGGGCCCGCAGCTTTGCTTCGGCCCGGTCGGCGGCCTGCTCGGCCAGGGCGCTTGCCAGCGCGTCGGAGGCGGCGCCGGCCGCCACGTCCCCCACCCCGGCCCGCCGGATCTGTCCGTCCACCCCGGGCCCCAGCGTCACCGCCAGCAGCACCGCTTCACCGCAGCCGGCCAGGTGCCGGGCGATGTCCGCCCCCTGCCAGAGACAGGCGAGCGCCTCCACCGGCGCCCGCAGCCAGACCGCCCGGGGCGCGGCCGCCGCCAGCAAAGGCGGGGCGCACCGCTCCAGCAGGGCGCGGGTGGCCGGGTCCGGCTCTCCCCTCGCTCCCATATACCGCGCCGCCTGCCCCAGGTCGGCCGTCTCCGGCCGCTCCAGCGTCAGGACCCGGCTGACTGCTGCCGGCATCACAAAGCCCCCTTTCGTGTGGATTTATTGTAGCACAGTTGCCGGCAAAGCGGAAGAGTCCAATGCGGCGCACGGAATTGTAAACTTTTCGTCAATACGTCCGGCAGCGCTTACCAAGCCGCCCGCCCCATGCTATAATAACAGGACCTACTCCTAGTTAGGTCCAGAAGCTACGTAAAAAAGTGAGGTAACATGATGAAACGCATTCTTTCCATCGCCCTGGCCGGCGCGCTGTGCGCATCCGCGCTTGTGGCCTGCGGCGGCAGTTCTTCGTCCACCGCGGCTTCTTCCGCCCCCGCCGCTTCTTCGGAGGCCGCTTCTTCCCAGGCTGCTTCCTCGGAAGTCGCCGAAGCCGCCCCTGTCGAGAACGGCCTGCAGATCGGCCAGTCCTACACCGCCACCAGCGACTACGATTACTTTACCTACGCTGTGGCCGTCGTCCAGGGGGACACCATCGTCGCCGCCTATCTCGACGACTTCCAGTTCTTTGACACCGCCGACGGCGCCGACATCGTCGGCGTGCCCAACAGCGACGCCGACTTTGGCGCCGACTACGCCGAGGGCAAGGTGCTCACCTCCAAGCGGGAGAACGCCGCCTACTACAGCGAGCAGATGGCCGCTCTGGCCGGCTCGACGGTGGCCATCGACGCCAACTTTGACGCCATCCAGGCCTACGCCGCCGGCAAGACCATCGACGAGCTGACCGCCACCGCCGACAGCGGGAACGCCGTCGACGCCGTCTCGGGCGCGACCCTGACCGAGACCGCCGTCTACCTGAACGCCATCGCCGAGGCCGCCCGCAACGCCCAGCAGAACCAGGCCGTCGCCTACGACGGCGACCTCGGCCAGCTGACCCTCCACGTCGGCTACGGCGCGGCCCACGGCACCAAGTGCTTCACCCTGGCCTCCGCCCTCACCGACGGCGAGCGCATCGTCCTGAGCTACCTCGACGACCTGCAGTTCATGAGCAGCGCCGACGACGTAACCGGCGTGCCCAACAGCGACGACGGCTTTGGCGCGAACGTCGCCGAGGGCAAGGTCCTGGCCTCCAAGCGGGTCAACAGCGATTACTACAGCGCCAACATGGCCAAGGCGGGTTCGACCGTGGCCATCGCCGACAACTTTGACGCCATCCAGAACCACCTCAACGGCATGACCCTCGCCGACGCCGAGGCCCTCGCCGCCGAGGAAAGCCCGGTCGACGCCATCTCGGGCGCGACCCTGGCCGACACCGCCGGCTACATCAACGCCGTCCTGGAAGCGGCGGCCGAATAAGCGC
>DXHQ01000103.1 GCA_019113345.1 Candidatus Faecalibacterium intestinigallinarum
GGCACGCTCCTGTTTCTTTTCCCGCATCTTGCCGGGCACCAGCTCAGCAGCCAGGGCCTTGAACTGTTGCAGGCGCTCCAGAACACTGGGGCGTTTTTCTTTCTGGACCAGCTTGGCAGAGTAGTCCTTGAAGGCGGCGGTCAGGGTATCGGCATCCCGCGCCTTGAAGAAAACCAGATACCGGGGCGGATCGTCATGGTTTTTGGTGATGGCGTAGTCCACACCGTACTTATCCAGAATCCGCTTGAAGTCCCGGATGCCGGTTTTCTCGATCTCAATGTTGGCGGCTCCCTGGTCCTGCCGCAGAAGCTGCTTGACACTTTGCTTGCCCACCGGCTTGTCATGCGATTTACCCGCCCTCCACTGCAAGAACTTACGCGCCGCCGCCAGGATCGTCCGGCCCGTCAGCTTGGTGGTGCTGATGGCGAAGTTGATCGTTCTGTTCTCCACATCTTCCTGCATGGGTTTCACCGTCCTTTCCCGCCTGCATCAGGGCTGCGACAAAAAAGCCGAACCAGGCGCCCGCCGCAAAAAATGCCAGTCCTGTCCACATGGTCAGTCCAGCTGGATGGCCACGAAGCTCTCGACACCCTGCATCAGGATGACGCTGTGCTCTTCCAGAAACTCGGCCAGCTGATACAAGTCCGCTACCTGAAGGGACACGGTGTTGCCAATGTGGTCGATTCGGAAGAAAATCATAGGACCGACCAGGTAGGATTCCTCCCCGATATCCATGATCTGCTCCGGGCAGTAACTCATCAGGATGGGCAGGCCAGGGATACCATACAGCAGGTCGGCCTCGTCGAAGCAGGGGAGGTAGTCCGAGGCGTCCTCCAAGCGGATGACCGAGAGAGGCATCTCGGGGCCGGCCGTCGCCAGATAGAGGGGACGCTCCGGCACGAGCGGGCCAGATACAGGCGTGCGGCTGTCTGCCAGCAGCCTGTTCAGGATGGTCTCGATGGCGCAGACCTTCTCATAGGTCTGCCGTGCGAGGGTGGGTTTCGTTTTGTTCATAGGCATTACCTCCAAATTTGTTCTTTGTGTTTTGTGATTTATGCCAGTCGGTTAGAGTTTCTGCATTTAATCCAGGCAGATGACCTGCAGGATTTCCCCATCGACCGTAATAAACTTTTGGTGACTGTTCAGGAATTTCAGCACATACTGCAAATCGCCCAGCGAGAGGGAAGCAACAGAGAGTTCCTTGCCCAATCGAAAGAAAACCATTGGGCCAATCAGATAGCGTGTACCGGCCACACACGATACTTTCCCGGGAGAATAGCTCATCATAATGGGCATATCGGGCAAACCAAATAGAACATCTGCCCTCTGAAAATCAGGATGATAATCCTGCGCGTTCTCCATGCGAATGATGGATAACGGAATCTCTGGGCCGGTAACCACCAGATAGCCGCTTTCCTGCTGGGTCACAGTGCAATCCAAATCATACACGTCGTAAAAGAATAGTCTGGACACATAAGCCTCCAGCGCCTCCATTGCTTCCAATTCTTCTGAAGAAGTGCTGTCCATCTTCTGTTCGTACATTGAATGTCCTCCTGTCTCTGCATCGTGCCAGCTGGTCAGCGCTCCTGACTGCGCTGGCGTTTTTTCTGCCACTGTTCCAACAGTTTGATGATGGTGTCCTGCATCTGTTTGGGCGTGTAAGACCTTGGAAAATATTTCCGCAGCACATCGTTTTTGATGGTCACGCGGTCCATCTCGGCCTTCTTTTCTTCCCCCATGATGTCGAATATGGCATCGTAGGTGCATTTGCCCTCCTGGCTCAGTTTCTTGATGCGCTGGGCCTGCGAGAGAGATGGCGCGTTCTGGGTGTCCTGCATAGCCTCCAAAAAATCTCGCTGTTCAGGAGCCGTCAAATAGGACAGCTCCACAGCGGGATTGAAGGAGATTTTCTTTTGGTCCACCAGGTCCAGAAGCTCGGGGACGAGGTTGGTAAGACGGATGAAGCGCTGGACTTGTGTCTTGCTTAAATCAGAATCATTTGCAACCCTTTCTACAGCCCACGGCAACTTCTGACCAACTTGGTCAGAAGTTAAATCCGACCTAGCACCTTGATTTTTTATGGCTTCCAGCTTCATTTTGTAGGCAAACGCCCGTTCACTGGGCAGGATATGCTCCCGCTGCAAATTGCTGTCCACCATGTGGATCACCGCCTCATCGTCGCTCATGTTCCGCACGATCACCGGTAAAGTCGTCAGCCCTGCCAGCTCTGCCGCGTGCTGGCGGCGGTGCCCTGATATGATCTCGTAACCTCCTTCCTCTCGGGGCCGGGCGATGAGCGGGGCCAGCACGCCAAACTGGGCCACGCTCTCCACCGTCCGCTGCATGGCTTCATCGTCCAAGACCTTGAACGGATGGTTTTTGAAGGGATGCAGATCTGCGATGGGGATTTGCTGGATCTGCTCGCGTTGGGGTTCGGTTGGGATTGCTTCTGGTTTCTGCTCTGAAATGATTCATCACCTCCAACAGAAAAGGCCCAGAGAAATCTCTGGGCCAAAATTTTATCCTGTTTTGAAATCATGCTGTACTCTGGCAGCATAGGAACTGTGCATGGTCATGGGGGCGTTGTAGAGGGTCGCCAACAGATACTGCCGCATATTCCGCACCTGAGTGGTGTTCTCCTTCAGGCACATGAGGACAAAACGCAGGTAGTCGCCGTTCAGTTTCATGAGCTGGGCCTTTACTACCTCGGCGGGCTTGTCATCGCCCGCAATGCGGATGAAGCGGCGCTTGCTACACACGGTATCCACCAGCAGTTCCAGCATCTCCCGCAGCATGTCCTCATCGTCGGGATGGCCTGCAATCAGGGCATCAAAGTTGAACTGCCGGGCAAAATATTCCTGATACAGGGTGCGGTCATCTTTCCCTTCGGATTCCGTTCCGGCGGCTTCGCCCGAAAGGAAAGGATCAGTCTCACTCAAGTCAGTATAGTTCTTATCAGTCTTATTACCGTGTCCTTTCGACACATCATGAACTGTACTTTGGACACTCACAGAAGTGTCATTCGGACACTTCAAGAAGTTTCCTTCGATGAAGTTCTTCACATAAATCAGGTTGGGCTTTCCAAGCCCCTGACGCCGGCGCTCAATCAAATCGGCTCCTACTTCCAGTTCGCGCAGAAGGCCGACGGCCTTCTTGTTGCCGCAGGCAAGGCTTTCCATGATTTCTTCCACTGTGAACACAATATACACCCGGCCTTGCTCATCCAGCCAGTCGTTCCGGGCGGACAGACTCATCCGGTCCAGCAGCAAACCGTAGAGGACTTTGGCGTCGGTGGAAATACTGTGAAAGGCCGGGTCAGTGAACAGCGCTTTGGGAATACGGTAAAAAGCAAACTGTTCCGCCTGGGGGCCATAAAAGTAGTCGGGCATGGCGTCACCTCCTTAATATGGGGGATTGGGGGAGGGGAGAGAATAGAAAAGCACACCTTTCATCCATAGCGAATGACAGGTGTGCTCGGAATTGCTGCTTTCCAAAATCCTATATACGAGTAGCGGTTT
Source organism: Candidatus Faecalibacterium intestinigallinarum (assembly GCA_019113345.1). Lineage (GTDB taxonomy): Bacteria > Bacillota > Clostridia > Oscillospirales > Ruminococcaceae > Faecalibacterium > Faecalibacterium intestinigallinarum. The sequence goes on from DXHQ01000103.1 coordinate 3,519, forward strand.
TGGTAGGTGACTTTTTTCACCTACCGTTTCACCTACGAAGGGGCAGTTTGGAGAGTAAAAGAGGCCAAAAGATACGTCAAATTATGTGAAGAACGGCCAATAAAACGATATGTAATTTGTAGTTATTGCACAGGAAAAATAGCATTTCAGCACAATGTACTTTCTCATAACCGCTTGGTCCCGGGTTCAAGTCCTGGCTGGCCCACCAAAAGCCCCCGCCTTCCCGGCGGGGGTTATTTTTTGGGGCCGGCGTTCATTTTGTTTTTTGTTCCAACCGGTTCGATCTGCTTCATTCTTTTTCAAGTTTCTATTGACGAACCCTCCAAAACGTATACAATAGAGTGGAAGTGTTTTACAACACAAAGGAGGTTTTCTACGAATGTCTAAATTTGAGTCCCGCAGAACGTTTCTGAAAAAGACTGGCCTGTCCCTGAGCGGCCTGGCCTTCCTCAGTCTGGCCGGCTGCTCGCAGACCGCCGCCAGCTCCTCGGTGGCCGTCTCTTCGCAGCCCGCTTCCAGCGAGGCCGCCACAGAAGCAGCCGAGGTCGAGATCCCTGCTCATCCCTACCCGTCCTGTGAGTTCGACCTGGATCGGGTGGAGCAGCTGGCCTATGAGAGCTTTTATCAGAACGGCTGCTGCTTTGCCGTGACCAACGCCATGCTGACCGAGCTGAAGGAGAAGGTGGGCTTCCCCTACACCGCCATCCCCTCCGAGATGTTCGTCAACGGCAAGACCGGTTACGGCGCAGGCTCCCTGTGCGGCTCTCTGGGCGGCGCAGCTGCCATCATCGGCCTGATGTGCGCCCCGGATGACGCTTCCGCCATCACCAAGGAGCTGTTCAACTGGTACACTTCCACCAATCTGCCCATCTACCAGCCCGAGATCACCGCCGAGACCCCCACCATCGCCAAGTCGGTCAACTGCGCCGACAGCGTCACCGTCTTTATGGACGCCGCCGGCATCGCCGAGATGAGCGATCCCCGCCGTCTGGCCCGCTGCGGCGGCGTCAGCGCCGACGTGGCCAAAAAGACCGCCGAACTGCTGAACGTCCACTTCGGCTACATGGAGGCCGCCCCTGCCGAGAGCGCAGAGGCCGTTCCCGAGGAGACCCTGGCTGACAACGAATACATCGGCGAGGGCGAAGGCTTCGGCGGCACCATCAAGGTCAAGGTGACCATGGACGGCGATCAGATCAGCAAGATTGAAGTGCTGTCCCACGGCGAGACCGCAGGCGTCTCCGACCCCGCCTTCGAGACCATCCCCGACGCCATCATCAAGGCGCAGTCCACCGAGGTCGACACCGCTGCCGGCGCCACCTTCTCCAGCAAGGGCCTCATCGAGGCTGTGAACGACGCCCTGTCCAAGGTCGGCAAGTAATGGCCCTCGCCACAGCGTCCTGAATCTTTTCCAAAATCGCAAAGGCCCCGTCCGGTCTATAAGCCCGGGCGGGGTCTTTCTTTGTTTACAGTTTTTTCCGGCCGCGGCCGCCTGTTTCGCCCCGGGCCAGTTTTTGCAGCCGGGGCTTGTCCAGCACCGTCAGGCCGCCGCGCCAGAGCTGCACCAGACCCTCCCCGGCCAGGTATTTCAGCATCCGGCTGACCACCTCGCGGGCCGTGCCCATATAGCGGGCGATCTGGTCGTGGGTCATCCGCAGCTCGTCGCCGCCGGTCTTGGCCAGCTCGTCGACCAGAAAGATGGCCAGCCGCCGGTCGGCGCTCATGAACAGCACCTGCTGCATGGCCCACATGGTCTCGGAATAGCTCTCGGCCGTCATCTGGTAGGCGTAGCAGCGGACATAGATGTTCTCATCCATCACCCGCTTGAAGGCGCCCGCCCCGATGCAGTAGGCTTCGACCGGCTCTTCGGCGTCAATGTGGACGTCGAAGGTGACGGCGTCCAGCACGCAGGAGGCCGACAGGATGCAGACATCCCCCGCAAAGAGGCGGTAGAGGGTGACGTCCCGCCCGTCCTCGCTGAGCAGATAGGCCCGCAGCTGTCCTGCGCGCAGCAGCAGGACGCCGACGCAGTTCTCGGTGGGGCTGTGGACGTGGGCCCCCTTGTCGTAGTGGACCGGCCGCGCAAACCGGCAGAGGAAATCCTGCTGCGCCGCGGTCAGCTTGTCCCAGAAGGGGAAGGCGCAGGCCAGGCAGCCCTTCTCCGCGGCCTCTTTACGCTCCATAAAAACCGCCTTTCCGCAGGGCCTTGGCGGCCTCGTTGCCGGCCACGGCCCCCTCGTAGACGGCCTTTGCCACCTGCAAAAGGCCGCCGGTGCAGTCGCCGGCCGCGAACAGGCCGGGGATGGTGGTCATCATACGCTCGTCCACCACGATGCGGCTGCCGTCCACTTCGGCCCCCATCTTGCGGGCCAGCGCGGTGCTGCCCGCAACGCCCAGCGCCACAAAGACGCCGTCGAGGGCCAGTTCCTCGCCGCCGGCCAGCCGGACGCCGGTCACCCTGTCCTCGCCCAAAACGGCCTCGACCTGTTCGGTCCGGACCGTCACCTCGGGCGGGAAGGCCGCCGTCACTTTTGCGCCGCCGGTCAGCAGGGTGACCTTTTTGGCCAGCGGCAGCAGGGCGGACGCCTCGTGCAGGGCGTATTCGCCGCTGCCCAGGACGGCCACCTCCTTGCCGCGGTAGAAAAAGGCGTCGCAGGTGGCGCAGTAGCTCACCCCATGGCCCTCCAGCGCGGCCAGCCCCGGGATGCGCGGCGCAGCGCGGGACGCGCCGGTCGCCAGAATGACGGCGTCGGCCGGCCAGTCCCCGGCCAGGGTCTCGACGGTCAGCTTGTCGGTGAAGGTCAGGCCCACCGCCTCGGCCTCCACAAATTTGACCCCCACTGCTTTGGCCCCCTCGATGCCGCGGCGCTCCAGCTCGGCGCCCGAGACGGGGCCCGGCACGCCGTAATAGTTCTCGATGCCTTCAGCCCGGGCCAGCGCGCCCGAACCTTTGGTCAGGACGGTGGTGTCGATGCCGGCGCGCGCCGTATACAGGGCGGCGGACACCCCCGCCGGGCCCGAACCAATAATTACAACATTCGCCATCTCATAAGCCTCCCAGTCTGTTTCGCTCTGTTTTCTATAGTATCTCACAGTTCGGGGCCGGTTTCCGTGACCGGCTTACAGAGTGCTTCCAGCTTCGGCCCGGCCCAGGCCAGCAGCTCCCGGATGGCCGCGGCGTCCCCGGCGTAGGGCCAGCCGGCCAGCGCTTTGTCGAAGGCGCGTCGGCACTTTTCGGCCTTGTCCGCCTTGCCGGCGGCCAGCGCCCCGGCCCAGCTCACCAGCGCGATGCCGGGATGCGACTTCATCTGCCGGAGGAAGGCTTTCAGCTCCCCGCCCTCGAGGGCGGCCAGACCGGCGGCAGCCTCGCCGTTCACGATCTGGAAGAAGGCCCGGTCGGCCTCCAGCGAATACCGGTGGACGGCCGCCAGCTTGGCCCCGCCGCCCAAAAGGGTATCCCGGAGGGCGGCGGCCTCGTCATACCGCCCCTCGTCCACCAGGCGGTTATAGCGGCAGACCCAGACCGCGCCCTTCAGCGGGTCGTCGGGGCCGGCGCCGCCCGGCAGCTCGAACCAGTCGGCGGGCAGGTCTTTCAGCCGCGCCCCCTCGGTCTGGGCCGCGTTGATGGCCAGCTGGGCCCAGATGGCCCGCTGCGCGGCCTTGTCCCCCCGCAGGCAGAGGGCGTTGTAGCCGTCGTTGGGCATCCCTTGGATCTTGAGCGGAATGCCGTTGACAAGCCCCAGGTAGACGCCGAGCAGCGCCCAGCTCCCCAACAGGAAGGCGGGCACCGGGGCGGCCTCTGCCAGCAGCCAGGCCCCCAGCCCGCAGAGGGCCGCCGTGACGAGGTTGGCCAGCGGCCCGCCGAGATTGTAGAGCAGGGCGGGGAAGCCGTCCTCCCGCCAGGGCGGCGGGGCCAGCAGGCACTGCCCGCCGGTGCCGGCCAGCCGGTAGCGGCAAAATCGCAGCCGGCCCTCCTTTTTCTGCAGCATGATGCTGCCGATGCGGAAGGATACAAAGCTGTACCCGGTCGCCAGCCCCGCGGCCAGGTGCCCGCCCTCGTGCAGGACGATATGCACCAGCAGGCCCAGATAGACCGCGATCAGCAGAAGCAGCACCATCTGCCAGCCGGGCAGGCCGGCCCGGTCCAGCTGCCAGGCTGTCAGCCACCCCACCCCAAACCCTGCGGCCATCATCAGCGCCATGGTCAGGACCGTGGCAGGGGAGGGGAGTCTGCGTTTTGTTTTCTTCATAGGACACCTCCTGTCATTGTTTTCATGATACCCTATCCGCCCCCAAAAAGCAAGCCGGGCATTTCCCGGGGGATGGTTTTGTGCTATACTGGTTTTGACAACACAAGGGAGGCTGCTATGAACAAGAAAAAGATCCTCTTCATCACCACCGGCGGCACCATCGCCAGCGTGCGCACGGCGCAGGGCCTGCGGCCGGTCCTCTCCAGCGGGGAGCTGCTGGCCCATCTGCCCGGTCTGGCCGAGCTCTGCGCGCCGGACACCCTGGCCCTGTGCAGCATCGACAGCACCGACATGAGCCCGGCCCACTGGCTGGCCATGGCCCGCGCCATCGAGGAAAACTACAGCCGCTACGACGGCTTCATCCTCTGCCACGGCACCGACACCCTGGCCTACACCGCGGCCGCCCTGAGCTATCTGGTGCAGGACGCGGACAAGCCCATCATCCTGACCGGCTCGCAGCAACCCATCTCCAACGAGATCACCGACGCCAAAAAGAACCTGCGGGACAGCGTCATCTGCGCCCTCGACCCCGGCAGCCGGGGGGTGATGGTGGTGTTCGGGGGCTTTGTCATCGCGGGCACCCGCGCCAAAAAGAACAAGACCATCAGCTACGACGCCTTTGCCTCGGTCAACTTCCCCCATCTGGCCCAGGTGCAGGGGGACCGCCTCGTCCGCTACATCGAGACGCCCCGCCCCGCCGGGCCGGTCCGTTTCAACCGCGCGCTGGACGAAAAGGTCTTTCTGCTGAAGCTGACCCCCGGCATGGGCCCGGGCCTGCTGGACGAGATCTTCCGCCTCTACGACTGCGTCATCGTCGAGAGTTTCGGCGCGGGCGGGCTGCCCCAGTCCCTGGTGGAGGGCTTTGCCCGGGGGCTGGGCCGCTACGAGGAGACGCACAAGGTGCTGATCCTGACCACCCAGGTCATCTACGAGGGCAGCGACGCCGGCATCTACGAGGTGGGCCGCCGGGTCAAGGACCGCTTCTCCTTTCTCGAAGCGCACGACATGACCATTGAAGCGGCGGTGACCAAGTCCATGTGGCTGCTGGCCCAGGGCTGCGCCAGCTTTGACGAGCTGCAGCGCCGCTTCTACCAGCAGATCAACTTCGACACATTCTACCACTGAGAGGGGGGCGGGCCCATGCCCGATTGTTTGCCGTTTTGGTACACCATCGACACCATGCAGGCCCTGCGCGGGTACGACTACCACGCCTTTGAACTGTTCGGGCCGGTCCATCTGTTCTGGCTGGGGCTCTGCGCGGCCCTCTGCGCCGGGGGCTTTTGGCTCTTCCGGCACATCGGCCCGCGGACCCGGCGCCGCATCCTGGCCGTCCTGACCGTCCTTCTGCTGGCCGACGAGCTGCTCAAGGACCTCTCCTCCCTCGCCACCGGGCAGTTCATCTGGCAGTTTCTGCCCTTCCACCTGTGCAGCATCAACCTGTTCATCTGCGTGTGGTACGTCCTGCGCCCCAACGCCCTCGCCGCCGAGGTCCTTTACGCCCTCTGCCTGCCCGGCGCGCTGGCGGCGCTGCTCTTCCCGTCCTGGCAGGCCCTGCCGCTCTGGAACGTCATGCACCTCCATTCCAGTACCGTCCACACCATCCTGGTGCTCTTTCCGGTCCTTCTGCTGGCCGGCGGCTTCCGCCCAAGCGCCCGGCGGCTGCCCAAGGTGTTCGGGGTCTTCTGCCTCGACGTGCTGGCCGCCGCCCTGGTCAACGCCCTCTGCGGCACCAACTTCATGTTCCTGCGCGGGGCCTACGGCAACGCCGCCCTCGGCCTGATCGAGCGCGTTTTCGGCCCCGGTCCCGGCTACCTCACCGGGCTGATGCTGCTGGTCCTTCTGGTCTGGGCGGCGCTGTATGCGCCGTGGGTGGCGGCAGCGCACGCCCGACGCCGCCGCCCTTAAACATAAAACCGCCCCGGCGTTCTGTTCCGGGGCGGTTCGCTTTTACATATTATATAGGGTCACTGAGCCAGTCCGCTGCGGCGGACCAGGTCGCGGGTGTAGAGGGCGCGGGTGGCGTTGAGGACGGCCAGCACCATCACGCCGACGTCGGCGAAGATGGCCAGCCACATCCCGGCCAGGCCCAGCGCGCCCAGCAG
>DXHQ01000104.1 GCA_019113345.1 Candidatus Faecalibacterium intestinigallinarum
GTCTACCCCGAGCACGACATGGCCATCCGTCTGGCCCACCGGCTGGAGACCACCGGGATGCTGGACTTTGTCCAGCTGAGCGAGCAGGTCAGCATCTCCAAGCTGGCGGTGCCCGCCAAGATGATCGGCAAGACCGTCGTGGACGTCAACCTGCGCGGCCAGTTCGGCCTGAACATCATTGCCATCGAGAACGGCGGCAAGGTGAACGAGTCGGTCGGCCCCAACACCGTTTTCCAGGAGGGCGACATCCTCTTTGTCTCGGGCGGCAAGGACGCCGTGGGCAAAATGGCCGACTGGCTGGAAAACCAGTAAAACAAAATAATCCCTACCAGGAGTTCCTCCCCTTTGTATAAAAGCGGGAGGAGCTCCTTTATTACCCGCACAGATTTCCTGACAGCTTTTAGCGTTTGATGAAAGGAGTTTTTGTATGGACCCGCAGAAAGCGCATATGTGGAGCGATATTGCTTTCTTTGTGAGCATCGGAATGTTTCTTGCAGGCCTCATGCTCTCATAAAGCGGCCTTTGCATTATCCCGCTTGTTTTAGGGGTCGCCTGTATGATTGTCCGTTTTATCATTTTGGTTCTCTGGTGGCGCTGCCCACATTGCCGCGCTCCTCTGCCCACCACCGGCATGTGGAATCTCACCTACTGCCCCAACTGCGGCAACCCTATCTAAACAAAACCTGCCCCTTCAGCCAGAAGCCGAAGGGGCAGGTTTTTGCTTGGATGGTCCGGGCGCTCAGAAGAAGGACACCTGGCTGCTCTCGGGCAGGTCGCCCAGGGCGCCCACCTGGCGCAGCCGGTCGATGACCGCGCTCGAGACGCCGGCGGCCTGCTGCAGCTCCTCCACCGAGAGGTATTCCTCCCCGTGGATGGTGACGTTTTCCAGCGCCACCGCCGCGCTCTCGCCCAGGCCCTTGAGGGCCGCGAAGGGCAGGCGGACCTTGCCGTCTTCCAGCACATACTTCACGCCCCGGCTCCTGCCCAGCTGGATGGGCAGGAACTCATACCCGCGCACCAGCATCTCGTTGACCAGCTGCAACGAGACCAGCAGGTCCTCGTCCTTGGCGTTCTTTTCCTCTTTCAGGCGGCGGGCCACCTCGTTCATGTGGGCGCGGGCCACGTCGGGCCCGCCCACGGCGGCCTCGTAGTCGATGTCGTCTCCACGGACTGTAAAATACACCGCATAAAATGCCTGCGGGTAATAGAGTTTGTACCACATCAGCCGGATGGCGCTCATCAGGTAGGCCACCGCGTGGGCCTTGGGGAACATATACTTGATCTTGCGGCAGGACTCGATGTACCAGTCGGGGACATCGTGCTCCCGCATGGCTTCCTCCCAGCCGGGCTGGAAGCCGCCCTTCGCCACCTTGCCCTTGCGGACCGCCTCCATGATATCGAAGGCCATCTTGGGCTCGAGCCCCTTGCGGATCAGGTAGAGCATGATGCTGTCGCGGCAGCCGATGACCTCGGCGATGGTGCAGGTGCCATTGCGGATCAGCTCGTCGGCGTTGTTGGTCCAGACGTCGGTGCCGTGGGACAGGCCCGAGATCTGGATCAGCTCCGAAAAGTTTTTGGGCCGCGCCTCCACCAGCATCTGGCGGACAAAGTTGGTGCCCATTTCGGGGATGCCGAAGGTGCCGGTCTGGCTGTCGATCTGCTCGGGGGTGACCCCCAGCTCGGCGGGACTGGTCAGCAGGCTGTAGACCCGGGGGTCGTTCATCGGGATGCTGTCCACCGGCACGCCGGTGTACTCCTCAAAGTACTTGTAGAAGGTGGGCATATCGTGGCCCAGTTCGTCCAGCTTGAGCAGGGTGTCGTGGAGATACTTGAATTCAAAGTGGGTGGTCAGCAGGCCGCCGGCCACGTCGTCGGCGGGGTGCTGGATGGGGCAGAAATCGTAAATTTCGCTGGTGTCGGGAACGACCACCATGCCGCCGGGGTGCTGCCCGGTGGTCCGCTTGACGCCGGTGCAGCCCAGGGTGAGCCGGTTCTCCTCGGCGTGGTTGACCGTTTTGCCCCGCTCTTCGAGGTAGCGCTTGACGTAGCCGTAGGCGGTCTTGTCCTGAATGCCCGAGACGGTGCCCGCCTTAAAGACGTTCTCCTTGCCGAACAGCTCCTCAGTGTAGCGGTGAACGTTGCTCTGGTATTCGCCCGAGAAGTTCAGGTCGATATCCGGCTCCTTGTCGCCGTAAAAGCCGAGGAAGGTCTCGAAGGGGATGTCGTGGCCGTCCACCAGCATGGGGGTGCCGCAGACGGGGCAGTTCTTGTCGGGCAGGTCAAAGCCGTCCTCGACGCTGCCGTCGGTGATGAATTCGCTGTGCTTGCACTTGGGGCAGCGGTAGTGGGGCGGCAGGCTGTTCACCTCCGAGATGCCCGAGAAGTGGGCCACCGCCGAGGAGCCGACCGAGCCGCGGCTGCCCACCTGATAGCCGCCCGCGTTGGAGAACGCCACCAGCTTGACCGCGATGACGTACAGCACCGCGTACCCGTGGCCGCAGATGGAGTCCAGCTCCTTCTGCAGCCGCTCCCGCACCAGGTCGGGCAGGGGGTCGCCGTAGTCCTCCTTGGCGCGCTTCCAGGTGGCGTCCCGCAGCTGCTGCTCCGCCCCCTCGATGCTGGGCGGGTAGGTGCCCCGCGGGATGGCCCGGACGTTGCCGTCGATCATGGCGGCCACCTTGTTGGGGTTGACAATGACGATCTCCCGCGCCTTTTCGGGGGGCAGGTAGTCGAACTGGGCCAGCATATCCTCGGTGGTGCGGTAGTAGAGGGGCGGCTGATGGTCAGCGTCCTTGTAGCCGCCGCCCGCCTGCATCACCGCGCGGTAGACCGCGTCCTCCGGCTCCTGGAAGTGGACGTCCCCGGTGGCGATGACCGGCTTGTGCAGGTCCTCGCCCAGGCGGATGATGGTGCGGTTGAAATCCTTGACCCGCTCGATGCTGTCCACCCGGCCCTCCCGGACCATATATTCGTTGTTGCCCAGGGGCTGCACTTCCAGCAGGTCGTAGTAGGCGGCGATTTTTTTCAGTTCCTCGTAGGGGCGGCCCTCCACCACGGCGCGGTAGAGCTCGCCGGCCTCGCAGGCCGAGGTGATGATGAGGCCCTCCCGGTACTGGTTGAGCAGGCTGCGGGGGACCCGCGGCTTTTTGAAAAAGTAGTCGAGATGGGCCTTGCTGACGATCTTGTAGAGGTTTTTCAGGCCCGCCTGGTTTTTGACCAGCAGGATGATGTGGTAGTATTTTTTGCGCAGCACCTCCCGGTTGCCGCCGAGACCCGTGTTGATGCCGCCGATGTCGGTGATCTGCTTTTCCTCCAGATCCCGCAGCATGACGCAGAAGATGCGCCCGAGGGCCCCGGCGTCCTCGCAGGCCCGGTGGGCCTCGTAGGGGGGCAGCTCCAGGTGCTTGTTGATGGTCCCCTGCTTATAGTTGTGCAGGCCGGGGTACATGGTCTGCGCCATGGTCAGGGTGTCGATGTAGGTGGGCTCGAACTTGATGCCGCTGCGGCCCGCAGCCGCCCGCAGAAAGCGGATGTCAAAGCCGTTGGCGTTGTGGGCCACCAGCACCCGCCCGCCGGCAAAGTCCAAAAAGGCCCGCAGGGCCTCCCCCTCTTCGGGGGCGTCGGCCACCATCTCGTTGGTGATGCCGGTCAGCTCGGTGATCTTGGGGGTGATGGGCTTGGGCGGCCTGACAAAGGTGTCGAACTCCTCCACCACCTGCCCGTCCCGCACCAGCACCGCGCCGATCTCGGTCAGGTACTCGCAGCCGGGGTCGAGGCCGGTGGTCTCGGTGTCAAAGACGCAGAACTCCCCGGTCAGGGGCTGGTCCTGGGCGCCGTAAACGCAGGGGACCATGTCGTCCACAAAATAGGCTTCGCACCCGTAGATCAGCTTGAAGCTGGGGTCCTTTTTGTGGATGTCGTCGGCCGCCAGCATGGCCTCGGGGTAGCCCTGGCAGACCCCGTGGTCGGTGATGGCGATGGCGGGGTGGCCCATCTTGTGGGCCAGCCGGACGATGCCGCCGGGGTCGCAGAAGCCGTCCAGCGCCGAGAGCTTGGTGTGCAGGTGCAGCTCCACCCGCTTTTCGGGGGCGTGGTCCTCCCGGCGGCGGCGCTCGACGATCAGCACGTCGTAGGGATAGACGATGTAGTCGTGCTCGTACTTGTCGTAGGCGCAGTCGCCCCGCACCAGCAGGGTGGTGCCGTTCTTGATCCCCTCCCACTTGGAGCAGTCCTCCCCTTCCTGGGCGCGGATCTTCAGGTTGATCGAGCCGGTGTAGTCGGTCAGGGAGACGGCGTACATCTTGCGGAAATTGCCCTTGACCTCGGTGGCAAAGACGTCGCCCCAGATCATGCACTTGCCGCCCTCGCCCCCCAGGTCTTTGAGGGGGGTCAGGCCCTTGGGCTTGAACATCTTGCCGTGGAAGATCTGGACCGGCTTGTCGGTCAGATCCAGCCCCTCCACCTGCAGGGGCGGCGCGGTCCGCTTTGCCTCGAACTGGACCACCGGCGGGGCGGCCTTTTCTTCCAGCTTCTTTTCCAGCTCCCGCCGCTCGGCCTCGCCGGCGGCCGAGACAAGCCTGACCGCCGGGCGCTGGCCGGTATGGGCCTCGATGCGGCCGGCCAGCAGGTCCTCAAATTTCAGGTCCCGCAGAAAGCCGGTGCCGTTGCGGGCCCCCACCGTGATGGTCCCGCCCTCGACGGCCAGGGTGCACCGGTCGAGAAAGCCGTTGATGGGCACGCCGTCCCCCTTCATCTCCTCGAAGATGCCCAGCAGGGTCTCCTCATTCAGGGCGGTGTAGGGATAATGGTTTTCGATGGAGAGCTGGTAGCCCTCATAATCGGGCTGCAGGGACGCCAAAAGCCGCGCACACAGGCCCTTGTCCAGCGGCGCGGCACTCTGCAATGTAAAGATCACCTTTTGCCGGGCCCGCAGCATCAGGGCGTGTTCCACCACCACCTTGCCGAAACAGGCGGCAAAGTCCGGGTCGGCCATGAACTGGGGCCACAGCTGGGATACCAGTGGTTTCAAATCGTTTCTCCTTCCAGTGCTTTTTCAAAGCATGCAAAGTCTATGTCGTAGAGGCGGGCGCTGCCCACCCGGGCAAAGCCCTGCCCGGCATAGGCCCGCAGGGCCCGGTGGTTATCACAGGCCACCAGGATGCGGCAGCTCCGGCAGCCCATACGGGCCAGGCGAGCCGCTGCGTCGGCCAGCAGCCGGCCGCCCAGCCCCTGGTTTTCACAGGATGCGGCCACCAGCAGCCGCACCACTTCCCCGGCGGGTTCCAGGCGGCGGTCCCAGAAGGTCAGGGCCTCGGTGTCCTCATCGTGAAAGGTGAGGGCATAGCCCCCCAGCACCCGGCCCTCCGGATCTTTGGCGCAGAACAGCCGGCCTTCTGCAAGGTCCGCCTGCAGGGTAGCCTGGTCGGGGTATGCTTCGTCCCACGGGCAGTCGGGCCGGGCCGCCGCCGCCCGGTACAGGGGCAGCAGGCAGTCCAGGTCCGCCTGGGACGCCTGCTGGACGGTATGCTGGATCATAGCTTATAGACCTCCTCCATGAACTGGTCCAGGATGTTGTCGCCGGTCAGCTTGCGCACCGGCTGGCCGTGGACAAAGAGGACGGCTTCCCCCTTGCCGCCGGCGATGCCGATGTCGGCCTCCCGGGCTTCGCCGGGGCCGTTGACCACGCAGCCCATCACCGCTACCTTGATGGATTTCTTATAGCCCTGCAGCCGGCGCTCCACCTCGTTGGCGATCTCGGTGCAGGGGTACTGGGTGCGCCCGCAGGTGGGGCAGGTGATGACCTCGGGCCCCGCCACCGGGAAACCCGCCGCCCGCAGGATGTTGAAGCCGGCCTCCACTTCCTTTTCGGGCTCGGCGGCCAGGGACACCCGGATGGTGTCCCCGATGCCTTCCAGCAGCATCCCGCCGATCCCCATCCCCGACTTGAGCAGGCCCATCTGGTAGGTGCCCGCCTCGGTGACGCCGACGTGGAGGGGGTAGTCGGTGACCGCCGACAGCTGGCGGTAAGCCTCCATCATCCGGGGTACATTCGAGCTCTTGATGGAGATGACGATATCCTCAAAATCAAACTTTTCCAGCAGGCGGACGTGGTAGAGGGCGCTTTCCACCATGGCTTCGGGGGTGGCGGCGCCGTATTTGGCCAGGATGTGCTTTTCCAGGCTGCCGCCGTTGACCCCGATGCGGATGGGGATGTGCCCGGCCTGGCAGGCCCGCACCACCTCTTTGACCCGGTCGTCGCTGCCGATGTTGCCGGGGTTGATCCGGATCTTATCGACGCCCACCGCCGCGCAGGCCAGCGCCGCCCGGTAATCGAAGTGGATATCCGCCACGATGGGGATATCCACCGCCTTTTTGACCGCCTCGACGCAGGCTGCGTCGGCGGGGGTGGGGCAGGTCACCCGCAGGATCTGGCAGCCGGCGGCCTCGCACCGTTTGGCCTGGGCCACGTTGCCCGCGATGTCCTCCACCGGGACGTTGAGCATGGTCTGGACCGCGATGGGATTGGACCCGCCGATGGTCAGATTGCCGATCTTTACTTCACGCTTGCGCACGCGCATGGGGGTTCCTCCGTTTTCAAAAGCCGCCGGTAAACAGGCGGATCACATCGTTGTAGGTGGCAAAGATCATCAGCCCGAAGAGCAGCAGGAAGGTGGCCAGGGTCAGCGTTTCCTGCAGCCGCTCGGACACCGGCCGGCGGAGCACCGCCTCCGCCGCCAGAAACACCAGCCGTCCGCCGTCCAGCGCCGGGATGGGCAGCAGGTTGAAGATGCCCAGGTTGACGGTGATGAGGACCAGCATCTCCAGCAGGTCGGCCAGGCCGTAGCTGGCCGCCTGACTGATGGCCGAGACGATGCCCACCGGGCCCGAGAGGTTGTTGATGCTCTCCCGCCCGCGCAGCAGATCGGCCAGGGAGGTAAAAATGATCCGGCCGTAATACAGTTCGTAATTCAGACTCTCTTTCAGGACGTTGGCCGGCGTCTTTTCGAGGGCGTAGACGGTAAAGCCGATGTCCATCCGGGCGTTGCCCTCCTGGTCGGTGTAGGTGTCGAACCGGACGTCCGGCAGCTCGACCAGCTGCCCGTCCCGCCGGACGGTAAAGTCGGCCCGGGCGTCCTGGGTGCGGGCCAGCTCATAGAGGATGTCGTTGGCCACAAAGCACCGCCGCCCGTTGACGGCGACGATCTCGTCTCCGGCGGCAAGGCCGGTCTGCCCGCAGAGGGCCCCCTCCTCGATCTGGTAGAGGACCCTCGAGACAATGGGGTCGGACCCGAGACCGATTACCCCTGCCAGCACCACAAAGCCCAGCACAAAGTTCATCAGCGGGCCGGCGGCCATGGTGGCCGCCCGCTTCCAGATCGCCGCCTGGGGAAAGGGGATGCCGGTCCGCTCTTCGGGCGGGATGGGGTTTTCCCCGGCGGGCGGCTGGTCCTCCCCGGCCCGTTCGGCCTGGTTCGACTCAGGGCTGCCTTCCCCCTCCATGGCGACGTAGCCGCCCACCGGCAGCAGCCGGAGGGTGTACTGTGTGCCCCCGGCGATCTTTTTCCAGAGGGCGGGGCCCATCCCGATGGCAAATTCGTTGACCTGGATGCCCGACAGTTTGGCCGCCGTAAAATGTCCGAACTCGTGGACGGCGACCACCGCGCCGAACACCAGCAGGGACGCCAGAATGGTAATGATAATGGTCATACTTTCCCTTTCTGCCCCCTCTGCCGCGCCGCGAAAACGGCCGGGCGGGGAGGAAGATCACAGATGCGCGCGGACAAAGGCCCGGGCCATCTGGTCGCACTCGTAGACGTCGGGCAGGGTGTAGCTGCCGCCGAAGCTGTCGCTGTCCACCACCGCCTCGACCAGACGGCCGATGTCCAAAAAGCCGATCTTGTCCTGAAGGAAGAGGCTGACCGCCTCCTCGTTGGCGCCGTTGGCGGCGCAGGGACCGAGGCCCCCCTTGGCGATGGCCTTTTTGCAGGCGGCCAGGCACCGGAAGGTCTCCTCGTCGGCCACGTCGAAGGTCAGCACCTTGAGGGCCGCAAAATCCAGCTCGGGGGCCGCCGGGCCGCCGCGGGCCGGCCAGGTCAGGGCGTACTGGATGGGGATGCGCATATCCGGCACCCCCAGCTGGGCCAGGATGGAGTTGTCGCTGAACTGGACCGCCGAATGGATGACGCTCTGCCGCTGGACCACGATCTGGATCTTTTCGGGCGGCAGGCCGAACAGCCAGACCGCCTCGATCAGCTCAAGGCCCTTGTTCATCAGGGTGGCGCTGTCGATGGTGATCTTGGCGCCCATGTTCCAGTTGGGGTGGCGGAGGGCGTCCTCCTTCTTTTTGTCCTTCAGCTGCTCGGCCTTCATCCCGAAGAAGGGACCGCCCGAGGCGGTGAGCAGGATCTTGGTCAGGCTTTTGGCGCTCTCGGCGTCCTGCAGGCACTGGAAGATGGCCGAGTGCTCGCTGTCCACCGGCAGCAGCCTGACCCCGTGCTCTTCCACCGCCCGGGTGACCAGGCGCCCGCCGGTGACCAGACTTTCCTTGTTGGCCAGGGCCAGGTCATGGCCGCTCTCGATGGCGGCGAGGGAGACCCCCAGCCCGGCGATGCCCACCACGCTGTTCAAAACGATGTCGGCCCCCTCCATCGCGGCCAGCTGCCGCAGCCCTTCGGGCCCGCGCAGCAGCCGGGGCGCGCCGGCGCGGCCGGCCAGGGCGGCGTCCGCCTTCTCGGCGGCCGCCGGGTCGGTGACGCAGACAGCCCGGGGGTGGAATTCCTCGATCTGCTTCAATAACAGCTCCACATGGCTGTGGGCCGACAGGCCGAACACCTCAAACCCCTCGGCCCGGATGACGTCCAGGCTCTGGGTGCCGATGGAACCGGTCGAGCCCAGCAGGGTGATCTTTTTTGCCATAGGGCAAGCCCTCCTTCTCAGTTGTAGAACACGGCGGTGATGACCATCGAGACAAAGGGCGCGATGAACATGACGCTGTCAAAGCGGTCCAGGATGCCGCCGTGCCCCGGGAAGATGGTGCCGTAGTCCTTGATGCCGCACTGCCGCTTGACCACGCTGGCAAACAGATCGCCGTAGATGCCCAGCACCGCCGCCACCACACCCAGCAGGGCGATGATGAGGTACATCGACACCCCGATGTTGCTCTGGGTAAAGGCCTCGGTCCGGTCGGCGACCACCGAGTAGACCACCGTGATGATGACGCCGAACAGCATGGTGCCCAGCACCCCGCCGACGGCGCCCTCCACCGTCTTTTTGGGGCTGACCTTGGGGCAGAGCTTGTGCTTGCCGAAGGCGCGGCCCGCAAAATAGGCGCAGGTGTCCCCGCCCCAGGCAAAGCAGAGCACCAGCAGGATGAAGAAGATGGCGTCGTAGCTGTAGGTCTCGACCGGCAGCAGGATCTTGAGGTGGATCAGGGAGTAAAAGCAGAACAGGATAATCCCCGAAAAGAAGATCAGGCCGCTGACCTTCTGGTAGCTGACGGTGCCGTTGCGCACCACCAGGTAGATGCAGTAAAAGACCAGCAGCGCAAAGGATACCGGCATCACCACCTGCCGCGCCACCTCATAGCTGGACAGCATGACCAGCAGGGTATAGGGCACTTGGACGGCATAGAGCAGCCAGTCCTGTTTGTCAAAGCCGAGGGCGGCATACACTTCGTGCATCCCGATCAGGGCCACCGCCGCCACGATCAGATTGAAGACCAGGGTGTTGAAGGTCAGCATGACCAGCACCAGGACGGCAATGCCGACAGCGGCTGTAATCACTCGTGTTTTCATCGTTTCTCCTTCCAGCTGTGGGGCTCAGATGCCGCCGAACCGGCGGGAGCGCCGGTTGTATTCCGCTATGGCGGCGTCCAGGTCGGCCGGGGTGAAGTCGGGCCAGAGGACGTCCATCTCGACCAGTTCGGCGTAGGCCGCCTGCCAGAGCATGAAGTTGGACAGCCGCTTTTCCCCGCTGGGGCGCAGGATCAGGTCGGGGTCCTTCTGGCCGGCGGTGTACATCCGGGCGGCCAGCATCCCCTCGTCGATGGCGGCGGGGTCCAGCCGGCCGGCGGCGGCTTCGCGCGCCAGAGCCTGCGCAGCCCGGACGATCTCCTGCCGCCCGCCGTAGTTGACCGCCACGTTCAGCACCATGCCGGTGCGGTCGGCGGTGCCCTCTTCGATCTCGTTCATCAGTTCCTGATAGCGGGGCTCGAGGGCGGTGCGGTCCCCCAGAAAGACGATTTTGTTGTTGCGGCTTTTGTAGTCAAAGGCGCGGATCAGGTATTCGCCCAGCAGCTTCATGATGGCGCCGACCTCTTCGGCCGGGCGCTTCCAGTTTTCGGTCGAAAAGGCGTAGAAATAGACAGACGCCAGCCCCAGCTGGTCGCAGTAATCGGCGATCTGCTGAAACACCTCGGCCCCCTTCTTGTGGCCGGCGGTGCGGGGCAGGCCCCGCTTTTTGGCCCAGCGGCCGTTGCCGTCCATGATGATGCCCACCGAGAGCCCCTTGGCAAAATCTTCAGGATGCTGCGGCATAACTTCCCTCCCGGGCGGCAGTGCGCCCTGCATCGCAAAAAGTGCCGCGCACCTCCCAGCACACGGCACCTCCCGTTCGTTTGCGGCGGTCAAGACGGCCTTAGACCGACATGATCTCCTTCTGCTTTTCTTCGACGGCCTTATCCACCAGCTTGCTATACTTGTCGGTGATCTTCTGGACGTCCTCTTCCATGGTCTTCTGGCTGTCCTCGGTCAGCTCGCCGGCCTTCTTGAGGGCCTTGGCCTTATCCATGGCCTCGCGGCGGACGTTGCGGATGGCGACCTTTGCCTCCTCGCCCATCTTGGAGACCTCTTTCGCCAGCTGGCGGCGGCGCTCCTCGTTGGGGGCGGGGAAGTTCAGCCGGATGGTCTGGCCGTCGTCGATGGGGTTGATGCCCACGTCGCTGGCCTGGATGGCCTTGCTGATGGGCCGCAGCAGGCTGCGGTCCCAGGGGGTGATGGTCAGGGTGCGGGCCTCGCTGACGGCCACCGACGCCACCTGCTGGATGGGGGTGGGCGCGCCGTAGTAGTCCACCGTCACCTTATCCAGCACGGCAGGATTGGCCCGGCCGGCGCGGACGGCGGCAAGCTCGCGCTCCAGATGCTCCACCGAGTTTTTCATCTTGTCCTCGAATACCTTGGTATTGCTGCTCATAATCGTTTATCTCCTGTTCGTTATCGTATCCTGCCGGGCGGGGACGCCCGTTTTCACCGTGATAATGGTAGTATACCGCCCCTTCACGCCTCGTAGACCAGGGTGCCCACATTTTCGCCCTGGACGGCCCGGGCGATGTTGTCGGGGTCGGCCAGGTCAAAGACCAGGATGGGCAGCCGGTTGTCGCGGCAGAGGGTGGCCGCCGTGCCGTCCATGACGGCCAGCTGGTCCTCCAGCACCTTGGAGAAGGTCATGGTATCGTACTTTTTGGCGTCGGTGTACTTGTGGGGGTCCTTGTCGTAGACGCCGTCCACCATGGTGGCCTTGAACATGACGTCGGCGGACACCTCGACGGCCCGCAGGGCGGTGGCGGTATCGGTCGAGAAGAAGGGGTTGCCGGTGCCGCCGCCAAAGACGGCCACCCTGCCCTCTTCCATCGCAGCCAGCGCGGCCCTGCGGTCAAAGACGGGGGCCACCTTGGGCATCTCGATGGAGGAGAACACCTCGCTGGGCACCCCCAGCTGGGCCAGCTTGTCCGAGACGGCCAGCGCGTTCATGACGGTGGCCAGCATCCCGATCTTGTCGGCCAGGGTGCGCTCCATCCTGCCGCTGGTGCGGCCGCGCCAGAAATTGCCGCCGCCCACCACGATGCCGATCTGGACGCCCAGGTCATACGCCTTTTTCACGCCGCCGCAGATGGCGTCCATGGCGGCCTCGTCAAAGCCCATGCCTTTTTCGCCGCCCAGCGCCTCGCCGCTGATTTTCAGAAGGATACGGTTATATTTCAATCCCATACAGTTCACTCCACCTACAAAAGATCTCATTGTGCCTATTTTACAATAAAACGCGCCCAAAGTAAACAGGGAAACGCCCTTCCGCTCATAAACCTTTTGTGAATGTGCCCCGCAATGCCCGCAGTTCCTGCTTCTGTTCCGGGGAGATGCGGCGGCTTTCGAGCGCTTTCTGCACCGCTTTGGCCCGCACCCAGGGGTCGAGCCGGGGCTCGGCCAGCCAGGGCCAGGCGGCCTCGGGCTGCTTGGCCAGCGCGGTGGCAAAATACCAGGCCGCCATCATCCGCACATAGTACTCCTCCGACCGCACCGCCCCCGCCCATGCGAGGTACTCGGGCCGGAACGCCTCGTCGAGGTAATGGCGCATCAGCATCCCCAGCCCGTAGCGGACGGTGTAGGTCCGCTCCGACTGCATCCACCGCCGCACCGGCGCGAGCAGCTCGGCGGTATGCCGGGCGAACACCGGCGGGCTGAAAGTGTCGCAGGTGGCCCAGTTGTCCACATAGGGCAAAAAGGCTTCCACCCCGGCCAGCGCGGCGGAAAAGTCCCGCTCCCGTTCCAGCAGAAAGCCGTGGAGGTTGTTTTCCTCGTAATACCTGTGGGGCACGGCCGCCAGAAAGGCCGCCGCCTCGGACGTGCCGGCCAGCTCCCGGGCATACCGGCGCAGCGCCGGCGTCCGCACCCCGATCACCCGCTCGGGCGGCAGGGTCGGGATCAATTTACTTTGAAACGCCTGATATTCGGCGTCCCGCATGGCGAACAGCCGTTCGCGGATTCTTTCTTCGATGCCGGGCATACGGAGCCCTCCTTCTGTTTTTTCTTATCTTACCGGAAAGGCCCGCCGCTGTAAAGGCCGAAAATCTGCAATTTCCCTCTGGACTTTTGACCGAAAGCATGATATAATACCTGCCATAAGTGCGGGTATAGTACATCGGCTAGTATAACAGCCTTCCAAGCTGTGGAGGTCGGTTCGATTCCGATTACCCGCTCCAGCAAAACGGCCCAGATACCGGCGTATCTGGGCACATTTTATACCCGCGCCGCTTTTATAGGCGCATACGTCAAAAGCCCGGGAGCGTCCCGGGCTTTTCTTTTATCCGATGTTCAGTTTCTTTTTCAGGGCCTCCTGCAATACGCCGGAAAAGTTGATATGGGCAGCCTCAGCCTCTTCGTTCAGCCAGGAGGGAATCGACAGCGTCTTTTTGACCGCCCGGTTATCGCGCTGACGCTTAAAGGCCAGCGCGTCAAAAGGCACAACCACTACGAAGTCCCCCGCTTCGGGGTGCAGGCGAGCCGGATCGGACGGTGTGGGAAATTCGGCGCAGTCCTCCAGCATCAGGCCGATGGCGTCCTGCGCCATTTCCACCGCCTCGTCCAGAGTGTCACCCTGGGTACAGCAGCCCGCAATATCCGGGACTGAAACAGAATAGCCCACCTCTTCAGGATGAAAAATCGCAGGATAGTAACGGATATTCTTCATCGTGCAGTTCCCCCTTTCCACACATGCAGTTCATTTCAGGCCTGCCATTTTCAGGATATTTTTCTCCGTGCCGGGCTTTAAATCCTTTGCATGAAACGGCACGATGACCGTCCTGCCAGTTTCCGGATTCCGATACTTCCGATGAGAGCCGGTGGAACCGACATATTCAAATCCGTTTGCCTTTAACAGCTTGACGATTTCTTTCGGTGTCATCGGCATTTGACGTTCCTCCGTTCTCACGCTTTTATAATAACACGTACAATACGTATTGTCAAGGCTGAAGTGCCACCCGGATCAGCCCCAGCACCAGCAAGTGCACCGGGTAGAACCAGTAGAAAAACCACTTGGAGAACCGCTGGCCGTGCTCTGCGCGCCGGCCATTGTAGCAATAAAGGATGGCCACGGCGGCCAGGACCATCCCCGCCGTGCCGCCGCAGGCGTACAGCAGGCCGCGCCATACCGGCAGCCAGCCCACGCTGCCCAGCCAGAGCATCGCCCACAAGGCGGCTCCCGACCAGAAAAAGGCCCACTTGGTCCTGCGGCGGCTGCCCCGCGCCCAGGCGAACAGCAGGGTGTAGACCGGCGCCAGCAGGGGCCAGTCGCTGGGCAGAACGGCCGTGAGCAGGGTCAGCGCCGCCTGCACCAGCCGCCGGGGCAGGCCGGGGCGCATCTTCTCCTCGGCCAGCAGGATCAAAAAGCAGATCAGCAGGGTAAAGATCATGTTCATGCCATAGTAGCTCAGCACCCCATCCCAGGTGAACGCCAGGCAGAAGGGCAGCTCGGACAGCGCCGCAAAGACCGCCAGCCGCAGAGCGTACCGCTTTTTCGAGCGGGTGTAGCCGTAGCCTTCCACCAGAAACCAGCACATGACCGGCGCGGTGAAATAGCCGATGTCGATCAGCGCCTCCTGCAGCAGGCCCGGGGCCAGAAAAATATTGGCGATGTGGTTGAGCAGCATGGTGAACATGGCGATGTACTTGATGGCGTCCCGGCTGAGGCCGCGGCGCAGGCCGGTTTGCTCCTGGGTGTTCATGGCGGCAAGCCCTCCTTTTGTGTGTTGATGGTATGATACCACGCCGTCTTTGAGATGGGCTTGAGATTTTACGGGCGGTTCCGCCTGTTCTTTTCGGCGGCGTCCTGCACCAGGCCCAGAACGGTGACAGCCGCCCCGTACAGGATGCCCGCCACCGGCCAGACCAGCCAGGAATAGGCCCAGTTTCCGGTCGGGATGCTGTAGGCCAGGTATCCGGCCACCACGACCAGCCAGTAGATCAGGCTGACCGCCTCCACCACCTGTTTGCGGGCCTTGTTGCGGCGGGTGTAGTCCCCTTCTTCCAGCAGGCTTTGCATGGCCTCCCAGCAGGTCCCGCCATACACCAGCGCGAAGACCCCCAGCCCGACCAAAGCCAGCAGGACGCAGACGGATGCCGGAACCCAGAGGCTGTATTCCTCCTGTCCGGCAGGCGAAACGGCCAGCACCGCAAAGAGGGGCACCGCCGCCAGGATACACAGGCAACCTCCCGCCATGTTCAGCCGGGTGTACATGGGGCGAAAGTCCTGCTGGCGCTGGCGCACCATCCCGGCCACGCCGTACTCGGTCTCAAAGGGCTCCTTCTCCAAAAAGTGAAAAGGCTCCATTTTTGCGTCGCAGGCAATGAAGAGCGCCACCGCCGCGGCCACCATCAACAGCAGGATCACGATCCCAATGCCGCCGGCGGCGTTCTCGGTCAGGCGTGCGCCGGGCGCTTCGCTCAGACCGCCCAGCATCAGCAGCACAATGGGTGAAAAGATGCACAGCGCCACCCCCAAGGCCAGCCGCGGCGCGTTGCGCCGGCTCAGGTCCAGATAGGCGGAGGCTTCTTCCATCGTCACCCGGCGCAGGGGGCTGTCCCCGCTGTCGGGCAGGAGGGCAGTGTCCGGGGCTTCCAGCTCGTCTTTCAAAAGATAGTCGGTGCTGACCCCGAACAGGCGGCTCATCTGTAAAATGCGCTCCAGGTCGGGCACCGACTGCGCCCCCTCCCACTTGCTGACCGACTGCCGGCTGACGTTCAGCTGTTGGGCCAGTTCCTCCTGGGACCAGCCCGCCTTCTTGCGCAGGGCAATGATCTTATCTGCCAAAATCATAGTTTGTTCCTCCTTTGTCCGTGCAGCAGCGTGCCGGTTTGTGTTCTGGCTCTATTGTACACAAACGCACGGTTTCAGGGAAGAAAGCGGGCTTGGCAATCTGTCAACCGGCGGTTGCGGGCCGGCTGCCCCTGCCCTCCGGCCGGTTTCGCCGGATGCTTTACCCCTGCCAGCCCCGGGCTTTGGGATCCAGGAGGCCGGCGGCGGTGTAGAGCAGGGCGTTGCAGATGGCGGCGGCGACGCTGCTGCCGCCCTTGCGGCCCATGGCCGCGATGGCCGGCACGCCGAGCCGTTCGCAGACGTCCATCAGCCGCTCCTTGCTTTCCACCACATTGACAAAGCCCACAGGCACCCCGACGACGAGGGCGGGGCGGAAATCGCCCGCCTCCATCGCGTCGCAGAGGGCGAAGAGGGCGGTGGGGGCGTTGCCCACCGCAAAGACGGCGCCGGGGTGTTCTGCGGCGGCGCGGCGCATGGCGGCCACCGCCCGGGTGGTACCGGCGGCTTTGGCGGCGGCCGCCACCGCCGGGTCGGCCATATAGCAGCAGGCCGCGCCCCCCAGCTTGGCCAGGGCCGGTTTGCTCACCCCGGCCAGGGCCATGTTGGTGTCGGTGACGATGGCGCAGCCGGCCGCGAGGGCCGCCGCGCCCCGCGCCGCCGCGCCGGGGGTAAAGCGGAGGTTTGCCGCATAGTCGAAGTCGGCGGTGGCGTGGATGACCCGGCGGACCACCGCCTCGTTTTCGGGCTCGAGGACGACGCCGCGCTCGGCCAGCTCCTGCGCGATGATGGCCAGGCTGGTCCGCTCGATGTCGCCGGGCAGGGTGTGCTGTCCGCTCAAAATTCCACCCCCCTGCGTGCGGCAACGCCTTTTTCGTAGGGGTGGCGGCGGCAGCGCATCTCGGTCGAGTAGTCGGCCGCTTCCAGCATCCAGGGGGCGGGGACGCGGCCGGTCAGGACCACTTCCTGCCCGGCAGGGCGCTGCCGCACCGCCCGCTCCAGCAGCTCTTTGTCCACCATGTCCAGCTGCCAGGCCGCGCAGGCCTCGTCCAGAATCAGCAGGTCGGCCGGGCGGGCCAGAGCGGCGGCCAGGTTCTCGTTCTGCAGCGCGCGGGTGGCGGCCTTTTCGGCCTCGTCCATCTGAAAGACAAACTTCTGCCCCGCCTTGCCCCGGTAGATCTCCGCGCCGAGGGCGCGCAGCAGGGGCACTTCGCCGGTGTCCGCCCCCTTCAAAAACTGGACGAGGGTCACCCGACAGCCGCTGCCCAGCGCCCGCAGCGCCAGACCGACGGCGGCCGTCGTCTTGCCCTTGCCCTCGCCCCAGTAAAGGTGTACCAGTCCCAATTCCATCCTAGCCCTCCATCATCCGGTAAATGACGTCCATGTCCAGCGCGCCGCGCACCGCGCCGGCCAGCCGGTCGAACTCCCGCTCCTGCAAAACGGCGTGGGATATAGGCGCAGCCTCGGCCGGGCGGATGCCCTTTCTTGCGCAGAGCCAGTCCGCCAGCTTTGCGGTGGCCTCCCCGGTGTCGAAGAGGCCGTGCAGGTAGCTGCCAAAGACGTTGCCCGCCGCACAGCCGTCGGTCCGGCCGTCCGTCAGGCGGCAGAAAGGTTCCCCGCCCTGCACCTCGGTGCGGCCCATGTGGATCTCGTACCCTTCCACCTTCGCCCCCGCAAAGGGCCCGGCCAGCGCCGTCCCGGCCACCCGGGTGCGGGTCTTGTCGGGGGCGAACACCGTCTTTGCAGGCAAAAGGCCCAGCCCCCGCAGGGAGGCGCCCGCCTCCCCTTCGGCGCCGGCGGGGTCGGCAATGATGCGGCCCAGCATCTGGTAGCCGCCGCAGATGCCCAGCACCGGGGTGCCGGCGGCGGCCAGCTTCAAAATGGCGGCTTCCAGCCCGTTCTGACGCAGCCACAAAAGGTCGGCCAGGGTGCTCTTGGTCCCCGGCAGGATGACCAGGTCGGGCGCGCCCAGCTCCTGCACCCTGCCCGCATACCGCACCCCCACCAGCGGGTGCTGTTCCAGAGGGGCAAAGTCGGTGAAGTTGGAGATGCGGGGCAGCCGGACCACCGCCACGTCCAGCGGTTTGCGGGCCGCGGTCTCGGTCAGGGCCGGGGCCAGGGAGTCCTCGTCGTCGATGGCCACCCGGAGGTAGGGCACCACCCCCAGCACCGGCACGCCGGTCATGGCCTCGAGGGAGGCAAGGCCGGGCCGGAGGATCCCGGCGTCCCCGCGGAATTTGTTGATGACCAGCCCCTTGACCCGGGCCCGCTCTGCGGGGTCGAGCAGGGCGACGGTGCCGTACAGCTGCGCGAACACCCCGCCCCGGTCGATGTCCCCCGCCAGCAGGACGGGGGCGTCCACCAGCTTGGCCAGCCCCATGTTGACGATGTCGTCCGCCTTCAAGTTGATCTCGGCCGGGCTGCCCGCCCCCTCGATGACGATGACGTCGTACTCGGCCGCAAGGCTCTCGTAGGCCGCCAGAATCTCGGGGATGAGCTGTTTTTTATACTTGAAGTATTCCCGGGCGGGCATCTGTCCCCGCACCTGCCCCATCACAATGACCTGGCTGCCCACGTCGCTGGACGGCTTGAGCAGGACCGGGTTCATCCGCACGTCGGGCTCGACGCCGGCTGCGGCGGCCTGCACCGCCTGCGCCCGGCCCATTTCGAGGCCGTCTTTGGTGACGGCGCTGTTCAGGGCCATGTTCTGGCTTTTGAAGGGGGCGCAGCGCAGCCCGTCCTGCCGGAAGATGCGGCAGAGCGCGGCGCAGAGCAGACTTTTGCCCGCGCCCGACATGGTGCCCTGCACCATGATGCAGCGCGTTTTTTTCATCGGAGCACCTCCCCGAGGGCCGCCAGCAGGCGGCTGTTTTCCGCCCCGGTGCGGACGGCCGTGCGGTACCACGCCGGGCCAAGGCCATGGTAATTATCGCAGCTGCGCAGCAAAATGCCCCGCCGGCGCAGCGGCTGACAGAGGGGCCTTTCACACCGGAACAACAGATAATTTGCCTCCCCGGGCAGCACCCGGCAGCCCAGCGCGGCAAGGCCCGCCGCGAGGCGGGGCCGCTCGGACGCGACCAGCGCCCGGACGGCGGCGACGTATTCCGTTTCCTTGAGGGCGGCGAGGCCGGCGGCCTGCGCCGGGGTCGAGACGGCCCAGGGCTGTCCGGCCGCCCGCAGCTTTGCCAGCAGCGCGGCGTCGGCGCACAGGGCGTACCCCAGCCGCACCCCCGCCATCCCGTACAGCTTGGTGAAGGCCTTCAAGATCAGCAGGTTTCCTCCGGCCAGCTCCCCTTTCAGGGTGTGGGCGGCGGGGTCGGCCAGAAAATCCCCGAAGCACCCGTCCAGGACAAGCAGCGCCCCCGCCTGCCGGCAGCGGGCCAGCACCCGCAGCAGCAGGGGCCGCGGGGTGGTCAGGCCGGTGGGGTTATTCGGCTCGCAGAGAAAGACCATCCCCACCCCGGGGCGGATGGCTTCGAGGAAGCCTTCGTCCAGCCGGAAATCTTTTTCCTCGCTCAAAAAATACCGTTCCACCGCGCATCCCGTGGCGGCGAGGGCGGCCTCGTATTCGGCAAAGGCCGGGGCGGTCACCAGCGCGCGGGCGGGCCGCAGGGCCAGCGCCGCCCGCCAGATCAGATCGGCCGCGCCGTTGCCGCAGAGCACCCATTCCCCCGGCACCCCCTCGGCCCGGCCGATGGCCGCCGAGAGGTCCCGGCAGAGGGGGTCGGGGTAGCAGTCACAGTCGGGGGCGCAGCCGGCCAGCGCCGCCGCCACCCCCGCCGGCATCCCCAGCGGGCTGACGTTGGCCGAAAAGTCCAAAAGGGGCGCAGCCGCGCCGTACTCGGCGGCAAAACCGGCCCAGTCCCCGCCGTGGGTCAAAGTTGTCGTTTCTGTCATAAGCACCTCAGAAGGGCCAGCACGCCGAAGCGGGCCGCCAGCCCCAGCCCCAAAGCCAGAAAGCCCGCCAGATAGAGCATCCGATCCGCCCGCAGGATGTCCGCAGGCTGGACGGGGCGGGCGCTGTCGCCGATGGTGGGCTTGGCATAATATTCCCCAAAGTAATAAGCCGGCCCGGCCAGCTGGACCCCCAGCGCCCCGGCGCAGGCCGATTCGGTCTGGGCCGAGTTGGGGCTTGCGTGGCACAGGCGGTCCCGCCGCCAGATCCGCCAGGCGTTTTTGGCGTCAAAGCCGGCAAGGCCCGCCGCCGCGATCCAGAGAAGGGCCGCCAGCCGGGACGGCAGAAAGTTGGCCGCGTCGTCCAGATGGGCCGCCGCCCGGCCAAAGTCGATGTACCGCTTGTTTTTATAGCCCACCATGCTGTCCATGGTGTTCACCGCCTTGTAGGCAAGGCCCAGCGGCGCGCCGCCCAGCAGCAGGTAAAAGAGGGGGGCGGCCACCCCGTCCGAGAAATTTTCGGCCACCGTCTCGACGGCGGCTTTGGTCACCCCTTCGGCCGAGAGGGCGGCGGTGTCCCGCCCCACGATCCGGCTGACGGCTTTGCGGGCGGCGGGCAGGTCCCCTCGGGCCAGTTCGGCGTAGACCCTGCCGCTCTCGTCGGCGAGGCCCCGCAGGGCCAGCGCCTGCCAGCACCAGAGCAGTTCCAGCCCAAAGCCGGCCGCCGGGTGCAGCCGGTAAGCGAGGGCCAGCGCCCCCGCCGTCAGGGCAAAGGTGCCCGCCGGCAGGACGAAGGCCAGCACCCGGCCGGCCGCCCGCTCCCCCGCCGGTGTGGCGGGGAAGAGCCGGCGCAGCCAGGACTCCAGCGCCGCGATGGCCCTGCCCATGAAAACCACCGGGTGGGGCATCCAGGCGGGGTCGGCCAGCAGCAGGTCCAGCCCGAAGCCGCCCAGCACCGCCAGGGCGGTCAGCATCCGGCCTCCCGTTTTGCCATCGCGTCTTTGGTGTACTGCACCTTGGCCAGGCAGCGCATGGTGTGGTCTTTGGCCCAGGTCTCCGGGTCGGTCTCGAGCAGATAGCCGCCGGCGTTGGGCCCCAGCCAGTCGTGGTACTCTTTGCGGGGCAGGGCAAACCGCTCCATCACCGACATCTGGGTGCCGCCGTGGGCCAGAATGACCAGCTGCCGCCGCCCGGCGGCCAGAGCGTCGTCCACCAGTTTGGCAAACACCGCGCAGGACCGGTCGCAGAAGTCGTCCTTGCGCTCCCCGTCGGGGCAGGCGCTCTCACAGTTGGAGGCCACCCAGGCGCGGTAGTCGGGGTCGTTTTCCATCTCGACGTAATTGCGGCCCTCAAAGGTGCCGAAATCCATCTCCCGCAGCCCCGGCACCACCACCTGTTCCGCATCGGGGAAGAGGATATGGGCGGTCTGCCGCGCCCGCGTCATGGGGCTGACGAAAACGACGTCGGGGTCAAAGTCCGCCCGGCAGAGGGCCTGCCGCCCCGCGGTGGAAAGCGGAATATCCCGCTGGCCCTGGTAGCGGTGCTGGGTGTTGTAATCGGTGGTTCCATGGCGGAGAAGGTAGATGTTCATAGGTTGCACTCCCCTTTCAAAACAAGCGGCAGGCCGCAGAAGACCCGCACGACGCAGTCGGCCCGCGCGGCCAGCAGGCAGGCCAGCCGCCCGGCGGCCTCCCGCGCGGCCCGCACGGCCGGGTCGGCGGGGACGACGCCCCCGCCCTCTTCGGTCAGGATCACCGCCTCATAGCCGGCCAGACGGCCGGCCAGCGCTTCCAGCTCGGCGTCTGTCCCGCAGCCGGCGGCCAGCGCCTGCACGTCCCAGACGGCGCGGCCGGCCAGCTCTTCCCGGGTGCAGCCCAAAAGGCGGCAGGCGAAATCGCGTTTTCCGCTCCAGAGCGGTCCGGTGATCAACATCATGGCATATGCGCCTCCAACAGCTGCCCGGCCACCAGGGCGGCCAGCATCCACAGTTCGCACCGCTGCAAAAACCACCCGGCCAGGTCCCCGGTGATCCCCCCAAAGTCCCGGCGGGAGACGGCGGCGTACCGCCACAAAGCGGCCAGGGCCGCGGCCAGCATGGCCCAGCCCGACACCCCGCCCAGCCCCACCAGCAGCATGGAGACGGCTAGGATGACCCCGGTCAGGATCAGTTTGACCTGCTGCCGGGCCGCCGCGGTGGAAAAGGTGTGGGCCAGCCCGGTGTGTTTGGCCAGGGGCAGGGCGGCCACCGCCCAGCCCGAGATGGCCCGCTCCAAAACAAAGCCCAACTGCATACAGCCCACCGCCCGCGGGGTGAGGGGCAGCGCGGCGCACAGGGCCAGGTCCGCCGCAAACCAGCTGCACAGCCGGATGACCGCAAAGGCTCCGCAGCGGGGGTCCTTGAGGATCTCCAGGCGCTTGTCCTGCCCGCCATAGCTGGCCAGGGCGTCGCTTGTGTCGGCGTAGCCGTCCAGGTGGATGCCCCCGGTGAGCAGGACCGGCGCAAGGCAGAAGCCCGCCGCCCGCAAAAGCTCGGGCAGGCCGAGCACCGCCGCCAGCCACCCCCACGCCCCAAAGGCCAGGGCGATCACCGCCCCCACCAGCGGGAAGGCGCAGAGGGCGTACTTCATGTTCTTTTCGTTCCAGGCCGGCTGCGGGACCGGCAGGGCCGAAAACATCCCAAAGGCCACCGCCAGCGTCTGGCCGGCCGTCACCAGCCAGCCCGGCAGGCGGGGCGCACGTATCTCTTTTTTCATGGTTTTGCTCCCTTATAGTAGATGGGCAGCCCGCAGGCCACCTCGCAGACACTGTCCGCCTCGGCCGCAAGGGCCCGGTGGGCGTCCGCCAAAAGCCGCAGATAGGCTTCGGTGCCCGGGGCGTAGTCCCGCCCGCCGGCAAAGATCTCGTTGGAGACCACCACCAGCCCGCGGCACGCCGCCCGCAGATGCAGCACCCCTTCCACCACCGCCCGGAGCGCCCCATCCGGCCCCGCCCCCGCCGGGCTGTACAGCTCGTTGGCGGCCAGGTTGCCCAGGTCCTCCAGCAGAACGTTCCCCTTTGCAGGCAGGCGCAGTCCGGCCAGGTCCACCGCCCGCTCGACGGTGACAAAGCCCTTGCCGGCCCGCAGGGCGCGGTGCCGCCGGATGCGGGCGCGGCACTCGGCGTCCGCCGCCGGCTCCATGGTGGCCAGGTAATAGCGGGGCCCCGGCGCGGCCAGCAGCAGCCCCTCGGCGTACTCGCTCTTGCCCGAGGCCGCCCCGCCGATGACGAGCGTAAACATCAGGCTCCCCCCTGCGGCGTGTAGGCCTCGACGCCGCACTGTGTAAAACTGTAGCTCTCGGCGTAGACCGCCCGGGCCATGTCCCACAGGGGGATGGAGGCCACCGCGCCGGTCCCCTCGCCCAGGCGCATCTCCGCCGTGATGAGGGGCTTTTTGCCCAGTGCGTCCAGAACGGCGCGGCCGGCCGGCTCGGCCGAGACATGGCTGGCAAAGACGGCCTTGGCCGCCCCCGGGCACAGGCGCACCGCGCAGAGGGCCGCCGCCGTGCTGATCAGGCCGTCGGCCAGCACCGGCACCCGGCAGGCCGCCCCGCCGAGAAAGACCCCGCACAGCCCCGCCAGATCAAAGCCGCCCACCTTGGCCAGAACGTCCAGCGGGTCGGCGGGGTCGGGGCGGTTGACCTCCAGCGCCCGGCGGACGGCGGCCACCTTGCGGGCCAGCCCCTCGTCCGAGAGGCCCGCCCCCCGGCCGGTGAAGTCCTCGGCCGGGCGGCCGAGCAGCGCGCAGGCCACCGCCGCCGAGGTGGTGGTGTTGCCGATGCCCATCTCTCCGGTGGCCAGCAGCCGCACCCCCGCCGCAGCCTGCCGGGCCGCCAGCCGCGCCCCGGTCAGGACGGCCTGTTCGGCCTGGGCGCGGGTCATGGCGGGGCCGGCGGTGATGTCGCCGGTGCCGTTGCCCACCCGGCAGTCAAGGACGCCGGGCGCGCCGGCAAAGTCCAGGATGCCCATATCCACCGGCACCACCGCGCACCGGGCCGCCTGCGCCATCCGGCAGACCGGGCTGCGCCCCGCCGCAAGGCCCCGGGCCACCGCCGCGGTGGCTGCCGGGCCGGTCTGGGTCACCCCCCGGGCCACCACCCCGTTGTCGGCGCAGAGGACCAGCACCGCCCGGCGGTCAAAGTCAAGGTCGGCGCTGCCGGTCAGGGCGGCGGCGTCTTCCAGCATGGTCTCGAGCAGGCCGAGGCTGCCCAGCGGATGGGCCAGCGAGGCCCAGCGGTCATGGGCCGCGGCGCGGGCGGCTCCATCCGCCGGGGCCGAAGCCGCCCGGCAGAGGGCGGCGACCGAATCAAACGTCTGCATGATGGTTTTCCTTTCTGTAAACCGCGGCGGCCCCGGCAAAGCGTTCGGCCAGCTGCGGCGCGCCCGCAAAGTAAAGGTGCGGGAAAGCCGCGTAGAGGCTCTCCGAGACATACCCGCACCGCCAGGCGCGGCCGTCCGGCTTTTGGGCCGTCAGAGCCGCGCCGGGGGCGGTGGTGTCCCAGTGGTGGAATTCGTGGGCGGGGAAGCTCTCCCCTTTGCGGAACAGCAGGCTATCCTCCTCCGCCGTCAGGGCGGCGTAGCCAAAGCGGACCAGCCCCTTTGTCCGATACCCCTCTCCCGGCAGGACGCCCGCCATCGGCCAGCTCTTCCCGTCCGGGCCGGCAAGGCTCTGCCCCAGATAGAGCAGGCCGCCGCACTCGGCCACGGCGGGCATCCCGGCCCTGACCGCCGCCGCGACGGCGGCGCGCATCGGCGCGTTCTGGCTCAGAGCTTCGGCATGGAGCTCGGGGTAGCCCCCCGGCAGATAGAGGCCGTCCGCCTCGGGCAGGGCGGCGTCGGCCAGGGGGCTGAAAAAGACGCACTCGGCCCCGGCCGCCCGCAGCGCGTCCAGACCTTCGGGATAGCAAAAGCAGAAGGCCGCGTCCCGCGCCACCGCGATTCTGGCTTTGACCGGCGGCAGGGGGCTCTCCTCCCCCGCGGGCACGGGCCGCCGGCAGAGGGTCAGCAGCCGGTCGAGGTCGGCGTTTGCCTCCAAGGCGTCGGCCAGGGCGGCAAGGCGCCGGGTCAGATCATCCACCTCGGCGGCGGTGTAAAGGCCGAGGTGCCGGCTGGGCAGACGGGCGGCCTCCAGCCTGGGCAGGCAGCCGACGACCGGCAGGCCCGTCTCCCCCTCCAGCAGGGGGGCCAGCCGGTCCGCATAGGCCGGCGAGCAGTCGTTGAGCAGGATGGCCGCCAGATGGCTCTCGGGCCGGAAAGCCAGCAGCCCCCGGATCTGCGCCGCCAAAGTCAGGCTGGCCCCGCCGGGGCGGACCACCAGCAGCGCCGGCAGGCCGAGGGTATCCGCCGTCTGCCAGCCGCTGGCCCGGTCGGTCAGGGCGGCGCCGTCGTAATAGCCCATCGCCGCCTCGACGACGGCGGCCCCGTGCCCGGCCAGGTGGCGGGCGTAGAGGGCCCGCAGCCGGCCGGGCGGGGTCAAAAAGAGGTCGAGGTTGCAGCTGTCCACCCCGACGGCGGCCCGGTGGAACATCGGGTCGATGTAGTCGGGGCCGCACTTGAAGGCGCAGGGATCGAGCCCCCGGCGGCGCAGCGCGGTCAGCAGGGCGCAGGCGGCGGCGGTCTTGCCGCTGCCCGACGCCGGGGCCGCGATCAAAATTTGTGGGATATGAGGCATCATGCGCGCTCCTTTGCCGCCGTCGCAGTAATAAGAAAGACGGGGTTTTCGGCCCGCAGCAGGTGGGGCCGGCCGGCGGCGTGGGCGGCCGCGATCTGGGTGATCTCCGCTTCCAGCCCGCGGGCCGTGCAGGCGTCCAGAGCGGCGGCCAGCGTCTCGAGAGCGATGGCGGTCAGGCAGATGCGGACGGCGGGGTTCGCGGCCAGCGCCGCGTCCAGAATGGGGCCCAGCCGTCCCCGCGTCCCGCCGATGAAAACGGCGTCGGGGGCGGGCAGCCCGGCAAGGGCCGCCGGCGCTTCGCCGGACACCGGACGGACGTTCCACCCGCCGAGACGCCGGCGGTTCTCTTCCAGAACGGCGCAGGCTTCAGGCAGGCGTTCGACCGCCCAGACCGGGGCCCCGCCGTTGGCATAGGCCATCTCAAGGCTGACGCTGCCCGTCCCGGCCCCGACGTCCCAGACCGTCTCGCCGGGACAAAGGGCCAGCTGGGCCAGCACCTGCGCCCGGACCGCCCGCTTGGTCATGGGCACCCCCTCGGCCCGGACAAAGGTCTCGTCCGGCCAGCCGGGGGTCCGGGCGGGCAGGCGGAAGGCCGGCTCGGCCAGCAGAACGGCCAGCGGGCCAAAGCGTTCCCCGGCCGCCCCGGCCGCCGTGCCGGCAAAGATGCGCCGGGACGCAAGGCCGAGATTCTCCCCCACCGTCACCGGCAGAGCGCCGAGGCCGGCGGCGGCCAGCTGCGCGCAGAGGGCGGCGGGGCCGCTCTCCCCTGTCCCGGTGAGGAAAAAGGCCGGCTGCCCGCCGCAGACGGCGGCCACCGGGTCGCAGGGGCGGCCGTGGGCCGAGACCAGTTTCCAGTCCTGCCAGGGCCGGCCGAGGGCGGCCGCCAGCATCTGCACGCTGGAAAGCCCCGGCAGCACCCGCGCCGGGATGCCGGCTTCCTTCAGCCGCGCAAGCAGCCCGGCCGCCCCCGAGTAAAACCCGGTGTCCCCGCTGTAGAGGACGGCGGCGTTTTGCGCCCCCGCCACCGCCGCAAGAATATCGGCGGGCCGGACGGCCGGGACCCGCTCCGCCGTCACACCGGCAGGCAGGGCGTCCAGCAGGCGCTGCGCTCCCGCCACAAGCTCCGCCCGGCCGAGCGCTTCGCGCGCTTCGGCCGTGAGGGTGGCCGCCGAGGCTCCCATCCCGATCAGTGTCACGGTCTGCATGATCCCACCACCTTTCTGCAGGCCGCAAGGACCTGCGCATAAGAGAAGCCGTCCGTTTCTTCTTCCGGCCGGCAGATGACCACCAGCTGCGCGCCGGCGGCCTCGGCGGCGGCCGCCTTCTCGGCAAAGCCGCCGGGGGCCCCGCCGTCCTTGGTCACAAACCAGCGGGCCCCGTACTGCCGCAGAAGCGCCTCGTTCAGCGCCTGGGTGAAGGGCCCCTGCATGGCGATGATGTTCCGCGCCGGGACCCCCGCCGCCGCGGCCGCGTCGAGAGCCGCGTGGGTGGGCAGCACCCGCGGGCAGAGCCGCGAGCCGCCCAGCGCCGCAAAGGCGGGCAGTTCCTTCATGCCGGTGGCAAGGAGGATATTGCCCTCGGTCCCTTCCAGCAGCCTGGCCGCCGCCGCCGCGTCGGGGGCGGTCAGGGCGCCGGGCGGCAGGGGGCTGGCCGGCCGCAGCAGCCGCAGGCACTCGACCCCCGCCTGCCGGCAGGCCGCCCGGATGTTTTCCCGCGCCGCCCGGGCGTAAGGGTGGGTGGCGTCGACGCAGAGGGCCGCCCCCGCCAGCAGAGCCGCCATCTCGCCGGCCTCCATCCGCCCGGTGCGGACGGCAAGACCGGGGGCCTCGCCCTGCTCGGCCGCGCCGTATGCAGTGGCGACGCAGACGGTGGCGGCGATGCCCTCGGCGGCAAGGGCGTGGGAGAGCTGCCGCCCCTCGGTGGTGCCGCTGAAGATGACGATCATCTTCGATACCCCCGCGGGGTGACCAGCCGGCCGCCGGCCACCCGGGTGGAGGAAGCGCCCACAAAGACGGTGGTGAACATATCCACATCGGCCCCGCGCAGTTCCGCAAGGGTCAGGATGCGGGCGGACTGGCCGTCCCGGCCGATGCTGCGCACCCAGCCGCAGGGGGTGCCGGGGGCCCGCCCCGCCTCCAGCAGGACATCGCAGGCCCGGCGCAGGGTGTCCCGCCGGCGGCGGGAGGCCGGGTTATACAGGCAGAGGACAAAGTCCCCCGTCACCGCCGCCCGCAGCCGCTTTTCGATGACCTCCCAGGGGGTCAGCAGGTCGGAGAGGGAGACGGTGCAGAAATCGTGCCCGAGGGGCGCGCCGAGGACGGCTGCGCCGGCCAGCGCCGCCGTCACCCCGGGGACCACCTCCACCTCGACGGCGGGGTAAGCGGCCGCCAGCTCCAGCACAGGCGAGGCCATCCCGTAGACCCCGGCGTCCCCGCTGCAGACGAGGGCGGTGGTCCGCCCCTCCCCGGCAAGCTCCAGGGCCATGGCGCAGCGGTCCAGCTCCCGGGTCATGGGGGTGGAGCGCAGCTCCTTGCCCGGCGTCAGCGGCGCGATGAGGTCAAGGTAGACGGTGTACCCGCAGATCACCTCGGCTTCTTCCAAAGCGGCGCGGGCCGCGGCGGTCATCCCGTAGGCTCCGCCCGGCCCAAGGCCGATCACATACAGTTTGTTCATTCCGTCCACTCCCAATCCGGCGCAAAGGCCCTTGCGGCCAGGGCCAGCGTCACGCCGCCCCCGGCCTGTTTTTTCACCAGCAGCGCGCCCCCGTCCGCTCCCCGGACGGCGGCCCGCTCGCATACGTTGTCCACCCCCACCGTCCGGGCCACAAAGGCCGAGGAGGTAAAATCGCCTTCCGTCTCCCGCAGCTGGTCCGCGGTGTACGCTTCCAGCGGCCAGCCGCGGGCGGCGCAGAACGAAAGCAGCCCCTCTTCGTCCGCCTTGCGGTCGATGGTGCAGACTTTGCAGATGCTTTTTGCGCAGAGTTTTTCCCGCGCGAGGAGCCCGGCGAGGGCTTCTTCCAGAGCGGCGGCCGAAGTGCCGCGGCGGCAGCCCACCCCCAGCGCCAGCACCCGCGGCGCCAGCCACAGCGCCGGACCGGGGTCGGTCAGGGTCAAAGCCGCGTCACAGCCGGCCCTGCCGTCCGTCAGCGTCACCCCGGCGGGGGGCGTCCCGGCGATGGGCCAGTCGCTGCAAAGCCGGAGCGTCCGCCCGGCCAGCAGCGCCGCCGAGACGTCCTTGATCTTATGGACATCGGCCACCGCGCAGCCCTGCCGGCGGGCCCAGTCGTCGACGGGGAAAAGCCCGCCCGCGTCGGTGGCGGCAGTCAGCACCGGCTGCGCGCCGCACGCCCTGCCGATGGCCCTTGCCAGCGCGTTGGCTCCGCCGAGATGCCCCGACAGAAGGGGGACGGCGTAGCGCCCCTGCTCGTCCACCGCCACCACGGCGGGGTCGGTCTCCTTGCTCTGGAGGAAGGGGGCCGCCGCCCGCACCGCGATGCCGCAGGCCCCGATGTAGACAAGACCCGCGCCGGTCTCGAAATGGGCCTCGGTCCAGTTTTGCAGGGTGACGGCGCCGCC
This sequence comes from Candidatus Faecalibacterium intestinigallinarum, assembly GCA_019113345.1. Lineage (GTDB taxonomy): Bacteria > Bacillota > Clostridia > Oscillospirales > Ruminococcaceae > Faecalibacterium > Faecalibacterium intestinigallinarum. Next base: position 28,759 of record DXHQ01000104.1, read on the forward strand.
GCAGCGCGCCGCCTCGCCCCCAAGACTTGCGGCCAGCTTTTGGGCCAGGGCCAGCCCCCGCGCGCTGAAGGCCAGATAATAGAGTTTCACGCCCTGCCCTCCCGGTAGCCGGTGGTAAAGGCGGGGTCGTAGAGCTTGCTGCGTTCATAGCCGCCTTCGCCCAGAAAGTCCCCCGCCAGGACGAGGGCAGTACTGCGGATGCCGGCGGCTTCGCCGCTGGCGGCCAGGGTGCCCACCGTGCAGCGGACCAGTTTTTCCTCCGGCCAGGTGGCTTTATAGACCAGAGCCGCCGGGGTCTCGGGCGGGTAGCCGCCGGCCAGCAGCTCGGCTTCGACCCGGTCCAGCATCCCCGCCGAGAGGAAGATGACCATCGACGCCCGGTGGGCGGCAAGCGCGGCCAGCCTCTCCCTTTCCGGCACCGGGGTCCGGCCGGCCAGCCGGGTGATGATGACGCTCTGGCTGACCCCCGGCAGGGTGTACTCGGCCCCGAGGGCGGCGGCCGCCCCGCAGAAGCTGGAGACCCCCGGCGTATCGTCCCAGGGGATGCCGAGAGCGTCGAGGGCGTCCATCTGTTCCTTCACCGCGCCGTAGACGCAGGGGTCCCCGGTGTGCAGGCGGACGGTGTCCGCCCCGGCGGTCTCCGCCTTTTGGATGGCGGCCAGCACCTCCTCGAGGGTCATTTCGGCGCTGTTGTAGAGAACGCAGCCGTCCTTTGCCCGGGCCAGCAGCGCCGGGTTGACCAGGCTGCCGGCGTAGATGATGCAGCCGGCCCTTTCCAGCAGGGCCGCGCCCCGCAGCGTCAGCAGGTCGGGCGCGCCGGGCCCGGCCCCCACAAAGTGTACCATGTTCAGCCCTCCTTGACGATGACGGTGACAAAATAGCCCGCGTCCAGCGCCGCGGCGGCCTCCGGGCCGTCGAGGCGGGGCAGGATCAGCTCTCCGGGCAGGCCGCAGTTGGCCGCCAGGGCGCTGTGTCCGGCGCAGCCGGCGGAGCGCAGCGCGTCCAGCACGGCGGGCAGGCGGCGGGCACTCTTCATCAGGATCTTGGTCCCCGGCTGGGCGAGGGCGGCGGCAAGGTCCGCTTCCTCGGCGGCGGGGTAGATGTGCAGCGGGGTGTCGATGCCGGTCAGGCTGGTATTCAGCCGGGCCGCCGCCGCGCAGAAGCTGGGCACCCCCGCCACCCGGGCGGTGGGGTAGTCTTCGGCTTCCAGCCGCTCGATCAGATAGGCGCAGGTGGCGTAGATGGACACGTCCCCCAGGTTCAAAAGGGCGACGTCCCGCCCCGCGTCCAGCTCCGCCCGGACCAGCGCCGCAGCGGCCGCATGGGCGGCGGCCCGCGTTTCCGGGTCGGTGGACATCGAAAAATCCAGGGGCAGAATCTCCTTGCCCGCAAGGCTGACCGCCTGCCGGGCGATCTCCAAAGCCAGCATCCGGCCGCCGGCCGTGCGGGGCGCGGCCACCACCGGGCACTCCTCGATCACCCGCGCCGCCTTGAGGGTCAGCAGCTCGGGGTCCCCCGGGCCGACGCCGACGGCGTAGAGCGTACCTTTATGTTCCATCCTTCCTCCATTCTGCAATCAGGCTGCGGGCCGCATCGCTTTCGCCCAGCAGCCCGTATGTGTTGGAAAACAGCGCCACCCCCGCCCGGAACGCCCCGGCCGCCCGCCGCTCGATGTGGCTCTGGGCCGCCTCGGTCAGGCTGGCGAGGACGGGCGCGCGCAGCTTCTCCCGGTCGAGCAGTTCGACGCAGGCGTCGGTGGTGGGGGCGGCCAGCAGCGCCCGGCAGAGTCCGGCGCTTGCCCCGGCTGCCGCCGCGTGGGCGCAGAACAGCTCGGTGCGGCAGTCGGCCATCCGGGAATGGGTGTTCATGATGCCGCCGGCCAGCTTGACCAGCTTGCCGATGTGGCCCACCAGCAGCACCTGCCGGAACCGTTCGGCGGCGGCTATGTCCAGCGCCTCCCCGATGAAGTTGGAGCACCGGACCACCGGCGCGCCCAGACGGTCCAGCCCCCGGGCGGCGAGATAGTCCGCGCCGTAGTTGCCGGGGGTCAGGATCAGCCGGCCCCAGGGCGAAGCGTGCGCGGCCTGCCGCAGCTCCACTTCGATGGTGGCGACGATGGCCTCTTCGCTCATCGGTTCCACCACCCCCGAGGTGCCGAGGACCGAAAGCCCGCCCTCGATGCCCAGCAGGGGGTTGAAGGTGCGCCCAGCCCGCTCCGCCCCGCCGGGGATGGAAACGGTCACCTCGGCCCCGCCGCCCCAGCCGGCGGCGTCCAGTTCGGTCTGGACCGCCTCCGCGATCATCTGCCGGGGTACCCGGTTGATGGCGGCGGCCCCCACCGGCTGGTCAAGGCCGGGCTTTGTCACCCGGCCCACCCCCTCGCCCCCGTCGATGAGGACGCCGGGCGCGCCGGTCAGCCGGACGGACGCCCAGACCAGCATCCCGTCGGTGACGTCGGGGTCGTCCCCGGCGTCCTTGCGGACGGCGCAGCGGGCCTCGCCGCCTTCCAGTTCGAGGGCGTCGGGCTCCACCTCCACCGGCCAGCCTTTGGGGGTGCGCAGGCAGAGGGAAGCCGGCCGCCGCCCCGTCAGCAGCAGCCGGGCCGCCCCCGCCGCGGCCAAGGCCGCGCAGGTGCCGGTGGTGTAGCCGCAGCGCAGCATCTTCTGCCCGCTGCGGATAAAGTGTTCAAAGGCCATCGGTTTGCCTCATCTCCCCCGCCATCCGGGCCGCGCAGAACTGCCGGAAAGCCGGCTCGGCGGCCAGACCCCGCAGGGTGCAGCTGACCTCGCAGCCTTCCTTTTCAAGGATGCTCTGCCAGCTGCCGGGGTCCTCCCCGGCCATATCGTGCAGGGCGTGGTCCCCGGCGGCCAGCAGCAGCGGAACCAGGCGGACGCTGCGGCAGGCGGGATGGGCCCGCAGCCAGCTGCGCGCCTCTTCAAGGCCCGGCCAGCCCTCCACCGTGCCCACCCGCAGGTCGGGCCGGCCGGCCAGCTCAAACACCGTCTGCAGGGCCGGATAGGCGAGGTTGGCAAAGGCGGCGGTGCCGTGTCCCATGAATACGACCGCGCGGCCCTCCGCCGCGGGGCAGAGCTCCATCAGCAGGGCGGCCAGGGCCCGCACCGCTTCGGTGCCGTCCAGCAGGGGGCGGCCCACCCGCAGCCGGGCAAAGCCGGGGGCTGCCGCCGCGGCGTCGGCCTTCAGTTTTTCGTACTCGATGCCGCAGAGGAAATGGGTGGGCTGGACAAAGACCTTCTCCACGCCGGCGGCTTTCAGTTTGGCGAGGGCCTCGGCGGGGCTGTCCACCGGCCGGCCGCGCGCAGCCAGCGCCCGGCGGACCATCCCGCTGGTGTAGGCCCGGACAGCCTGCCAGCCGGGCGCCGCGGCGGCCAGAGCGGCTTCCAGAGCGGCCAGCTCTTCCTGCGCCGAGGGGACGGTGGTGCCAAAACCCGCGATGAGAAGCGCTTGGTTCATACAAAGAGTTCCTTTCATTCAAAACGCCCCTGCCATCCTCACATGAGAAACGGCGGGGGCTTTATTGTACCACAAACGTACAGCTATGTCGACGGCGGAGGTCACAGTTTCCGCTGCGCCGTAAAGACCAGGTCGATCAGATCGTCCAGGTCGGACAGATAGGTCAGGCTGCAGGCGGCGCGGCGGAGGGCCGCGGCCCCCTTCAGGCCCTTCATATAGTGGATGGCCTGGGCGCGGGCCTGGGGCATGGCGGTGTACTCCCCCTTCAGCTCGACCATCTCCTCCACCTGGCGGCGGAAGGCGTTCATCCGGGCCTGCAGATTGGGGGCGGGCGGCTCGGGCAGGCCCTCGATGGCGGCGTTGACCCGCTCGAAGAGCCAGGGGTCGCCGAGGGCGGCCCGGGCGATCATCACCCCGTCGCAGCCGGTCTCGCGCAGCATGGTCAGCGCGTCGGCGGGGGTCTGAATATCCCCGTTGCCCAGCACCGGGATCTGCACCGCCTGCTTGACCGCCCGGATGACGGCAAGGTCGATGCCGGGGATGTACATCTGCGCCCGGGTGCGGGCGTGGACGGTGATGAGGGCGGCGCCGGCCTGCTCGCAGGCTTTGGCGCATTCGACGGCGGTGACGTGCTCGTCGTCCCAGCCCTTGCGCATCTTGACGGTGACGGGCCGGGAGGTGTGGGCCTTGACCTGTGCGACGATCTCGCCGCACAGCTCGGGATGGAGCATCAGTCTGCTGCCCGCCCCGCCCGAGACGATCTTGGGCGCGGGGCAGCCCATGTTGATGTCGAGAAAGTCGAAGTCCTCCCCTTCGATCATGGCGGCGGCCTGGCCCATGATCTCGGGCACCTCGCCGAAGAGCTGCACCCCGTAGGGCGCGCCTTTGGTGGCCGGGCGCAGCAGGCTGAGGGTCTTGTGGTCGCGGTAGGTCAGGGCCCGGCTGGACACCATCTCGCTGACGGTGAAGCCCGCCCCATGCTCGGCCATCAGGCGGCGGCAGGGCGCGTCGGTAAAGCCCGCCATCGGCCCAAATACGGCCTTATGGGGCAGGGTGAGCGCCCCGATCCGGATCAAATTCATGCGTTCTCCTGTCCGTCTTTTTTGTCCGCGGCAGCCGCGGCGGGGGCCCGCTCCCCAAGGTGGATGCGGGCCAGCGTCTCCTCCGCCTTGTCCCGGGCCAGCTCGATGTGGCGGGTCAGGGCGGCGGCGGCCCCGTTCCAGTCGCCGGCAAGCGCCGGCTGCAAAATGGCCAGATGCTCCTCGCAGGTGGCGGAACGGCTGATCATGCCCACCTTGCCGGTCATGATGCGGAAGCGGGTGTTCTGCCCGGTGATGGAATCGTGGGCCGAACGGAGGTATTTATTGGGCAGCGCGCTGATGAGCAGGTCGTGGAACGCGTCGTCAGCGGCGTAAAAGTCGGAGATCTCGCCGGGGTTCTGCATCAGGTAGACGAACTTTTCCAGCTCTTCCCGCGGCAGCAGGCTGCCGTAGACCCGCAGGGCGTACGGCTCGACCAAAAGGCGCACCTCATAGATGCTGTGTACGTCCTCGTCGGTGATGGGCGAGACCATCAGCCCCTTTTTGGGCAATATGGCGATCAGCCCTTCCTGTTCGAGCCGCCCGAGGGCGTCCCGCATGGGGGTGCGGCTGATGTTGCCCATCTCGGCGCAGAGCTTCTGCTCGTTCAAAAACTGGCTGGGGGCATACTCGCAGCTCAGGATCTTGCCCTTTAAGTAGTGGTAAGCCTGCAGCTTTAGGCTGGGCTTTGCGGTGGTGTCTGTCTCTTTCATGCTATCTCTGCCTTCCATATCCTCGCAGGCGGCACACACAACCGCCCGCACAGACCGGCCCTGCCGCCGGTCTGAACAACCCGCAGGCCCTCTATGGCGATGCCGTCTGGCCGGCAGGCTTTGTTCATTTTATTATTTCACAATTCTGACGAAAATACAAGGTTTCGGACGAGGTTTCTCTTTCCTTCCACATTTTACACAAAAAACACACGCGCTTGCCTCTCTTTTGCGCAAGTTTTGCGCACCTGTGTCAAGACAAGTGCCCAGAACGCGCTTGCACTTTTGGGCGGCCGTTGCTATACTAAGGGCATCACAGCAAAAGGAAGTGGACCCGCCCCCATGGCACGCAGCTCAAGCTACAACACCCGCACCCGGCAGCTCATCCTCGACTACCTGACCGAAAACCGCCGCCGCGCCGTCAGCGCCGCCGACATCGTCGCCCACCTCGAAGCGGCGGGCGAGCGCACCAACCCCACCACCGTCTACCGCTACCTCGACAAGCTGGCCGGCGAGCACCGGGTGATGAAATACGTCGCCGGCAAGGGCGAGCGGGCGGTCTACCAGTACGCCGACGAGCAGCACCACTGCCACGAGCACATCCACCTCAAGTGCGTGCGCTGCGGCGAGATTTTCCACATGGACTGCCACTTCATGGACGAGGTGCGCCGCCATCTGCAGGACGAGCACGGCTTCACCCTGCGGTGCGAGGGCAGCATCCTGTACGGCGTCTGCCGCAAGTGCGCGGAAAAATTACGGCAGGAAGAGGAAATATCTGAATAAAAGCCTTGCATTTTCTCCGCCGCGCGTGTATACTGGAGGTAGGAAAATCGCATTTTCCAACTTTCCAACATCGCAAGGGAGGGAAGCATATGCTGGTCGAATTGCGCGCAAAATCTCAGGTCACCATCCCCAAGGACATCGTCTCCAAACTGGGCCTGTCGGAGGGCGATAAGCTGGACATCCGCGAAATGGACGGCGAAATCACCATCGTGCCGGTGGCTGTCTACCCGAAGAAATATCTGGACCAACTGGAAAAGGAGATAGGTGAAGTCAAGGCCAAAGTAGCCGCCGGCGAACAGCCCGTCTTTGACAGTGTGGACGCCCTGTTCAAGCATCTGGAGGGGAAGTGATGGCCTTTCAACTCACCCTCACCCCCCGCTTTGAAAAGAACTTCAAGGCCCTGACCGCGCAGGAGAAAAAGCAGGTGCAGAACAAGCTCCGCCTGCTGGCCGAAAACCCGCTTCATCCATCCCTGCGCGTCAAACGCATCCAGGGCAGTGCAGGGCTTTTCGAGTGCAGCGTCAACATGGATATCCGCATCATCTGGCGGCTGGAAGGCGACGTCCTCATCCTTCTGCTGGACATAGGCCACCATGACATCCTCAAAAAATTCTAGCAAACATCAAAACCGCCCGCAGGGACTTCCCCGCGGGCGGTCGTCGTTTTGTTCGGTTATGCGGTGAAGCTGACGTCGATATTGTAGGAGTTTTTTGCAGCGAAAACGGGGTTCACCTGACCATCTCCCCGACCATCTCGTAGATGTCCGCGCCGCCCCAGCGCTCGAAATAGCGGCGCAGCTCAAAATTTTTGTCCCACTTGTCCTGCGGGTAGTCGCCGTACCGGCGGCGGACGTCCTCCATCCGGGCGGCCATGTCCACCGGGCCGTCGGGGCCGGCCAGGGTGTCGCAGAGCTGGATGAGGCGGTCGTAGTCGTCGTAGGTGACGGCGGCGAGGGCGGCGTCCAGCTCGGCCACCGCCGCAGGCGGGATATCGTAGTTGCCGATGTAGGCCCCCAGCCGCTGCACCTGGAAGGAGTGGGTCAGGCAGATGCGGGCGGCATCGTCCCAGCCCAGCTCGGTCATATACTTCCAGCCATAGTAGACGTGGCAGAGGTGGCCGTCGCCGTACCACCGGCCGATGTCGTGCAGCAGGCCCAGCACATAGGCTTTGTCGGGGTCGAGGCCGGGACAATGGGCGGCGATCTTTTCGGCGCAGCGGGCGGCGGTCCGGCTGTGGTCGTCCCAGCGGCCGTGGATGGCGCTGACCTTGTCATAGCGGGCCTTGGCGTCGAGCAGAATGCGCTCGGCTTCTTCGCGGGATGGGTACATGGGCGGTTCTCCTTTCCGGCATTTTTGTACATTCGGGCCAATTTGTTTATAGACAGCCCCGGGCGCTTTGGGTACAATAGAGGGTGAGGGAGCAGCCCTACTCTTTTTGATACAGCACCCCGGCTTCGGCCAGGGCGGCCTCGATGCGGCGGAACGCCGCCTCGTCGGCGCAGCGGATGGTGTGCAGGTGCACCCCGCCGGTCATGCGGGAGAGCAGGCTGGCCGGCGAAGATTCGGCCTGCCGGACAAAGGCGTCGGCGTCGTAGCGGCTGGCGACGTTCAGGTTGGCCCGTATCTCGCCGTAGAGGGCGTTTTCGACGATGACGTCCACCACCACGCCCCCCTGATCGGCCACCGTATACAGCTCCCGGCGCATGGCCTCGGTGGTGCTGTGGCAGCAGGCCACCAGGCCGGTGTAGCCGGCAGCCGCGCCCCGCAGCAGATAGCCCCGGGGGGTGGCGTCGATCGCCGCCCCGCCGGCCCGCAGCAGGGCCACGTCCCCCACCACGATCTGCCGGGACACCCCCAGCTGCGCCGCCAGCGCCGAGGCGCTGACCGGTTCGCTGCTCCGGGCCAGTTTTTGCAGGATGGCTTCCCGCCGGGCGGTCGCGTTCATGGCGGCGCCCCCTTTCAGCGGCCCAGCCCCAGCAGGGTGCCGTAGTTGCCGGGCAGCTCGACGATGAGGCGGCCGTTTTCGACGCGGGCCGCCACCGCCTCGCTGCCGGCGCAGTCGGCCAGCAGGTCCTCCGCCTCGTCGGCGGGGACGGGCAGGGGCAGCTCCAGCCGGGCCGGGGCGTCGGCGTTGTTCAGGACGGTGACCAGCGCCCGGCCGTCCAGCACCCGGGCAAAGGCGTAGCGCTCGGTGGTCAGCAGCAGTTCCTGCGGCCTGCCGTAGGTCAGGGCGGGCTCGTCGGCTTTCAGCCGGCCCAGCGCCGCATACACGCTGGTGACCGGGTTTTCCTCGGCGGCGTTTTCAAAATCGGCCAGCTCCAGGCAGGGGCGCAGGGGCCAGTCGCTGCCCCATTCCTTTTTGCCCTCGATGCCGAATTCGGAGCCGTAGTAGATGGACGGGATGCCCCACAGGGTGTAGACCAGGATGGCGATGTGCCGGATGTGGGCGCGGCTGCGCAGCTTGTTGGGCAGCCGCTCGACGTCGTGGTTGTCCGAGAAGGTATAGAGCCTGGTCTCGCCGCAGAGGCCCTGCAAACGGCGCATGGTGTGGGCGATCTCGAAATAATTGTGGTCGTTGTGGCCGCTCCACAGGCCCTTGTGCAGCTCGTAGTTGGTCACCGAGTGGAGGGTGGCGGGGTTGGCCCAGCGGCTGTAATCGCCGTGGATGACCTCGCCCAGCAGCCAGAAGTCGGGTTTCAGCCCCTCGGTAAAGCTGCGCAGGTTCTGCATAAAGCCGAAGTCCAGCACGTCGGCGGCGTCCAGCCGGATGCCGTCGATGTCAAACTGCTCGACCCAGAACCGGACGGTGTTGAAGTGGTACTGCTGCACCGCGGGGTTGCGCTGGTTCAGCTTGACCAGCAGGTTGTGGCCGCCCCAGTTGGCGTAGGAAAAGCCGTCGTTGTACTCGTTGTTGCCCCAGAAGTTGACGTCGCAGAACCAGTCCCGGTAGGCCGAGCCTTCCCGGCGCTCTTTCAGGTCCCGGAAGGCGAAAAAGTCCCGGCCCACATGGTTGAACACGCCGTCCACGATCACCTTCTGCCCGCGCTGGTGGCAGGCCGCCACCCAGGCGGCAAATTCCTCGTTTGTGCCCAGACGGCGGTCCACCCGGCGGTAGTCCACCGTGTCGTAGCCGTGGCTGCCGCTTTCAAACAGCGGGCCGATATAGATGGCGTTGCAGCCGATCTCCCCCGCGTGGGCGGCCCAGGCGTCCAGCTTTGCAAAGGCGCCGGGGACGGCGCGGCCGTCGTTCTCGTGGGCGCAGCCGCACAGGCCCAGCGGGTAGATATGATAAAAAACAGCGCTGTCATACCAAGACATAGAAACGATACACTCCTGTACATACAGTTTCGGGTCCGCCGGGCGGCGGCCCGTGGGAACAGTATAGCACAATTTTGGAGAATATGCACCAGTTCTTCCACAATTCAGCAGAAAATTGCCGCTTCATTCACAAAGTTTAACTAAAATTTTGCAGGTAAGGAGAATCACAGTATGTATCAATTCACGATCCCGCAGGCATTTTGGGACGGCGAGTGCTTCGACGCCTACCGCTGGATGGGGGCCCACCCGTCGGCCGGGCCCCGGGGCGAGGCGGGCTGGCAGTTCACCCTCTTTGCGCCGGGGGCCAAAGCCGTCTCGGTCTGCGGCAGCTGGCCGGGCGGCGAGGACGTCCCGATGGAAAAGAACCAGGCCGGCTTCTGGCGGGTCTACATCCCCGGCCCGGCCGAGGGGGACAGCTACCAGTACCGCATCACCGGGGCGGACGGCTCGGTCCAGCTGCACGCCGACCCCTACGCCTTTGCCAGCGAGCTGCGGCCCGGCACGGCCAGCAAACTGACCGCCCTTGCCTTTTCCTTTGACGACGAGGGGTGGATGGCCCGCCGGGACAAGTGCCGAAACCTGCCCATGAACATCTACGAGATGCACGCCGGCAGCTGGAAGCGGGACCCGGACGCCCAGGCCCCCGACGGCGGCGAGGGCGGCTGGTACAACTACGACGACCTGGCCAAGGAACTGGTGCCCTGGCTGACGGCCCACCACTACACCCACGTCGAGCTTCTGCCCCTGGCCGAGCACCCCTTCGACGGCAGCTGGGGGTATCAGACCACCGGGTACTTTTCGGTCACCAGCCGGTACGGCACGCCGGCGCAGTTTGCCCGCTTTGTCAACGCCTGCCACCGGATGGGCATCGGGGTCATCATGGACTTTGTGCCGGTCCACTTTGCGGCCGACGCCGCCGGGCTGGCGCGGCTGGACGGCACCTGCCTGTATGAATACGACAGCGACGTGGGCGAGAGCGAGTGGGGCACCCACAACTTCAACTACTACCGGGGCGAGGTGCGCAGCTTTTTGAACAGCGCCGCCGCCCTCTGGATGGACGTCTACCACTGCGACGGCATCCGGATGGACGCGATTTCCCGGGCCATCTACTGGCTGGGAGACCCGGCCCGCGGGGTCAACCAGGGGGCGCTGGATTTTCTGCGCCGGCTCAACCACGGCCTGAATCAGCGCTGGCCCACCGGCGTCTACATCGCCGAGGACTCCACCAACTACCTCAAGATCACCGCGCCCACCCGCTACGACGGCATCGGCTTCGACTACAAGTGGGACATGGGCTGGATGCACGACACCCTCGACTACTTCGCCACCCCCTTCGGGGAGCGGCCGGCCCAGTACGGCAAACTGCTGTTCAGTATGCAGTACTTCTACAACGAGCTGTACCTGCTGGCGCTGAGCCACGACGAGGTGGTCCACGGCAAAAAGACCATCATCGACAAGCTCTGGGGCAGCTACGAGGAAAAGTGCAGCCAGGCCCGCACTCTCTACTTTTATATGTACACCCACCCGGGCAAGAAACTGAACTTCATGGGCAACGAGCTGGCCCACTTTCGCGAGTGGGACGAGAAAAAGCCCCTGGACTGGAACCTGCTGGCCTACCCCTTCCACGACAGCTTCCAGAAATTTTTCGCCGAGCTGGCCCGCATCTACGCCAGCGAGCCGGCCCTCTACGTCGGCGAGTACGACCCGCGCTGCTTTGAGTGGGTGGCCTGCGAGAGCAGCGCCGAGGGGGTCTACGCCTGGCTGCGCCGGGGGCGGGGGCAGTGCCTGCTCTGCGTCATGAACACCCAGGACAAACCCCACAAACAGTTCCCCCTCTACCTCGCCATGCCGGCTGCCGCCGAGGAGCTGCTGTGCACCGAGGCCCCCCAGTGGGGCGGCAGCTTCGCGGGCGAAACCAGCCTGCACACGGTGGACGGGGGCGTCTATGGCCGGGACTACACCCTCTTTGCCGACCTGCCCGCCATGGGCAGCCGGCTGTTCCGCCTGACGCCGGAAGCGCCCCACCCCGGCGCGGCCAAGATCAGCGCGGCCAACGCCGCCAAAAAGGCCCGCGCCGCCAAAGCCCGGGCTGCCCGGGCCGCCAAAAAAGCGGCCGCCGGCAAGGAAACCAAACAGAAATAACGCATCGCTCCGCCCCGTTCCGCAGGGGCGGGGCTTTTTTACAGCCGTCCCGACTGGACATTTCGGTTCCGAGTCTGGTATACTGGTCATACAAATCGTGAAAATCTGACCGAAAGGAAGTTTTTTCCATGCCCATCACCGAAGTACGGCCCGCGCCCGGGACAAAGCCCCGCTTCCGGCCGCCGCGGGGGACCGTGCCCGCCGCCCTGCTCCTGACCCTTGCCGTGCTCTGCATCTGCACCGCCGCCGGGCTGACCGGGACGCTCTTCTTCCCGCTGCTCAGCCTGTGGGCGGACTGCCTGCTGGTCTGTCTGGTGCTGGCCGCCGTCCGGCGGGCCGGGGTGCGCTTTGCGCTGTTCCACGGCAGCATCCTGGTGGGGGTCTATCTGGTGCTGGCCATCTGCGGCAGCCTGCAGGTGGCGGGGCGGGACTTTGTCTATGTCTGGGACTACGCCAACTACACCCTGCTGCAGTACGCCGCCGAAGAGGCTTTCGCCGCCGGGCCGCTGGCCGGCCTCGGCCATCTGCTGGCCAGCCTGACCGAGGATTACACCAGCTTCATCTGCCTGTTCACCGAGTTCCCCTTCTTTTTGTCGGCCCATACCGGCGACAGCTTTGTCCTCAGCCAGCTGGTCAGCGTCCTGCCGGCGCTGCTGCTGGCGCTGGGCGGGGTGGTGGTCAAGGTGGGGCAGATGCTGGAGGTAAAGAACCCGCACGGCTTTTTCCTGATGGGGCTGAGCCTGGCCGCCTGTTTCCCCTTTCTGCGGATGGCGGCGGCCCTCGGGCAGCCCGACTGGTTCGGGCTGATCTTCGCCTTTGTCATCCTGCTGCTGACCCTCGATTACCGCTTTGACACCGCCGAACCTGCCCGGTGGGCCGGGCTCTTCTTTGCGACGGCGGCCCTCATCCTCACCCGGCGGTGGTATCTCTATTTCATCGTGGGGTACTACGCCGTCTACGCGGTGACGGTGCTGGCGGGGGCGGTCCGGCTGGGCCGAGCCGGCAGCGGCCGGGCCGTCGGGGACCGCATCCGGGGGCTCATCACCTTCGGGGCAGGGTCGGTGGCCGCCATGATCGTTCTGTTCCGGCCCATCGTCGTCAAGGTGCTGACCTACAGCTACGCCGAGCACTACGCCGCCTACAACACCGGCGGGCTGGGGCTCGAGCTTTCCAGCCAGGCTTTCCGGCTGGGGCCGCTCTACCTGCCGCTTCTCATCGCGGGGGTGGTCTGGGCCTGCCGGCACGGCAAGGCCCCCCTCGCCGTCCAGACCCTGGCCTGCCTGGCCGTCAGCCTGGTGCTGTTCACCCGGGTGCAGAACATGGGCGCCCACCAGACCCTGCTGCTGGTGCCGGGCTACGCCGTTCTGTTCCTGCTGGGCGCGGCGGCGCTGGCCGAGAGCCTCGGCTCCTTCCGGCGTCTCAAGATCGGGTACTGGCTGTTCACCCTGGCGTTCAGCATGTCGGTGCGGCTGTCGCCGCTGACCACCATCGCGCTGCCGGAATTCCTCTTTCCGCTGCTGGACACCGGCGCCACCGAGGAGTTCGTCCGGCTGGACACCATGACCTACGACCGCACCGACCTTGGGCAGATCCGGGCCCTGGCCCGCTGGATCGACCGGCACTGCGCCGAAAGCGAGTTCGCCTACATGATCCCCCACTCGATGACCTACTGCCCCGATACCTTTAAGAATGCCAGCCTGCCCGACCGTCCGCTGGAGGACAAACTCGCCTTCGGCTTTGGCATTCTGGGCACCCAGCCCTTCCCGACCGAGCTGTTCGAGGCAAAGTACGTCCTCACCGCCGACCCCTTCCCCTGGTGCTACGAGGTCAGCGGGGTGGCCGCCAAACTGAACGACCAGTTCTTCACCATCAGCGGCGGGTACTACGTCCCCGAACAGCGCTTTGATATGGGCAACGGGACGGTCTTTACCGCCTACCGGCGGGTGACCCCCGTCACCCGCGCCGAGGCGGAAGCCTACCAGGCCGCCTTTGCCCAAGAGGACGCCCAGTTCCCCGAGCTGTACAGCCAGGTCATCCAGAGCTGGCTGGCCGAGAAGGGGCTGTGAGGGCTTTATTTCCCTCTTGCCCCGGCCGCGGCGATGGTGTATACTTGGCTGATGAGACAAGTTCTTAGATAAGTTTCGATATACAGGAGGTCTGAATCCATGATGAAGCTGTATGGCGCGCCCATCTGCTCCACCTGCCGCGAGGTCAAGCAGCAGCTGGACGAAAAGGGCATCCCCTACGAGTACGTTGATATCACCGAGAGCACCAAAAACCTGCGGGCCTTTCTGGCCATGCGGGACAGTCTGCCCGCTTACGACGAGGCCAAGGCCGAAGGCCGCATCGGCATCCCCACCTTTGTGTGGGAGGACGGCTCGGTCACCCTGGACACCGACTGGCTGGCAGCCGGCTCTGCCTGCACCGACTGCTGACGGGAGGAGACAGACGTATGGCAAACAACCCCCCCCATGTCACCCTCGGCCAGTATAAGGGGCTGGCCATCACCCGGCACGTCCGCCCGGTGCTGGACCGCACCGTCGACCAGGAGGTCACCCACCGGTGCCGCCTGCACGCCTACTACACCCCCACCGAAGCGCCCGCCAAGCGGGGCGACAAGGTCACCTTTGACTCGGAGGGCTTCCGGGACGGCCAGCCCATCCCCGACAGCCGCACCGAAAACGCCACCATCATCCTGGGCACCGGCCGGCTGACCGCCGCCATCGAGCGGGCTTTCTACGGCCACAAGGCCGGCGAGAGCTTCCGGGTCGAGATGACCTATCCCGAGGACTTCCAGGTCCAGGAGCTGTCCGGCGTCAGCGCCCAGTTCGAGATCACCCTGCACGCCGTGGCCGAAAAGCATACCCCCGAGCCGACCGAGGAATTTGCCCGCAGCCGGGGCTTTGACTCCCTCGAGGCCATGAAGGCGCAGATCCGCAAGGAGAAGCAGGCTATCCACGAACAGGCCGCCGACCGCAAGGCCGGCCAGGAGCTGCTGGATATGGCCGGGGCCAACCTGACCGTCGCCCTGCCCGAAAAGCAGGTGGCCGCCGAGGCCGAGCGGGAGTACAAGCAGCTGGAGAACAAGCTGAAAAAGAGCGGCATCCCGATGGAGACCTACTGCACCAGCTGCCGCACCACCCCCGATGGGCTGCGCCGGAGCTTCCGCGCCAGCGCCGAAAAGCGGCTGCGCAGCGTGCTGGCCGCCAAGGCCATCTCGGAGGCCGAGGGCATCGTGGCCCACAAGGACGAGGTGGAAGCCGAGTACCGCCGCCTGTCCCGGCAGCACAACACCCCCGAGGCGGAGATCCGCAAGGTGCTCTCCCCCGACGCGGTGGCCGCGGCGCTGGTGGCGCAGAAGGTGCAGGCCTTCCTGCTGGCAAACGCCGAGGTGACCAGCGTCACCGACCCCGCCCCCAAGGGCGCGGCTGCGAAAGAGGGCTGACCGGTCATGAGCATCTTTACCAAAGTGGCCATGAATGTGCTGATGAACAACAGCCATCCCGAGATCGACCGCAAGCAGTGCTGGAACCTGCACCCCCACAAGGAGCAGTGCACCGACTGCAAGGACATCTGCCCCTACGGGGACGATGTGTTCAGCCGGCCCAACCTGGCCAAGGACTGGGACCTGTGCAGCGACTGCGGGCTGTGCGTGTCGGTCTGCCGCACCCGCTGCATCACCCCCTCCACCGAGCAGGTCCAGCGGGACCTGTCCCAGGCGGGGAGCGACAACGAGACCGTCTGGATCGGCTGCGAGCGCAGCGCCCGCCACAACGACATCGTCCGCCCCTGCGTGGGGGCGCTGTGCTGGGAGGCGCTGGCCTATCTGGCCCTGAACAAGAAGCTGGTGCTGGACCTGACCCCCTGCGGCGAGTGCGAGAACGACCGCTGCGCGGCCCTGCTGCGCCAGAATCTGGCCCGCCTGGTCGAGTTTTTGGGCGAGCCTCTCTTTGACGCCCGCATCACCCTGGCCTACCAGCCCGAGGACGCCCCCTACCAGGCCAAGGAGCTGTCCCGCCGGGAGATGTTCGCCCATGTGGGCGACACCTCCAAAAACGGCACAAAGCAGCTGCTGCGGATGCTGCCCGGCCTGCAGGATGAGGAGGAGAACACCATCCAGCCCTTCCGCTACGTTCTCAACGAGCGGGTCAAGCAGCTCAAGACCGCCACCAAGACCCCCTTCCACTACGGGGTCTACCTGCCGGCCTTCAATGCAAAGTGTTTCGGCTGCGGCCGGTGCGAAAAGAACTGCAAGGCCGGCGCCATCCGCTTTGAGGACCTGCCCGACGGCCAGACCCGCGTCGTCATCACCCCGTGGCGGTGCAGCGAGTGCGGGATGTGCGCCGCCAGCTGCAACCACAAGGCCATCGACGGGATGAAGCTGCGCCAGCTGACCAGCCTCGGGCCGGTGAGCGTGCTGCGGTTCAGAAAGAACCTGTGCACCGACTGCGGCAAGCCCATCCCCGCCGACAGCGCCGACGGCCTATGCGCCACCTGCCGGGTCAAGCAGCGGACCAAAAAGCGCCAGGAAGCGGCCGCCGCCCGGGCCAGAGAGCGGGCCGCCGAGCGTGCGGCCCAGCGCGCCGCCAAGCAGGCTGCCGAGGCCGAGGCAGCCGCCGCCACCGCGCAGCCGGCGGCCGAAACGCCCGCTCCGCCCCGGGATTGAGAGGGCATTTCATCCGCTAGATGAGTAAAAATGTTGACATACGCCGGTTTCAATGCTATACTGCAACATAAGCAACGCCAACAGGCCGGTGGATGTTACAACGGAGTAACGGATGTGATTCCGTTGCTCCGTTTTGTTTTGTCCCGGCCAATAAAATAAAAAGGGGAGTTTTTCATGCGTCATACTTTATCCCGCCGCCAGTTCCTCAAGGCTGCCGGCATGACCACCGCCACCGCCTGCGCCGCAGGGCTGTTCAGCGCCTGCGGTTCGGGCAGCGCCTCCTCGAACGGGGGCGGCGCCTCCGCCGACACCTCCAGCTACACCATCCTCTATTCCAGCCAGCCCGCCACCCTCAACTACCTGACCACCGCCACCGACATCGAGATGGTGGTGGGCGCCAACTGCATCGACACCCTGGTCGAGTACGACAACAAGGGCGTCATGCGGGAGGGTCTGGCCACCGAGTGGGAGTTCGACGAGGCGTCCCTGACCTGGACCTTCCACCTGCGGGACGAGAACTGGGTGGATATGAACGGCGAGGTGGTGGCGCCCGTCACCGCGCAGGACTTTGTGGACGCGCTGCGCTACCTGCTCACCCCCGCCTACGCCGCCTCCAACGTGGGTCTGGTCACCTCCTACATCGCCGGAGCCGCCGAGTACTACGACTATCAGGTCAACCTGGCCAACGCCGAGAGCGGCCTGGTCGAGGACGACGGCACCGCCTACACGGTGGACGCCTCCGGCGTCGTCACCGTCAGCGCGCCGGGGGCCGAAGCGCAGACCTTTGCGCCGGTCGAGTTCGACGCGGTGGGGGTCAAGGCGGTGGACGAGCACACCCTGACCTACACCCTGACCTATGACTTCCCCGGCTTTTTGAGCCTGCTGGTCTACCTGCCCTACGAGCCGGCCTACGGCCCGCTGCTGGAGGAGATGGGCGACCAGTTCGCCACCTCGGCCGAGACCCTCTACAGCTGCGGCGCCTTCTATCTGTCCGAATACGTCCCGCTGGAGAGCTGGGTCATGACCAAGAACCCCGAAAACTACGACGCCGACAACGTCTTTATCGAGACGGTCAGCCGCATCTACAACGCCGAGGCCGAGGTCAACGGTCCCGAGATGGTCAAGCGCGGCGAGATCGACGAGGCCACCATCGGCTCCGACATCCTGGACAGCTGGCTGGCCGACGAGGCCACCAAGGACCTGGTCTCGATGGACCGGCCCAACACCAACTATACATACTTCTATCTGTTCAACTTCATGCCCTTCTACCACGAGTTCTCGGGCCAGACCGTCGAGGGCCTGGACGACGAGTACGAGCCGGAAAACTGGGCCAAGGCCATCAACAGCACAAACTTCCGCAAGGCGTTCCTCTACGGCATCAACAACGCCGTCACCCTGGCCGTCACCGCGCCCGAAGGGTACGAGGGCTACAAGCTGAACACCGTCACCCCGCCCTCCTTCTGCGCCAACAACGACGGCGTCGACTACACCCAGTGCGGCGCGCTGGCGGATATCTCCGAGTTTTTCAATGAGGAGACGGCCAAGCAGTACCGCGACGCCGCCATCGAGGAGCTCTCGGCTCAGGGGGTCACCTTCCCGATCAAGGTGCAGATGCCCTATAATCCCTCCACCCCCGACTGGGACCGTCAGTGCCAGGTCTTCAAGCAGCAGCTGGAAGGGGTGCTCAACGACGGCGCCGACTTCATCGACGTCATCCTGACCGCCGGCCCCGCCGACAACTACCTGTCGGCCGTCCGCCGCGCCGGCAAGTACTGCTTCCAGCTGTGCAACTGGGGCGCCGACTACTCCGACCCTGAGACCGAGACCGACCCCTTCTACCAGACCGAGGGCGGCTACGGCGGCCGCTACGCCTACCTGCGCACCGCCGTCGAGGACGGCATCGTCACCGGCGAGACGGCCGACACCATCATGGCCTATATGGCCGCCGTCGAAGAGGCCAAGGCCATCACCACCGACATCAACGCCCGGTACGAAGCCTTTGCCAACGCCGAGGCCATGCTGATCGAAAACGCGCTGGTCATCCCGATGGGGATGAGCGTGCCGGCCTACCTGGCCACCCGCCTGAACTACTGGGAGGGCCAGTACGCCTCGACCGGCTTCTCCAATAAGCGGCTGAAGGGCATCCATGTGCTGGACCACTATGTCTCGATGAGCGAGTACGAAGCCAACCGGGACGCAAGATAACGCGATGCCACGCAGGGGCCGCCCCTTGGTATGGGAGCGGCTCCCTGTTTTTATGAGAAAGGACGTCGGATATGGTAAAATATCTGGCCAAGCGGATCGGGCATTCGATCTTGACGCTGTTCATCATCGTGACGCTCGTCTTCTGCCTGCTCCGGCTGATGCCGGTGGAGGGCTACTTTGCCAACTATGAAAAAATGACCGAGACCCAGATCCAGGCCGGCCTGCAGTCGATGGGCCTGCTGGACCCGCTGCCGGTGCAGATCTTCCGCTTCTGGCGGGACGCCTTCCACGGGGACCTCGGGGTCAGCCACATCTACCGGGTCAACGTGCCGGTGGTGGATATCCTGATCGACAAACTGCCCATCTCGATCCAGATGGGGGTCACCGCCATGCTGGTCTCCCTCATCCTGGGCATCCCGCTGGGGCTCACCATGGGCCGCTTCAAGCACCGCCTGCCCGATAAGATCGGCACGGCCATCGTCATTCTGATCCAGGCGGTGCCGGCGGCAGTCTACTACCTCTACATCCAGATGTACGGCACCACCGCGCTGAACGTCGGCCTTCTGTTCAACGCCGACAATCTGCGGTACTGGATCCTGCCGGTCTTTTCGATGAGCCTGGGCAACATCGCCTTCTACGCCATGTGGCTGCGCCGCTACATGGTGGACGAGAGCAACAAGGACTACGTCCTGCTGGCCCGGGCCAAGGGCGCCAGCGAGGACCGCATCGCCCTGCGGCACATCTTCCGCAACGCGATGGTGCCGCTGGTGCAGTACATCCCCTCGGCCTTTTTGAACACGGTGGTGGGCTCCATCTACATCGAGAGCCTGTACAGCATCCCCGGCATGGGCGGGCTGCTGGTCACCTGCGTGCAGCGGCACGACAACACCATGGTGCAGGGCATCGTCCTGCTGTACGCCTGCGTGGGCATCATCGGCCTGATCTTGGGCGACCTGCTGATGGTCCTGATCGACCCGCGCATCAGTCTGGGCAAGAAAGAAGGTGGGCGCTGATGCTGTTCTTTTTGAAAAACACCAAATCCAAGCAGCTGGAGGACGCCCTGACCCAGCGTCAGAAGCAGGGCCCGGCCGCCGCCTGGGCCGGCCTGCCGGAGGAAGAACTGTTCACCCCGGCGGGCTTCCGGGCCGAGGAGGCCGAAGCCACCGCCAGCTCCAACTACAGCTACTGGGGCAGCACCCTGCGCTCCTTCCTCAAGAACAAATTTGCCGTCGCGCTGCTCATCGCGCTGGTCGCGGTGGTGGGCTTTGCCTTTTTGCAGCCCCACCTGCCGGGCCAGATCGACCCCAACTACTGCCGGGTCGACCCCGAGACCGGCATCCAGTTCCGCAACGTCGCGCCCGGGGTAGACGGCTTTGTCTGGGGCTCCAACTCGATCGGGCAGGACCTGTGGGCCCGCATCTGGGCCGGCACCCGCACCAGCCTCATCATCGCCTTCTTCGTCGCCATGATCGAGGCGGTGGTGGGCATCACGGTGGGTGTGCTGTGGGGCTATGTCCGCCAGCTCGACTTCTTCTTCACCGAGCTGTACAACATCTGCGACAACATCCCCTCCACCATCATCCTGATCCTGATCTCCTATGTGGCCAGCCCCAGCGTGCCCACCCTGATCCTGGGCATGTCCCTGACCGGGTGGATCGCCATGGCCCGCTTCATCCGCAACCAGATTTTGATCATCCGGGACCGGGACTACAACGTCGCTTCCCGCTGCATCGGCACGCCGACCTTCCGCATCGTGCTGCGCAACCTGCTGCCCTACCTTGTCTCGGTCATCATGCTGCGGATGGCCCTGACCGTCCCCGCCGCCATCGGCAGCGAGGTGTTCGTCACCTACATCGGCCTGGGCCTGTCGGTCGAGACGCCCAGCCTCGGCAACCTGATCAACGACGGCCGCCAGGTGATGATGCAGGCGGGGCTGCGGTATCAGCTGCTCTACCCCACCATCATCCTCAGCTTTGTCACCATCGCATTCTACCTGATCGGCAACGCCTTCTCGGACGCCGCCGACCCCAAGAACCATATGCAGTAAAGGAGGCCGCAAGATGGAACAGCCAACCCCCATCCTCTCGGCGCGCAACGTCCACATCTGCTTCAACCTCCGGGGCCGGGTCCTGCACGCCATCCGCGGCATCGACCTGGACATCCGGCAGGGTGAGGTGCTGGCCATCGTGGGCGAGAGCGGCTCGGGCAAATCGGTCTTTACCAAGTCCTTCATGGGCCTGCTGGACGCCAACGGCGCCATCACCGAGGGCA
The DNA here is from genome assembly GCA_019113345.1 of Candidatus Faecalibacterium intestinigallinarum. Taxonomy (GTDB): domain Bacteria; phylum Bacillota; class Clostridia; order Oscillospirales; family Ruminococcaceae; genus Faecalibacterium; species Faecalibacterium intestinigallinarum. The sequence goes on from DXHQ01000104.1 coordinate 49,403, forward strand.
CCATCGACTACTTCGGGGCCGACGACGGCAAGCCCATCCGCCTGTCTGACCTGAAAAAAGAAAAGGACTGGCTAAAGGTGCGCGGCCACGAGATCGCCATGATCATGCAGGACCCCATGACCAGCCTCAATCCCCTCAAGACCATCGGGGAGCAGATCGCCGAGGCGGTCGAGCTGCACCAGCACCTCAAGGGCCGGGCCGCCCGCGAAAAGGCAGTGGAATACCTGCGGGACGTCGGCATCGCCGACCCCGAGCGCCGCTTTAAGCAGTACCCGCACGAGTTTTCGGGCGGGATGCGCCAGCGGGTGGTCATCGCCATCGCGGTGGCCTGCAACCCGCAGATCCTGATCTGCGACGAGCCCACCACCGCCCTCGACGTCACCATCCAGGCCCAGATCCTGGAGCTGCTGAAGGAAATGCGGGTCAAGTACAACCTGACCGTCGTCCTCATCACCCATGACCTGGGCGTGGTGGCCAACATCGCCGACCGGGTGGCCGTCATGTACGCCGGGGACATCGTCGAGATCGGCACCGCCGACGAGATCTACTACGACCCCCGCCACCCCTATACCTGGGCGCTGCTGTCCAGTATGCCCCAGGTGGGGGTGAAGGGAGAGGACCTGTTCAACATCCAGGGCACCCCGCCCAACCTCTTTGCCGAGATCCACGGGGACGCCTTCGCCCCCCGCAATCCCCAGGCCCTCAAGATCGACTTTGTCAAACAGCCGCCCTACTTTGAGGTGACCCCCACCCACAGGGCCAAGACCTGGCTGCTGGACCCCCGCGCGCCCAGGATCGAGCCGCCCGCGGTGGTCCGCCGCCTGCGAGAGGAGGGGATGTGAGATGCCGCAGCAGACCGAACAGCGCGAAGTCCTCCTCCAGGTCAGGGACCTGGAGATCACCTACGGGACCGGCCGCAAAAAATACCGGGCCGTCTCCCACGCAAACTTTGAGATCTACCGGGGCGAGACCTTCGGCCTGGTAGGCGAGAGCGGCTCGGGCAAGACCACCATCGGCCGGGCCATCATGCGCATCATCCCCACCTCGGCCGGCGACATCCTCTATAAGGGCCAGAAGATCAACGGCAAGATCAGCAAGGCGCTGGACCGCCAGGTCATCAAGGAGATCCAGATGATCTTCCAGGACCCGCAGTCCTCCCTGAACGAGCGGGCCAAGGTCAGCTACATTGTGGGCGAGGGGCTGATGAACGTCCGCCCCGACCTGACCGCCGCCCAGCGGGAGGAAAAGGTCCGCGAAGCGCTGCTGGAAGTGGGGCTGCTGCCCGAGTTCGCCTCCCGGTTCCCGCACGAATTTTCGGGCGGACAGCGGCAGCGCATCGGCATCGCCCGGGCGCTGATCGTCGAGCCCGAGTTCATCATTGCCGACGAGCCCATCTCGGCTTTGGATATGTCCATCCGGGCGCAGGTGCTCAACCTGCTGCGGCATCTGCAGCAGCAGCGGGGGATCACCTATCTCTTCATCGCCCACGACCTGTCGGTGATGCGCTACATCTCGGACCGCATCGCTGTCATCCACAAGGGCGACATCGTCGAGCTGGCCGAGGCCGAAGAGCTGACGGCCCACCCCATCCACCCCTACACCCGCAGCCTGCTGTCGGCCATCCCGATGCCCAGCCCCCGGCGGGAGCGGGGCAAAAAGCTGCTGGTCTACGACCCGTCCATCCACCGCTACGACCTCGAGCCCCCCGCCTGGCGGGAGCTGCGCCCCCATCACTGGGTGCTGTGCAGCGAGGCCGAAGCCGCCGCCTGGCTGGAAGAGGCCGAGAAAAACACCCTGTAACCCCCCTCACAGACAGGACGCTCAATCGGAGCGCCCTGTCTGTTTTGTTTATGTAAAATCCAGGGTAAACCAAGCCGGCGTTCACCATTTAGACAAAAGTTTCTGTTATACTGTGTGTTCAGGCACGGGTCGGCAAAGCGCTGCGTTTGCATTGACTTTCCCCTCCCCGCGCCACTATAATGGGTTAGACCCATCCCCAACCGTTTAGGAGAGAAAGGAACACTATGCCTGTCACCAATGAGCCGGTCTACGCCTCCAAGGCACAGCCCTGGCTGGCCTTCTACGACCCGAAATACCGGGATATGCCGGTGCCCGACTGCACCGCCTTTGAGTATGTCTGCCGCCAGAACAAGGGGCATCTGGCGGATATCGCCCTGAATTACTACGGCGTCAACATCACCTACGCCACCTTTATGGTCAATGTGAAAAAGACCGCCGCCGCCCTGCGGGCCGCCGGGGTCCGCAAGGGGGACATCATGACGGCGGTCAGCGTCATGACCCCCGAGCTGATCTATCTGTTCTACGCCTCCGACATGGTGGGGGCCACCCTCAACCTGGTCGACCCCCGCTACAGCGCCGAGGGCATCCACGACTACATCGAGGAAGCCGGCTCCCGGATGCTGATCTGCATGAACCTGTTCTACGACAAGTGCCATCAGGCCATGCGGCGCACCACGGTGGAAAAGGTGCTGGTCTTTTCTCCGGCCGAGTCCCTCGGCGGGGCCATGAAGCTGGCCTACAACGCCGCCAACCCCGACCGCAACCGCTACGCCTCCAACGTCTTCAACTGGAAGCAGTTCATCACGGCGGGCAAGGGGGCCAGCACCGCCAGCGAGCCCTTCGACCCCGCCCACAGCTGCGTGATGGTCCACACCGGCGGCACCACCGGCAGCCCCAAGGGGGTGCTGCTGGGCGACACCTCCTTCAACGCCCTGGCCCAGCAGTTCGCCGCCTACGAGGTGGTGTTCCAGCGCCAGCAGAAGCTGCTCAACGTCATGCCCCCCTTCATCGCCTACGGCTACGCCTGCGGCGTCCACCTGCCCCTCTGCCTCGGCATCACGGTGGTCATCATCCCCAACCTTGACCCCGCCGAGCTGGGCAAGCTGGTGCTGAAGCACAAGCCTGCCCATATGTTCGGCGTGCCGGCCCACTACCAGGTGCTGGCCGCCGACCCCAGGCTGAAAAAGAAGGACCTCTCCTTTGTGCTCAACTTTGCCTGCGGCGGGGACGCCATCTCCCTCGGGGCCGAAAAGGCGGTCAACGACTTCCTGGCCGACCACGGGGCCCCCTATCCCCTGGCCAAAGGCTACGGCATGACCGAGGTCTGCTCGGCCGCCACCGCCGCCGCCGGCGCCCGCAACAAGCCCGGCACCGTCGGCCTGCCTCTGCCGGGGACCATCGTCTCCATCTTTGAGCCGGGCACCGAGACCGAGCTGCCCATCGGGCAGCGGGGCGAGATCTGCATCTCGGGCCCCTGCGTCATGCAGGGCTACTACCACAAGCCGGACGAGACCGCCATCATCCTGCGCAAGCACGCCGACGGCCGGGTCTGGGTCCACAGCGGGGACATCGGCTATATGGACGAGGAGGGCTATGTCTTTTTGGACAGCCGGATCAAGCGGATGATCATCCGCCACGACGGCTTCAAGATCTTCCCCTCCATGATCGAGAACGTCATCAGCAAGCACCCGGCGGTGTCGGGCTGCTCGGTGGTGGGCTGCGCCGACAAGGACCACGTCCAGGGCCGCCTGCCGCTGGCCTACGTTGTCCTCAAGGGGGACTGCGGCAAAAAGAAAAAGCAGATCGTCCGGGAGCTGCGAGCCATGTGCGCCGACGAGCTGCCCGAATACGTCCTGCCGGTGGGCTATAAATTCATCGACAAACTTCCCCTGACCCCGGTGGGCAAGGTGGATTACCTCACCCTGGAAGCCCAGGTCACCCCGCAGGATTACTAAAAAGCGTGTCTTGCGACACGCTTTAGGGGGGACCCATTTCTGCGCGCAGCCGCGCGACAGAAATTCCTCCCCCTAATCTCTCTTGCGCTTAACCGTTTTTCGGCGCGCCGCAGTGGACGCTTGCAAAAAACGGAGCGCTGCGCCAGCGGCAGCTCCCTGCTTCGTCCACTGGACGCGGTCGCCGCCGCTGCCCCCGGGGACAAAATTTGCCGCAGAACCGCGCACTCGGCCTGCCGGCCTCGCACACTCTCTGTGCCAAATTTCCCTGGTTGTGTCCCGACCGTACGCACCTGTCGTACGGTCGGGACCTTTTTTGATTTGCAAACTTTTGCCAAAGGGGTTGACAAGCGGGCCCCGGGCTCTTATGATGGTAGGAGGAAACCCTTCCAAAAATACGTCATTTGTCCATATTTTGTCCCGTTTTAAGCGGACGGTGGACGAAAAGGAGCCTTGTATGAAAAAACGTATCCTCAGCCTGCTGCTCGCGGCTGCCATGATGCTGACCGCGGCGCCACTCGCCGCCTTTGCGGACGAGGGCGCGTCCGAAACCGTCATCGGCGGGGCGGACGGGCCCACCGCCATCTATGTATCCGAGGGCGGCCCTGCCAGCGTGCAGGATCAGATCATGCTGATCCAGGAGACCCCCGCCGAGGACGCCGCCGAAGGCCCTGCGGAAGATCACCAGCTGACCTATCTCGCCTTTGGCGACAGCATCGCCGCCGGCGTCGGGCTGGACGGCTTCAACTTCACCCCGGCCGAGATCTTCTACGATATCAGCCCCAACTTCAAGAACTATCCCAGCACCAGCTACGTCTCCTACGTGGCCGAGATGCTGGGCCTGGACCGGGATCACGCCATCGACCTCGGCCTGCCCGCCCTGATGACCAAAGACCTGCTGGAGATGGTCCGGGACGGTCAGATGTCCGCGTTCAACCAGCCGGCCGGCACCTACTACATCTACCCCGAGTTCCTCGACTACATCAAGGAGGCCGACGTTGTCAGCATCCAGATCGGAATGAACGACGCGATGGTCCCCTTCGTCGTCTCGATCGGCAACGCCACCAACTGGAAGTCGGAGCAGCTGGCCAACACCATCGTCTCGGGCGGCTACCGTGACATGAGCTGGGACAATTTCGTCGATATGGCGCAGAAGCTGTTCGGGATGCGGCTGACCCTGAAGGAGACGGGCGATCTGTTCTACGCCCTGACCACCGGCGCGGCGCAGGTCTGCAACACCGCCTACGACAACGTAGCCACTTACCTGCCCCAGATCGTCGACGCCATCCGGGCCCAGAACCCCGACGTGCAGATCCTGCTGCTGGGCTGCTACAACCCGGTGCCGCTGCTGTGGACCTGGAGCAACTTCTTCAACCGCTACAACCGCTTTGTCCGCAACCTGGCCGAGCAGACCGGCTGCACCTACGTCGCCATCCCCCGCACCCAGACCGCCAACGACGGCCACCCCACCAACGCCGGCCACAAGTACATCGCCCGCCAGATCGTAGACGCCATCCAGCAGTAACCTCATCCCCCGCCCCTGCCGGCGGGGGCTTTTTCGCGCAGAATCGCACAGTGTGAAAAAGCCGGAAAGAATTTTCAATTTTTCCTTGACAGGGCGGCCCGTTTATGCTATTATATCTCTCGCAGCCTGTGCCGAACGGCCTGCACCAAGAAAAAGCCCCAGAGGATTAGGACGTGCGCCCGTAGCTCAGCTGGATAGAGCAACTGCCTTCTAAGCAGTGGGCCGGGGGTTCGAGTCCCTTCGGGCGCATTGCTGTGGTGCCCATAGCGTAGTCGGTTAACGCGCCAGATTGTGGATCTGGAGATCGAGGGTTCGAGTCCCTCTGGGCACCCCACCAAAGACACCTGTGAAAGCAGGTGTCTTTTTCTTTTTGTTCGCCGCGTCTCCTCCAACCGGAGGGGACTTTTTTGTTTGCCGCCCTTGACAAACCCATCACGTTTGTGGTAAGATGTCGTTGTTAGATATAGCTAACCTCAGCCCCGGCGCAGCGCGCCTTCTTTTTTGGGTTGATGGTTAGTATAAACTTACTGCCGAATATTCCCCGTCCCCCGCTGGAATACTGAAAACGACACTTTTTACAAGCGAGGTGCCCTTTATGGAACGAAACTTCGAGACCGTCATGATCGAACAGTGCGCCCCCGTGCTGGCGGGGCTCAAAGCGGCCGGCCTGTTCCGGCAGGAAAGCCGGGACCGCGCCGTCTTTTACGCTGCTGTCGCCGGCTGGGATGCCAGACTTGCCCCCAAGGGCGTCCGGGTGACGGTCCTCAAAGAGTGCCCCCACAGCCCCTGGTATCTGGTCTACCTCTACCGGCCCGCCCGGCTGGGCGACGCTCTGTCCCGTCCCGAGGTGGCGGCCTTTTTGCAGGGGGAGGGCTACCGCCTGCCTTCCGACCCGGGCAGTCCCGCCGGCTGCGCCGACCTGCTGCGGCAGCTGGCCGGGCGGCTGGCCTGCGGGGAGGGGTTCCCCCACGAGATCGGCGTCTTTCTGGGCTACCCGCTGGGAGACGTGGTGGGCTTTATCGAGAACGGGGGCCGCAACTTCACCTGCTGCGGCTGCTGGAAGAGTTACGGCGACCCCGACGCCGCCCGCCGGCACTTTGCCCAGCTGAACAAGTGCACCGCCATCTACCTGCGCCTGTTCCACAACGGGACGCCGGTGCTTAAGCTGACGGTGGCGGCGTAAGCCGTGCCAAATCTGCCAAATCCATCGCAACTTTCGTTCTCACAGTTTGTTAATTGTAACAAACTTAGCTTTCCCGCTCCAAAAGCGGTTGACTTTTGCAGTTAGTAAGCGTAAACTTACAGCGTACACAGAGTTTGCACAGGCAAACGCAGAGGGGAGATGAGCGCGTATGATGCCTTTGACGATGGCAAAGCCGGGTGAGACCGTCACCATCCGGCGG
>DXHQ01000105.1 GCA_019113345.1 Candidatus Faecalibacterium intestinigallinarum
ACGGTGTTGGCCGTCTCGCTGGTGGACGGGCCAAAGTAGGTAAAGGTCCAGCTCTTGCTGGTGTCGTTGCCAGCCGCGAAGGCCGCCGGGATACAGCTGGCCGTCATGGCTGCCGCGAGCAGGCCGGCGGCAAACCGCCGCAGCCGCCCGCGCATTTTGGGTGCGTGGCTCATGGTGTTCCTCCTTCTTTTCCCTGCATCGGGTGCAGGCCCCGTTTTGCCCGCACGGCCGCCTCGGGTTCGGGCATCAGGATACGCGCCGTGTGGGTTGTATACATCCATCATACAACATTTGGCAAATTTTGCAAGACCAAAGTTGTATCCCGAACGAAAATTGGCGGAAAGACTAAATTTGGGGGGAATTCTTGGGCAATATCACGAGCCGGAACCCACTTGACAGGTGGGGATTTGTGGGCAGTGTTCTTATGGCCCTCTCATAGCCCTCTCAGTCATGCCGCAAAGCGGCATGACAGCTCCCCCGTAAACGGGGGAGCCAAGATACGCCCGTGGGTGGCGGTAGGGTTTGTGGTAAGACGGACATACAAAAATTCCCGGCGCTCCATATTTAATGAAGTGCCGGGACTCTATCAATCTGTAAGTTCACAAACGCTTTGATAAGTGTTTCTATATATCATATACTCCATATATAGACTCTTTCTAACTCTATTCACTTCGTCTCTTCCTTCTTTACTAGCATTATATAGCATCATCATATTTTTGTCGATTGCATAATAGTAGCTTTTTTCTTGTATATATTTCCCCATCCTTTGCATTCTTTCTGCGAAAAAAAGCAATTTCGTTTTAAAACCCTCTGGCATTTCCACTGTACACTTTTTATTTTTTAATCCCTTTATACTTTCACACCCATTTTCTATTCTCCCCATAATATTCAAGTAATTAATGTATGGAAGTGTAGATTTCGTTAATTCATCGAAAACATTATCAAATTCATATTTGTCAAAAATTTCATTTAACTTTCTCAAAAACTTATTTCCTTCATAGCTTTTTAAATATAAAGAAACTGGTTTTTCTCCTTCTCTCTTCATATATCGCAGTAAAACGCTATTTCTATTATAAAATCTGTTGCTTCTTATTTCATCGTGGTGTTTCGGACACAGTAAAATTAAATTTGATGCGTCATCATTATCGCACCCATTAGAATCCGACTCACGCTTCTCAGATCTATTACTATCATCTTTAATTCGATAAACATTACTAATACTCACAACATTGTCATACAATTCTTCCTGGCAACGACATCCACCTTCATATAGAAATTCGCACTGATACCCAGAACGCGCATATAAAATTTTAATTCTCATTTCATCATAAAAATCCATACTAATCAGTCCTTTCAAGTCATAAAACAAACAATGCGGGGCTGGCCTCTCAGCCAGCCCCGCAGAGGGACCCTATCTTTCGTGACGCAAAAGTTCTTTTGTTTTGGTGCGATCAACAACAGAAGGAATAATTGGTGTTTTATTCCCCTTTGTCGTCACAGTAAAGGGTGGTGCCAAACCGGCAAGCGTCTCTAGGACTTACCGGCCCCTATATCAAATACAGTATGGTGCGCTGCATTTGTTATAAGTAATGTTGAAATGTGACTTAGCCCTTCTCGGCAACAGTCTTGGTCATCATGACAGCAACATACTTGATGCCCTGCTCCAGACCAGCGATGTTCACAGTCTTGGTCTCGATGCTGGCAGAGATGGTGTAGCTGAAGTCGTAGTTAGGCTTATTGTCGCTCTCGGTGGTGTAGTCGTCCTGATTGTAGCCACCCTCAACAGGCAGTTTGCTGACAAAACGGTCGATCTTTTCAGCAACAATTTCCAGAGCCATAGCATCGCTCACGCTGGCAGGAACAGCCCAAATCTCAACAGCTTTACGGTTGTTGGCGTCGGTTTTGCAAGAGAAGAGGCTGCCGTCAATGCCGTTCCACGGATAGTTATGATGCTCAGACGCAATCGAGAGATAGTTGGCCTTCACAGCATCCTTAACAGCGGCACCAATGCGGGTCTCGCGGTAATCGACAACGCCCTGATAGTTGACGCGCTCAATTTCATCCTGGAAAACCTCGTCACGAGGACCACCTGTCAGCATGCTGCCATAGTTCCAGTACTTAGCCACAGCGTTATCCAGAGCAGAATCCAGATCAGCGTCAGCAACAGCAGTGACCTTCTCCTTAGCAGAACCAGTCAGCTCGCTGTACAGAGCGTCAGCAGCAGCAGAGGTAGCGGGGGTTTCAGGCTTCTCGGGCTGTTCAGGCTCAACATTGGCAGTAGCGCAGCCAGCCAGCATGGAGACAGCCATAACGCCGGCCAGAGCCAGAGAGGCAATCTTCTTGAGTTTCATAATGAATTTTTCCTCCTTATGGTGTATAAAAGATAGAGACCCAAAACAGGCTGAAAGGAAGGTCCTTTCCTTTCAAAGGCATTATAGCATACCCCCCCCGGTGTCAAGGCCCGATTTACTATTTTTTCGTTTTTGCTTTCTTTTCTTTACTCCGCGCCGGAGGCGCAAGAGTATATTTTTCATTTTTATGCATTACTTTGCGCATATTTATTCTTTTTTATTTTCGCTGCGCGCAAAAGAAAAGCGCCTGCGGTGCAGACGCTTTGTGAAGATTTTGTGGAAGACTTTGGGTTTTGTATAAATTTACCCGGAAAGAAAATGCAGGCCCCCTCATGGCGCGCCGCCGGGCGGCGGCGGGGCCGAGAGGGCTTCCAGGTCGAGGACCGGCCAGCCGAGGGCCTCAATGGCGGCGCGGTCGTGGGTGGCAAGCAGGGCCGGAGCGCCGGCGCAGCGCGCGTTCAGCAGGGCGGCGGCGCGGAGCACGGCCTCCGGGTCGAGGCCGGTGAAGGGCTCGTCGAACAGGCGGGTGTCCGCTTTGGCCCAGACCGCACGCAGCAGGGCGGCGCGGCGCTTCTGTCCGCCCGACAGCCGGGCCGCCGGCAGGGTCAGCGCCTTGCCGGTCATGCCGAGCAGGGCGAAGTCAGCCTCCACCGCCGCCCGCCGGGCCCGGCCGTCCGGCAGAACCAGCAGGACGTTTTCCACCGCCGACAGCTGCGGGCAGAGGCGGTCCTCCTGAAAGACGGCGGCCACCCGCCCTGCCCCGGTCACGGCGCCGGCGTCGGGGCGTTCCAGCCCCATCAGGATGCGCAGCAGGGTGGTCTTGCCCCAGCCGCTGGGGGCCCAGAGGACCGCCGGGGCTTTCACCGTCAGGGTCAGCCCCTCAAAGAGGGTGTGGCTGCCAAAGCGCTTGGTCAGCCCTTCGATGTGCAATGTCATGGGGTCCCCTCCTGTTCCGGCGGCGCGCCGCAGACCTGCCGCACCGCCCGATCCAGCAGGGCCAGAAAGACCCGCTCAAAGGCGGCCGACAGGCAGATGATGACAAAGGTCCAGGCAAAGAGCTCCCCCGTCGAAAGGGTGATCTTGGCCCGGTAGAGGGCGTCGCCGATGCTGCCGTCGGGCAGGCCGATCACCTCGGCGGCGACGCCGCTTTTCCAGCACAGGCCCAGGGCGGTGCGGCAGCCCTCCCGGAAGGCGGGCAGGACGGCCGGCAGCCAGATGGCCCGCAGCCGCCGGCCGGCCGGGATGCGGAACACCCGGGCCATCTCCAGCAGGGCGGGGTCCGCCGACGCGATGCCGGTGCGCACCGCGCTGTAGAGGACGGGCAGGGCCATCAGAAAGCTGATGAGGATGCTCAGTTCCCGCCCGCGCACCCAGACCAGCGCCAGGATCACAAAGCTGGCCACCGGGGTGGCCTTGACAAGCTGCATGACCGGGTCGAGCAGCAGTTCCACCGGGCGGGACAGCCGCGCCGCCACCGCCAGCGCCGCGCTGCACACACACCCCAGCCCAAAGCCCAGCAGGATCCGCCCGCTGGAAAAGGCCACCCGGCCCCAGAAATCGGCGGTGGGCAGCAGCCGGGCCAGGGTGGCCAGGGCCCGCAGCGGCGAGACCAGAAACACCTCCTGCCCCACAGCCATGGCCGCCCACTGCCACAGCGCCAGCCAGAAGGCCGCCGCAGCCAGCCGGGCCGGCAGGGTTTTTTTGGCTTTTTTCAACAGACCGCCCCCTTTCTCTCTGTAAAAGTATAAACGAAACCGGGACGCCCCGCAAGAGGCGTCCCAGCATGTCGATGTCCCGGCCATACGCGCATGTCGTCCGGGCGGGACTTTTTTATAACCTGAGGCTTAACCCAAATAGTAGAACCCGTCGTCCGGCAGGGCGCCGCCCACGGCGGCGGGGTCGGCGTCATAGAGGACCTGGGCGTAGCCCGCGACGTCGGCCTTCATCTCCTCGCCGGTGACCAGGACGATGTTGCACGCGGGCAGGGCGGCCTTGGCGATGGCCGCTTTGGCCACCACGCCCTGCGCCTCGCAGAGGGCGGCGGTGCCGTCCAGGTCGGTGTTGGCCGCCTCCACGCTGGCGGCGTAGTCCTCCAGGAAGGCCGCCACCACGTCGGGGTGCTCCTGGGCGTAGGCGGTGCGGACCACCGTCACGCCGGTGATCAGCTGGGTGTCGCAGACCTTCTCCCACTCGGCGGTCAGGTCGAGGGCCACCCGCAGGGTGTCGTCCTGCATCGAGGCGCTGGTGACGTAGGGCTGGGGCAGGACGGCGATGGCGTCCTCGGCCAGGGCCATCTGGGCGGTGACCTCGGCGGCCTCGCTGTAGAACTCGATGGTCACGTCGGCGTCGGGGTCAAGGCCGTTCTGGGCCAGGATGTACCGCAGGACATACTCGGGGGTGGTGCCCTTGCCGGTCGAGAGGATGGTCCGGCCGGCCAGGTCGGCCACCGACCGGACGGTGTCGCCCTTTTCCACCACATAGAGGACGCCGAGGGTGTTGACCGCCATCACCTGGATGGCGCCCTCGGTCTTCTGGTAGAGGGTGGCGGCGAGGTTGGCCGGGATGGCCGCCATATCCAGCTCGCCCTTGGTCAGCAGGGGGACGATCTCGTCGGCGGCGCCGTAGAGCTGCAGGTCATAGCTGAGGTTGGCCGAACCGTCCTCCTGCATGGGCAGCAGGTTGACAAGGCCCATGGTGGTGGGGCCCTTCAGCCCGGCGATGCGGACCGGCCCGGCGGCGGAGAGGGTGTTCTCCGCTTGGGCCTCGGACGAGGCGGCCTCGCTGGAAGCGGCGGAGGACGCAGCCTCGGAGGAGGCGGCCTCAGACGAAGCCGCCGTACTGGACGCGGGCCCGCCGCAGGCGGCAAGGCCCAGCAGCATGGCCGCCGACAGCAGCAGGGAAGCAAGTTTTTTCATGGTCAGAATCCCCTTCTTTGTAAAATTTTTTGAAATTGTACAAAACCATTTGCTTTGCAGCCACCATTCTACTATAATGGGAGGGAAATTACCGTTGCGAAGGCAACAAAGGCCGCGGGTGAGCTTATGAACGACTTTGCCATCTTACAATCGACGCCGCTTTTTCAGGGGCTGGACGCCGGGGCGCTGGACGGGCTGCTGGCCCGCCTTGGCGCGGTACGGCGCAGCTATCTGCGGGGGGCGGTGCTGGTCCAGGCGGGCCAGCCCAACCGCAGCGTGGGGGTCGTTCTGTCGGGAGCCATCGAGGCGGCCCGCCCCGCCCCCGACGGCACCCACCTGCCCATCACCCGGATGGGCCCGGGCGGGGTGTTTGGGGATGTGCTGGGCGGCTCCAGTCTGACCAGTCCGGTGACGGTGACCGCCCACGCGGCCTGCGAGGTGCTGCTGATCCCCTACGACCGGCTGCTGCGCCCCGACGGCAGCGCCGCCGGGCAGCAGGTGCTGCAAAATCTGGTGCGGACCATCAGCGACAAATACTTCCTGCTGGCGCGGCGGGTGGACCTGCTGCTTCTGCACAGCCTGCGGGCCAAGGTGGCGGCCTACCTCATCAGCGAGGCCGACCGGGCCGGGCAGCTGACCTTCCGCATCCCCTTCACCCGGGCGCAGCTGGCCGACTATCTCAACTGCGACCGCAGCGCCCTGAGCCGGGAGCTGGGCCGGATGCAGCGGGAGGGGCTGCTGGACACCTACCGCAGCAGCTTCAAGCTGCTGCAGCCCGACGCGCTGCGGAAACTGTCGCAATAAAATGCCCCCTCTCCGTCGCGGGGGAGCCCGCCGTCCCCGGCAAGGCGGGGCCGCGGGGCAGACAAGGAGTAAAACCATGACCGCAAAACCCATCCTCTGGATCGTCATCCCCTGCTACAACGAGCAGGAGGTGCTGCCCATCACCGCGCCGCTGTTTTTGCAGAAGGTGCGCGATCTGGCCGCCGCCGGCCTGGTCAGTGAAAAAAGCCGGGTCTGCTTTGTCAACGACGGCAGCCGGGACGATACCTGGCGGCTGATCTGCGAGTTTGCCAAAGCCGACGAGCATTTCATCGGCATCAGCCAGAGCCGCAACCGGGGCCACCAGGCCGCCGTGCTGGCCGGGCTGATGGAAGCGCGGGAGAACGGGGTGGATGTGACCATCTCGATCGACTGCGACGGGCAGGACGACATCAACGCCATGGACGAGATGGTCCGCAAATACCTTGCCGGGGCCGAGGTGGTCTACGGGGTGCGCAGCCGCCGGGACACCGACACCTTTTTCAAGCGCTTTACCGCCGAGGGCTTTTATCACCTGATGAACCTGCTGGGGGCGGACATCGTCTTCAACCACGCCGATTACCGCCTCATCAGCAGCCGGGTGCTGGACAGCTTTGCCGACTACCGCGAGGTGAACATCTTCCTGCGCGGGATGGTGCCGCTGGTGGGCTATCCCAGCGACACCGTCGCCTACGAGCGGCACGAGCGGCTGGCCGGCGAGAGCCACTATCCCCTGTCCAAGATGCTGGCGCTGGCCTTTGACGGCATCACCAGCCTTTCCAACAAGCCCATCCGGCTCATCACCGGCATGGGGATGCTGTTCAGCGCGCTGAGCTTTATCGGGGTGGTGTGGGCCTTCATCGGGGCGATGCTGGGCAGCACGGTGGCCGGCTGGGCCAGCACCGTCTGCATCGTCTGCCTGATGGGCGGCATCCAGCTGGTCTGCCTTGGGGTGATCGGCGAATACATCGGCAAGATCTATATGGAGACCAAGGCCCGCCCCCGCTACATCATCAGCGAGCGGACCTGGGCCCCCTATGAAAGGAAGTACCACGGATGACGAAACAAAGCTGGAAGGGCTCGGCCCTTCTGAACCCGGTGCCGCCGGTGCTGGTCTCCTGCGGCGGGCTGGAAAAGCCCAACCTGATCACGGTGGGCTGGGCCGGCACCGTCTGCACCCGGCCGCCCATGGTCTCCATCAGCCTGCGGCCCGAGCGGTACAGCTACGGCCTGATCAAAGCCAGCGGCCTGTTTGCCGTCAACCTGCCCACCGAGGCGCTGGTGCGGGCGGTGGACTGGTGCGGGGTCAAGAGCGGGCGCGATGTGGACAAGTTCGCCGCCCTCGGCCTACACGCCGAGGCGGGGGCCATCCACCCCGACTGCCCCGTCCTGGCCGAGAGCCCGCTGACCCTCGAGTGCCGGGTGACCCGGACCATCCCGCTGGGCAGCCACGAGCTGTTTCTGGCCGAGGTGGCGGGGGTGCTGGTGGACGAGGAGCTGCTGGACGAGGCCGGCCGCCTCTGTCTCGACCGCGCCCGGCTGATCGCCTACAGCCACGGCGAATACCGCGCGCTGGGGCGCACCCTGGGGACCTTTGGGTATACGGTCAAAAAGCGCCCGCTCCGTCACGGCGCAAAACGCCGCGGCGCCGCCCCCGCAGGCGCGGGCGGCAAGAAGTAACCTACCGGTTCGTTCCCGGTTTTCCCCCTGCGGGAGGGCCGGCGGGCCAAGCGAGACTGAGAGGGCAAAACGATGTCTGACATCCAGCTTCATCCCGACGGCGAGCAGCGCCGCCGGATCATGGACTTTATCATGGCGGCCGGGCAGACCCTGCTGGAAAACGGGGCCGAGGTGTTCCGGGCCGAGCAGACCATGGAGATCATGGCCCGCAGTTTGCACCTGCGGGAGTTCCACGTCTATGTGCTGACCAACGGCATCTTTGCGTCGGCGGGCACCGCCGAGATCAGCGAGGTGCGCAACGTGCCGGTGCGGACGGTCCATCTGGGCCGGGTGGCCGCGGTCAACGAGCTCTCCCGCGAGCTGGCCGAGGGCCGGGCGGGCCTGGACGAGGCCGAAGTGCAGCTGGCTGCCGCCCGGCGGATCCCCTTTCCGGGGGCGGCGGCCCAGATCCTGAGCGGGACGGTGGGCTCGGCGGCCTTCGCCTTCATGTTCGGCGGGGGCGCGGCCGAGGCGGCGGCCGCCGCGCTGGCGGGGTGCCTCGTCAGCGTCTACTTATGGGTGGGCCGGCGGCTGCCCGCCCTCTTTCTCAAGCTGACCGGCGCGGGGCTGATCACCCTGGTCTGCATCCTGGCCGGCGGACCGCTTGGGGCAAGCGTCAACCACGCGGCCATCGGCGCGCTGATGATCCTGACCCCCGGCGTCGCCTTTACCATGTCCATCCGCGATTTTGTCCGGGGGGATTACCTGTCGGGCACCATCCGGATGATCGACGCGGTGCTGGTGGCCGCCTGCCTGGCCTGCGGGGCCGGCCTGGTGCTGCGGCTGCACACCCTGCTGACGGGGGTGACGGTGGCATGACGGGCGGACAGTTTTTTGAGCTGCTGCGGCAGTTTCTGCTCAGCGGGGTGGGCACCCTCTGCTTTGGGGTGCTGTTTGGCATCCCGCGCAAGTGCTACCTGGCCTGCGCCGCCACCGGCGCGGTGGGCTGGCTGACCTACGAGCTGGCCGTCATGCTGGGCATCGGGGCGGTGACCGCCAATCTGCTGGCCGTCATCCCGCTGACGCTGCTGGCGCGGCTGTTTGCCATCGGGCTGAAAGCGCCGGTGACGGTGTTTTTGCTCTGCGGCATCTTCCCGCTGGTGCCGGGGGCGGGCATCTACTACACCGCCTACTACTTTATCCAGAACGACAACGTGCAGATGGCCGCCACGGCCGCCGAGACCTTCAAGATCGCGGCGGCGCTGGCCATTGGCATCTCGCTGGTGCTGGGGCTGCCGCTGCCCCGGCACAAGGGCGCGAAAAAGCCTTGACAAATCGCCCGGCAGGGGCTACAATAAACACGATATCACAACATTGGCTGTGAAGAGAAGAGTAAGCCCTCGCATTGACCTCTACCAGAGAGCCTGGCAGGTGAGAGCAGGCGGGGAACAGGGGGCTGAAAATGGTCTCGGAGCCGCGCGGGCGAGGGGCAAGAGCCGCAAGCCTGCGACGGGTGCGCCCGTTACAGCGTCCGGCTGTAAGCGGGGTCTGCCCGCCGCAGCGCTGAGGCCGCGCCCCGCAAGAGGCCGGCGAACCAAGGTGGTACCACGGAAGCATTGCAGCTCCCGTCCTTGCAGGTTTTTGCACCTGTGGGGGCGGGGGCTTTTCCATTTCCGTCCGCACACGAAGTTTTCAGTCTAAAAAGGAGCGTCATTATGAACAAGATTTCTCGCCGCGCATTCCTGCAGGCCGCCGGCCTGGCCGCCGCAGCCGTCACCCTCTCCGCCTGCTCGGGCAGCGGCAGCAGCACCGAATTCCACGTCGCCGTCCCCAACGACACCACCAACGAGGCCCGCGCTTTGCAGCTGCTGGAAAAGAACGGCTTCTTCACCCTGAAGGAGGGCGCCGGCATCACCGCCACCAAGAACGACATCGCCGAGAACCCCCACAACATCGTCATCGACGAGGTGGAGGCCGCGCAGGTGCCCAACGTGCTGCAGGACGAGGACTACGCCGTCATCAACTCCAACTACGCCATCGCCGCCGGGCTGGACCCCATGACCCAGGCGCTGGCCATGGAGGACGGCACCTCCAGCTATGTCAACGTGCTGGTCTGCAAGGAGGGCAACGAGGAGAACCCCCTCATCAAGGCCCTGGCCGCCGCCCTCGAGAGCCAGCAGGTCAAGGACTACATGGCCGAGCAGTACGGCGGCGCCGTCGTCTCGGTCATCGAGCAGCCCACCGACGGCTACGACCCCACCGTCGACTACGACGCGCTGGCCGGCCAGACCGTCAGCTGCGCCGCCACCCCCGCCCCCCACTGCGAGGTGCTGGAGGTCTGCGTGCCCATCCTCGAGGCCAAGGGCATCACCCTCGACATCCAGGAGTTTGACGACTATATCATCCCCAACAACGTGGTGGAGGACGGCACCGTCGACACCAACTACTTCCAGCATCAGCCCTATCTGGACGACTTCAACGCGCAGAACGGCACCCACCTGGTCACCGTCGCCGGCATCCACGTCGAGCCGATGGGCATCTACGGCGGCAAGCAGACCAGCCTAGACCCCATCCAGGGTTAACACCGGAGGGTATCCATCGTGATCGAACTGAAACATCTGTCCAAGACCTTCCAGATGAAGGACGGCGCCGTCCAGGCGCTGCAGGACATCAACCTGACCATCCCCGACGGGATGATCTACGGCATCATCGGGATGTCGGGCGCGGGCAAGAGCACCCTGGTCCGCTGCATCAACCTGCTGGAGCGGCCCACTGAGGGCGAGGTGGTCATCGACGGCACCGAGATGCAGTCCCTGACCCCGGCCCAGCTGCGCCAGCGCCGGCAGAAGATCGCCATGATCTTCCAGCAGTTCAACCTCCTGATGCAGCGCAGCTGCCTGGACAACGTCTGCTTCCCGATGGAGCTGGCCGGCGTCAAAAAGGCCGACGCCCAGAAGCGGGCCCGGGAGCTTTTGCAGACGGTGGGCCTGCCCGACAAGGCCGCGGCCTACCCGGCCCAGCTTTCGGGCGGGCAGCGGCAGCGGGTGGCCATCGCCCGCGCCCTTGCCACCGACCCCAAGGTGCTGCTCTGCGACGAGGCCACCAGCGCCCTTGACCCCGACACCACCCGCTCCATCCTCGGGCTGATCCGGGAGATCAACCAGAAACTGGGGATCACGGTGGTGGTCATCACCCACCAGATGAGCGTGGTGGAGGCCATCTGCGACCGGGTGGCCATCCTGGACGGCGGCCGCGTCGTCGAGGAGGGCACGGTACAGGAGATCTTTGCCAAGCCCAAGACCGCCGCAGCCCGGCGTCTGGTCGCGCCGGGCGGGGGCCGCTCCTCGCGGGAGCTGGCCTCCTTTGCGCCGGACGACCACGTCATCCGCCTGACCTTCAACGGCTCGTCCACCACAAAGCCCCTGGTGGCCTCCCTGGCCGCCGAGACCGGCATCCTGGTCAGCGTCCTCAGCGCCGACACCCGCGATCTGAACGACAAGTGCTTTGGCAGTATGCTGCTGCGGCTGCCCCGCGATGTGGACAAGGCCCGCCGGGCCACCGAGTACATCCGCACCCAGCCCGGCGTAACGGTAGAGGAGGTGACCGGTCTGTGACCGCCATGGATTTTGCGTTTGCGGTGTGGGAGACCTTTTATATCACCGTCCTCTCCACCGCCTTTGCCCTGGTTTTGGGGCTGCCGCTGGGCGTGCTGCTGGTGGCCGGGGATAAGGGCGGCGTGCTGCCGCTGCCCGGCTGGCTGATGCACGCGCTGAACTTTGTCATCAACATCCTGCGCAGCATCCCCTTTCTGATCCTGATGATCTGCGTTTTCCCGCTGTCGCGGCTGATCGTCGGCACCACGGTGGGCACCAACGCCACCATCGTGCCGCTGGTGGCGGCGGCCTTCCCCTTTGTGGCCCGCCTGGTCGAGACCAGCCTGCGGGAACTGGACGCCGGCGTCATCGAGGCGGCCCAGAGCATGGGGGCCACCCCCTTCCAGATCATCACCAAAGTCATGATCCCCGAGAGCCTGCCGGGCCTTGTCTCCAGCATGACCACCGCCCTGACCACCATCCTGGGCTATTCGGCCATGTCGGGCGCCATCGGCGGCGGGGGCCTGGGCAAGGTGGCCATCTCCTACGGCTACTACCGCTACCAGGCCGGCATCATGCTGGTGGCCGTCGTGCTGCTGATCCTGCTGGTGCAGCTGTTCCAGACCATCGGCACCGCCGTCGCCACCCGCAGCGACAAGAGATTGCGTAAATAAAGGAGAGATTTGTCATGAACCGCGACACCATCTGCGTACAGGGCGGCTACACGCCGGGCAACGGCGAGCCCCGCCAGATCCCCATCATCCAGTCCACCACCTTCAAGTACAACACCAGCGAGGATATGGGCAGGCTGTTCGACCTGGAGGCCGACGGCTACTTCTACTCCCGGCTGCAGAACCCCACCTGCGACGCCGTGGCCCGCAAGATCGCGGCCCTGGAGGGCGGCACCGCCGCCATGCTGACCTCCAGCGGGCAGGCCGCCAACTTCCTGGCCCTGTTCAACATCTGCCAGTGCGGGGACCACATCGTCTCCTCCTCCACCATCTACGGCGGCACCTTCAACCTGATCTCGGTCACCATGGCCAAGATGGGCATCGAGGTGACCTTCGTCTCCCCCACCGCCAGCGAGGAGGAGCTGGACGCCGCCTTCCGGCCCAACACCAAGGCGGTCTTTGGCGAGACCATCGCCAACCCCGCCCTGACCGTGCTGGACATCGAGAAGTTTGCCCGGGCGGCCCACGCCCAT
>DXHQ01000002.1 GCA_019113345.1 Candidatus Faecalibacterium intestinigallinarum
CCTCGGAAGCCGCCCTCAATATGCTTTGAGAAGCGGATGCCGTACCGTTCGGCGTTCTTGAAAAGATACTGGCTGAACTTCTTTTGCGTGACCGGCTTTTCCAGATTGTCGGCGCACCACTTGTTATATTATAGGCACGGAACAGGTAGGTTGAGCGGGCTGACTTACCGGGGGCAAACCGAAGATAAGATTTGGCCTGCATGAACTGGTCGAGGTGACAGCCGTCCTCCATAGCGGCGGCAAGATTCTGTTTGGCACGCTCGCTGAGAGTGAAGCGGTACTGATTGGCCAGTAGCCGCTTCAGACCCTCCAGCGCCCAGAGCAGGATGCCGGGCAGTTCCTCCGACAGCTTATCGATCAGGTAAGGGTCATCGGTCCGGCCTTCCGGCTTGTCCTTGACCGAGATCAAAATCTGCCGCCGCCAGAAGCCATCGCTGGTGTCGTGAGCGGCCACCAGATTGCCGTTGCCGAAGCAGAGCAGCCGGGCATAGAGCAGGCCCTGGATGGCCTGTTTGCCCTTGCGTTCCACGCAGATGCGGTCCTCGGCCGTGACGATGGACTTGATATTCCGTGTCTCGGGGAGAGCGGTCATATTCAGGTCGTCGTCAATCATCACCAGCTTGTGTTCCAGATTGGCGCTGGCGAAACGGTTGGTTTCCAACCGGAGGACAGCCTCCATGTGGGCGGCAGGTCCGAGCAGTTTCTTCAAGAGCAGCCCGATGCGGGACTTGCCCTCGCCGCCCTTGCCGGTCAAAATCAGCATCTTCTGCGCCTTGGTGGAAGGGATGAGAAGATAGCCGATATATTCCTGCAAAGTAAAAATATCCTCGGAAATCAGCAATTCATCCAAAAATTTCAGCCATTGAATGGGCGGCGCAGCGTCCGCCTGATACTCCACTGGGAGCCGGTTCAGGCAGAGTTCTTTATCCGAAACAAAACCACGCTCATCCAGATAATAGGTGCCGTTTTTGAGGTGGATGCGGTCGAGCTGCGGCTTCCACTCCTCGCAGTATGCCTCGATCTTGAGGGCCTCCACCAAACGCTTGACCTTTTTGGCAACATCATTGCGGGTATGATAGCGTATCTCCTGGTGAATCTCGTAGATGAGCTTATCCTCGTCCACTTCGCCGTCCAGATCAAATAAGGTCTGTTTCAGGCACATCAGGGGATGCTTTTGGAGAAAGTATTCACAAAAGGCTGTCTCCAAAATTTTGCCTTTGTCATCCACCCAGGATGGACCTTCGTCTTCCTCCTCGTCCTGCTCGTAGATTTCATCGCGGACATCCTCATTTGTCCAGCTCATGCAACCCTCCTCTCGTCATCTCGCGGCGACCCTCTGCGCGGTGCAGGGCCTCCAGATTTTGCTGGGCGGTGGAAAGGTCCAGCCAGGCTTTGTGCGCTTCGCGGTACGCCTCATAGAACTGGACCTTTTCCGAGATTAGCTGTTCCCGCTCGGCTTCGAGCTGTTTCAGGCTGGGCAGCTTTTGGATGTTGTGGGCCTTGAAATAGGCGGCTGCCGCCTGGTAAGCTGTCAGTTCGGCGCGGTGCTGTTCCCGAAACGCTTCCAGGTTCTTGGCTGTCTTGACCTGCTGAGGTAGCTTCTTGTTCTGGACATAGGCCAAAACATGACGCCTCAGTTCCTGGTTGGTTTTGATGCGGCCCTCCAGGTCTTTCACTACCTTGAGAGCCCCGTCTCGATTTTCCTGAAGTTCAGCAACCCGAGCATTTAGTTCTTCCTCGCTGTTCAGATTGTACCGGGCGAACAGTGCTAGGGATTTTGCCATCTGCTTGAGGTTGAACACTTTGGCCCAGCGCTCATAACCAGCACCTTTGCCCGCGGCCCGCTTGGCCTGAATGTCGATCAGGCGGCTGACTCTATCCGGGTTCGGGTCGGCACGACGGAAAGCGGCGGCTTTCTGGCGTTCAGCATTTTGGGCGAGAACAACCAGAACATTTTCCTTGGAAAAATCATCCCCCAGCTTGCGGGAAGTAATAGGCTTAGTTCGGCCGGGGGTGCGGTAACTGAACCGGCCGCGGCTCTCGGTAAGAGTAATGCCATACTCCTGCAAAAGCTGAGCAGAGAAGTCCTCAAGATTGGTCGCCTTTCGCAGAATGGAACGAATGTTTTTGCGCAGGGCAGCTTTCTCGGTTTCATATTTGGTTTGCCGGATGGGCAGGCCGGAAGCTGCGTCCTTGGCGTTGATATAGTCGAGGCGGCGCTGGCCGCGCCGTTGCGCCCAATACTCCCGTTCAGTGATGCGGTCGCCGGAACCTTTTAGCAGGTCGATTTGATAAAGGCCAGCGTTCTGGCAAAGCTCCATGACTTCGGCGCGGAGGTGCCGCAGCATGGCCGCCGTACAGCGGTGCTTGCAGCCTTCCTGCCAGTCGCAGGGTTTCTCCATGTGGGGCTGGCGTTCGATGGTACGGATGCGTAAACAACCAATGACGATGTGAACGTGAATATTGCCTGAGCCGTTGTGGCCGTCCGGGTGGGCGCAGACAATGGACGGGTGGCCAGGAAAGTTCTCCTTGCAGAATTGCAGGCCCAGAGCTTGCGCCTTTTCCAGGGTCAGGCCATTGTCCACAGTGTCCCGTGGGTCAAAGCTGATGATATAATGGTGGGTCTTTACATCACCAGCTTGTGCGTTTTTGCCGTACTTCCGGTTCGCCAGCAGGCAGGCCATGGCGAAGGTGTTGCCGCCGCATTCCAGTGTGTCCAGCAAGTAATTTTCGCGGAGCCTGGGTTTCCCCTCTGAATCGAGGATGGGTAAGCCCGTATACTCATTGTGCTGGAAGGTAAGATACCGTTCCGCCGCCGAGAGGTCAGAGTTCTTCGAGCTTGTATGCTTGATGGTTGCCATACAGTTCACCGATCGCTTTCTCGGCGTCCAGCCGAAAGAGTGTGAGTGCAGACAGCTCTGTCAAAAGCTGAGCTCGAAGCTGCTCTGTGTCCCGGCCGCCAGTGTTGAAATGCCGGGCCAGCTGGTTGAGGTTGCCGCCGATCTTGCCGCATTGGCCCAGCAGGGCAGAGAGAATGTTCAGGGCATCCTCTCCGCCGCCAGCCACAAGAACGGTGTGCTGGACAGGTTTCCCCAGCAGAGATTGACGAATGAGGGTTGACATACTGATGTTGAGCCGTTTGCAGCAGAGTTCGAGGGTAACTTTTTCTTTTTCGGTCACGCGAAATTTGATAATGTGGGTCCGGTTGTTCGGATTGTCATTGTGAGTGGTCGGAGTGATTTTTTCGGTGTTCTTGGTGGGTATCAGCCTCCAATCCTTTGGGCGGCGCTGTGAAAAAGCCGCGCGGAGCATAGAGCGAACAAGTGCAAACGGTTCAAAACAAAAGCAGGGTTTGGGGAAGGCGCTCCCCAACAAGTACGACCGAAATGTGAGACGCAATTTCAATTTTTGAAATTGTGGCCACAGGTCGAACCTTGCTTATCGCTTTTTCGTCCAAAATGAAAACACAGATTTCAAATTGGGTTTCGGGTTCCAAAGCTGGGAGTGCAGGTTCCAATAGAAGTTGCGGGGTCGCTGCTTACACCGAATCTACGTTCCTGCCCCTGTGTTGCAGCGGCGTTGTCCGGCTCGCCCGCATTTTGTGCGAGGTCGTGGCGCGGTATCCAGATCCAGACGGCTCATAAAGATTTCAAGGTGCGGAGCGGATATGAAGAATTGCAGGCCGGTCGCCCGTCTGCAAATTCTCTCGGAATATAAAGAAAACCGCCCCGCAAGAGACCAAAGGATTTTGTCGGAGGAAAGCGGCGGCAAAATGGTTCGGTGTGGTTGCGGGGCAGCGGTTTATCACAGTAAAGTGATTCGTGTGGATTAAAGGGTACCATGAGAGGGGCCAAGTGTCAAGAAAACAATTTGAAATTTGGATTGATGAACAAATCTGAATATAAAAATTTGGTAGATAAGACATAATTATGATGCAATGGGAAAGTTGTCATAAAATGAATAAAATCAAGCACAAACTCAACAATTTTTCCTGGACGGCTGGCAGGACAGCCTGATTTTGACAATTCTGGACATATTTTTGATAGAAGCCGGTGCGCAGAAATTTTACAATAGCCGCAACAAAGGTGGATGGCACGGATAAAAGCCACGCAGCGTCCATCAAAAATGAGGAGGATCAGACCAATGAAAAAGCCAATTTCCCGCCGCCGATTCCTATCTGCGCTGGGTGCTGCCGCAGCCGTCGGAGCAGTTTCCAGTGTTGCCCCTGTCAGCGCTTCCGCCTGCCTGCCCTTTTTCGACCACCTGCGCCGCACGCCCTGCGGATACATTCGGGGCGTCACGGCCAAAGCGCCCGGCGTGACCGCTTATAAGGGCATCCGCTATGCAGAGGCGGGCCGGTGGGAATATCCCCGGCAGGTGACCCATTGGAACGGAATCTACGACGCAAGTGAATTCGGTCCCTGCGCCATGCAGGAAAACGCCATCACCCCCGAGTGGAAGAACGGGCGCGACCAGTTCTACTACCGTGAGTTCCGCGAGGGGCTGGACTACACCTACAGCGAGGACTGCCAGTATCTGAACATCTGGGCCCCTGATGACGCCAAAAATGCGCCGGTCATCGTCTACATCCACGGCGGTGCATTCTTGAGCGGTTCCGGCTGGGATAAGGTGTTCGACGAACCGGTCTGGCCCAGCCACGGCGTGATCGGGGTGACTCTCAACTACCGCCTGAGTGTCTTTGGCTATGCCTGTCTGCCCGAGCTGGCCGCCGAGGCCGGGCACACCGGCAACTACGGCCTATACGACCAGCTGTGCGCCTTGCAGTGGGTGCGCGACAACATTGCGGCCTTCGGCGGCGACCCCGACAACATCACCCTGATGGGCCAGAGCGCCGGCGCGAAGAGCGTCCAGATGTTGTCCAGTACCCACGCCGCCGAGGGGCTGGTCCGCCGGGTGGTCATGTCCAGCGGCGCGGGTGACGAATCGTCCCTCTTTGCCGGTGAGGAAAACATGGAGGCTAAATACGGCTTCTGGAAGGTCTGGAAAGAAGCCACCGGCGCAGCCACCCTTGAGGAGCTGCGCGCCCTCTCATCCGAAGAAGTGCTGGCAGCCATGGGGGCGCTATTTGCTCACCCGGATTATGGTTACATGGGCGTCATGAACAATCTGGGTCCTGTCTGGGATAACGCTCTGTTCCCAAACGATGGTTTCACCCTGCCGGTACCTTACCTGTGCGGCGGCAATACCGAAGACCAGGTGACCGGTCTCGCGCTGGATGCCCTGAACTGGTGCGAAAAGCAGCCGGTAAACAGCTACGCCTACTGCTTTGCCCGGCAGCTGCCCGGCGATGAGAAGGGCGCCTTCCACAGCGCCGACCTGTGGTATTGGTTCGGTACGCTGGAAAACTGCTGGCGCCCCTTCACCGAGGAGGATCAGGCATTGTCCGACACTATGGTGGGCTACCTGACCAATTTTGCCCGTACCGGCAACCCCAACGGCGACGGTCTGCCGGTCTGGGAGACTGCCCAGAGCAGCGGCCAGTCCCTCTGGTTTGACACGTCCGAGCTGGTTATGGCGGACGTAGACGAAGAGGTCTGAGTTTTTCTGCTTTCACGAGAGATTCCCTTTTTGCGCTCCTCCTATAAGCGTTCCTGATCCCCATTCTGCCCGCTGAGGGCGGGAGGCCGGGCCTGTATCTGTGCGGTGCAGGCCCGGTTTTCCTTTTGGCTGCGAAAAGCACAAAATCGACAGCCGGCGTCACAAAAACGACAATGCTGGCGAGGGGAGCTGCGGCACAGCCCATTTTTGACAATTTTGAACACATTTCAGATAGTGCGCGCAGCGCAGAAAATTTACAATAGGCTCAAGAAAAGACGGAGCGAGAGAGTCTGGTTCCGCAAAGAGTAAGGAGGAGAGAGCCTATGCCTCAAAAGGGCGAAGTTTTATTGGAAGTCAAAGATATGTGCAAAAACTTTGGCGTCACCGTTGCGCTGAACCACGTCGATTTCGTGGTCAAGCGCGGCGAGATCCGCGGCCTGATCGGGGAGAACGGCAGCGGCAAATCGACGGTGTCATCCATTGCGGCAGGCATCCAGAAGGCTACCAGCGGTGAGATGTTCTATAAGGGCAAGCCCTGGAACCCGGCCAGTACCCTGGAAGCCCAGAGCGCCGGCATCTGCATGATCGTACAGGAAGCCGGTACGATCCCTGACATCCCGGTAGCGGACAACATCTTCCTCGGGCACGAGAAGATGTTTGCCAAGGGGCCTTTCGTCAACCACGCCAGGATGGTGCAGGAAGCCCAGAAACTGCTGGATTCCCTCGGCATCAAGATCGACGCTTCGATGCGGACGGGCCGGCTGAGCATGCAGCAGTGCAAGCTGGTGGAGATCGCCAAGGGGATGTACTGGAAGCCCGAGATCTTCATCGTGGACGAGACCACCACCGCCCTGTCCCAGACCGGGCGTGAACTGCTGTACAAGCTGATGCATCAGCTTTCGGGCGAGGGGCACAGCGTCCTGTTCATCAGCCACGACCTGAACGAGCTGATCGAGCAGTGCGACGCCGTCACCGTGCTGCGGGACGGCAAGATCATCGGCTCGCTGGACAAAAGTGAGTTCGACCCCGACCTGATGAAAAAGATGATGGTCGGCCGCGAGGTCAAGGGCGACTACTACCGCAGCGACTACGACGGCTATTCCGACGAGGTGGTGCTGCGGGCCGACTGCATCACCACCCGGCAGGACCTGATGTGCTTCGACCTGGAGCTGCACAAGGGCGAGATCCTGGGCATCGGCGGCCTGTCCGAGTGCGGGATGCACACGGTGGGCAAGGCTCTGTTCGGCGCGGAGAAGATCCTGGACGGCAAGGTGACGGTCGGGCCAAATCAGGTAGAAGTGAAAAACCCCGAGACCGCCATCGCCAACAGCATTGGCTATACCTCCAAGGACCGTGACCATGAGTCGGTGGGCCTGCCGGGTTCCATCCGTGACAACATCGCCTCCACCGGCTACAAGGCCAATCGCATTTTCGGTCCCATCATCTCCTTTAAAAAAGAGAAAGCCTATGTGGACAAAGAGATCAAAGACCTGAGCCTCAAGTGCGCCTCCCAGTACCACATGGTCAACACCCTGTCGGGCGGCAACAAGCAGAAGGTGGTCTTTGGCAAGTGGATCGGCGCAGATTCCCGCATCCTGATTTTGGACTGTCCCACCCGCGGCATCGACATTGGCGTCAAGGCCGCCATGTACCAGCTGATCTATAAAATGAAGAAGGAGGGCCGCTCTATCCTTCTCATCAGCGAGGAGCTGCCCGAACTGATCGGCATGAGCGACCGCATCCTCATCATGAAGGACGGACAGGTCGTCCATGAGACCCTGCGCAGCGAAAACCCCACCGAACACGACCTGATCGAGTATATGATTTAAGGAGGCGGCATCCATGCAAAACACGTTTCAGAAACTCAAAGAGAGCCGCTGGACCAGCCGGCTGTTCTCACCGGTCATTCTGGTGCTGCTGGTTCTCCTGTTCAGCGTTTTGACCGGCGGGCGGTTCAGCAACCTGCGCAATCTGCGCATGGTGGTGGACCAGGCCCTGGTGGTGGCCACCGTTGCCAGCGGCGCGGTGTTCATCTTTGCCACCGGCAACGTCAACATCTCGATGGGCGCATCCACCGCCCTCATCGCAACCATCGCGGCCCAGATGTATGTGCGCACCGTCTCGGTGCCGGTCATGTTCCTCGTCTCGGTGGTGGCGGGCGTCATCACCCTGGCCATCACTGCGCTGCTCAGCACCACTCTGAAAGTCCGGGTGCTGTACATCACCGTCGTCATGATGACGCTGCTGGCCTCGATGCAGCAGGGCATCCTTGGTTCCACCACACTGTCCCTGCCCTATGACGTGACCAGCGGCCTGAAAAATGCCGGCGTGCCCTACATCCTTTTCCTGGGTTTCTTTGCATTCTGCACCATTCTGTTCCATTTTACTTCCCTCGGCCGCAAGCTGCGCTACCTCGGCATCAACGACCGCTGTGCCGAGCTGACCGGCTTCCCCATGGCACGGTATCTCTTCATCGCCTTCGTGATCGCCGGCATCGGCGTCGGCTTTGGCGCCATCATGACCATCATCCGCAACGGCTCCATCACTACCGACACCTGCGCCAGCCTGAACATGGACTGCATGCTGGCCATCGTCCTGGGCGGTATGTCCTGCTTCGGCGGCAGCCGTTCCAACACTTACTCGGCGGTGGTGGGCGCGGTCCTGGTCACTGTTTTGAACAACGGCCTTTTGATGATCGGCGTGTCCAGCACCATTTTGCAGGCCATCCGCGGTGTGATCTTCATCGTGCTGGTCTGCGTCAGCCAGACCCGGCCCAAGGGCCTGCCCAGCCGCGACGGCTGAATCGAAAAAAGCATAAAACACACGATACAAATAAAGATTTTGGAGGTCACTCTTATGAAAAAGATTTCGCGCAAGCAGTTCCTCTCCCTGGCCGGTATGTCGGCCTTGACCCTTGGCCTTGCCGCCTGCGGCAGTTCCGGCGGCAGCAGCGCGGCGAATGCCGGCAGTACCGCCGCGGCCTCGGGCGCTGCGTCCGGCAGCGGCTTTGAGCATAAGAAGATCGCCATCGCCTGGAACGGCGCCAACGACGACGTCGTCCAGACCAAGGCCCACTTCGACGGCGAGATCGGCGAATTGCTCAACCTCGAATTCGTCCACTCCGAGCCTATCTCGGACGCCGGCGCTCTGACCACTTTCATCGAGAACTCCTACGCTTCGGGCTGCGACGCCGTCCTGACCAACGTCAGCAACGCCATCGACCAGGCGGCCGCCGTCTGCAACGACCTGGGCCTCTACTTCGTGGGCATCAGCTCGAGCAACGCGGCTGAAAACCAGGACCTGCCCTGCTATGTCTCGGTCTGCGGCGCGTCTGCTGAGGGCTACGGCGACTCCTACGCCGAGGCGCTGACCTCGGTGGTGGGCGACGGCGCAGAGCACAGCATCCTGATCCTGTCCGGCGCGGCCTGCTACGGCGCGACCAGCTTCATCGAGGGCACGGTGGGCAGCCTGCGTGCCCTGGAGGACGTCTATGGCCTGACTTACAACGAGGACCTGAACGCCCTGGCCACCAGCAGTGTCCAGGTAGAGGCCGAGAACGACAAGGGCGTGCGCATCACCATCATGCCCGGCATGGAGGACCTGGCCAACATGGTCTCGCCCCTGCTGCAGACCGGCGACTACGACGTCGTGGTGGGCACCACCGACATCTACGGCTCCCTGAGCATCGCCATCAACGAGGTGGAGGAAGCCCTGGGCAAGAACATCAACATCATCAGCCGCAACACCTTCTCCGAAATGGTGGGCACCGCTTTCAACAGCCAGGACTCCACCGGCCATCCGGCCCTGAACGCCATCGTCTGCACAGGCCTGTACGAATTTTTGGCGGGCATCATCGTCCTGCGCAACGCTCTGGACGGCTATGTCGAACAGATGCGCAGCGAGGACGGCACTTGCAGCCGTGTGCCCGGTATGCGGCCCACCGTCATCACCAGCGCCGAGGAGTACAATGTCCTGTCCGGCGACGATCTGCCCTACGCCTTCATCACCGAGGACGAGATCCTCAGCGTTTGCAGCCTGCTGCACCCCGAGATCACCTATGCGGACATCGACGCGCTGGGCGCCAAGCAGACCACCGACTATCTGATGACTAAGTTCGCATAAGAGAACTGACAGCACGAGGGAGGCGTCTGTGTTATGAAACAGTCCAATCAAATCGTCAGGGCGCTCAAAAGCGTCGCCATTGCGCTGGCCTTGCCGGTGGCCATGTTCGTCATCATGGAGGCGCTGGCTTTCTTTACCCAGGGCGAGCACATCATCAAGTCGAGCCTTGACATCAAGAACCTGATCCGGTCCTCCGGCATTTCGGCAGCCATCGCCTTCGCCTGGTCGATGAACCTGACCAGCGGCCGTATGGACCTGTCCCTCGGCGCACAGCGGGTGGCGGCCACCATCTGCGGCGGCTTTGCGGCCACCGCACTGGGCCTGGGCGGCATTTGGATCCTGGTCTTTGCCATCCTGTTCGGCGTCCTGTTTGGGGGGCTTGTGGGCACCGTGTTTGTCACTCTGCGCATCCCGCCCATGGTCCTTGGCATCGGCATGGCCTGCATCCTTGAGTGCGTCGGCTTCGCCCTGTCGGGCGGCGCGGGCTTCAAGATGGTGACGGCTGCCGGCTCTGCGGCTTTGTCCGACGTCAACTTCACCATCGCAGTGGTGGCTGCCATGCTGGTGGCCATGCTCCTCCTGATGACCTACACCACCTTCGGCTACCG
The DNA here is from genome assembly GCA_019113345.1 of Candidatus Faecalibacterium intestinigallinarum. Lineage (GTDB taxonomy): Bacteria > Bacillota > Clostridia > Oscillospirales > Ruminococcaceae > Faecalibacterium > Faecalibacterium intestinigallinarum. The sequence continues at coordinate 10,290 of DXHQ01000002.1, forward strand.
CTTCCGGGCGGTGCGCGGCTCCCAGTTCATCGCGGCCAACGCGGGCGTCAATGTCTTTGCAAACGTGGCCGTCTGCTACGCGGTGGCAGGCTTACTGGTAGGCGTCTCCGGTGTGCTGGACGCGGCTTTCGCCGGGTCGATGGCTGCCACCATGGGCCTGACCAGCAACGGCAGCGTTATGGCGAATATGTTCCCCATGATGATCGGCTGCAACTTCCTGTCCCGCTACATCAACCAGGCGGTGGGCGTCGTGTCGGCGTCGGTGGCTATCCGCATCTTTGCGATGGGCCTGCTGGTATTCAACATCTCGGACGCCGTCAGCAGCTGCATCAACATGGCGCTGTTCATCGCCTTCCTGATCTGGCAGGCCAACAGCTACCGCATCGCCCAGTATAAGCACGACCGCGAGCGGATCGCTCAGGCCCAGGCCATGAAGAAGGCCCGCGCCGCCGCATAAAACAAGATAATTCCATCTCATTATTTCTTCTCTTACCGCCGGCGGGCGCGGGTTTCACGGCCTGCGCCCGCCATTCTGGTAGGGGAGCTTTTCAGGAGGTTTGTCCATATGGCAACGACCCTCGCAACCTTTGCAAAACAGAAAGACTACCTGATCTGCGTCGATTCAGACGGCTGTGCCATCGACACCATGGATATCAAACACCACACCTGTTTCGGCCCCTGCATGGTGGAGGAGTGGGGCTTGCAGCAGTGGGCGCAGCCCATCCTCGCCCGTTGGAACGAAATCAACCTCTACACCATGACCCGCGGCATCAACCGCTTCAAAGGCCTGGCCATGGCGCTGGCCGAGATCGACAAGCAGTACACCCCCATCGAGGGCCTGCCGGACCTGCTGGCCTGGGTGGACAGCGGCGCGGCCCCCAGCAACGACGCGGTGGAGCAGGCTTACAAACAGACCGAAAACCCCATCTTCGCCCGGGCTCTGCGCTGGTCCAAAGCTGTCAACAAAGCCATCGCGGCCCTGCCGGCAGAGTCGAAGAAAGCCTTCCCCGGCGTGGCCGAAGCCTTGCAGGCGGCCCACGCTGCTGCCGACCTGGCGGTGGTGTCCAGCGCCAACCGGGACGCCGTGGTGGAAGAGTGGGGCAGGTATGGCCTGCTGGACTCGGTCGATCTGCTGCTCTGCCAGGATGCGGGCAGCAAGGCTCACTGCATCGCGGAACTGAAAAAGAAGGGCTATGCCCCCGGCCACATCCTGATGTGCGGCGACGCGCCGGGCGACAAGGCCGCGGCCGAGGCAAACGGGGTGTATTTTTATCCCATCCTCGTCCGGCACGAGGCCGAGAGCTGGGCCGTGTTCCTCGAGGCGCTGGCCCGCCTTTTGGACGGCAGCTACGGCCCCTACGGCGCACAGAAGGCGCAGGCGTTTTTGGACAACCTCTCGGATAAAGCGTAACGGAAAGGAGCAACTCTCATGGTCGATCTCAAAGCAAAACCGTTTTATCTCAGCGGCGAGCAAATTCAGTGGGTGGAAGACGCCATCGCCGGTATGACCCTGGATGAAAAGCTGGGCCAACTCTTTGTCATCCTCCAGGCCCAGCCCGGCTTTGGGGAAAAGCAGGTAGTAGATCTGCTGGACAAGTCCCGCATGGGCGGCCTGCGGTGGCAGAACGGCGGCAACAAACAGCAGATCTATGACCAGCTGACCACCTTCCAGAAGTACAGCAAACTGCCCCTGCTGATCGCCGCTAACTGTGACGACGGCGGCAGCGGCACTGCTCCCGAGGGCACCTTCGTGGCCACCGCCGCCGAGTGCGGCGCAGGGGAGGAGACCGGGAACGCCTACCACGTCGGCCTCGTCGCCGGCCGGGAGGCAAGCGCCCTCGGCGCAAACTGGATGTTCAACCCGGTGGTGGACGTCTATAAGAATTGGCGCAACACCATCGTCAACACCCGGTCGTTCGGCTCCGATCCTGACAAAGTGATCGCCAACGCCCGGGCCTACATCCGGGGCGTCAAGGACGCCAACCCCAACATGGCCTGCACGGCAAAGCACTTCCCCGGCGATGGCGTCGAGGAACTGGACCAGCACCTGGCCATGGGGGTCAACAGCCTCAGCGTGAAGGACTGGGAGGCGACCTTCGGCAGGGTCTACCGCACTCTGATCGCCGACGGGCTGGAAGCCGTCATGGTGGGCCACATCGCTCTGCCCGAGATGAGCCGGAAGCTCTGCCCCGGCATCGCCGACAAGGACATCAAGCCGGCCACCCTTGCGCCGGAGCTCCTGACCAGCTTGCTGCGCGGAGATATGGGCTTCAACGGGGTCATCATCACTGACGCCACTCACATGGTGGGTTTCAGTGCAGTAGAAAAGCGGCGGGATTCCGTTCCCGGCGCCATCATGGCCGGCTGCGACATGATCCTGTTTGCCAACGATGTGGAAGAGGACGTCTCTTTCCTGCGCGCCGCTTACGAGAGCGGCAGGCTGACCGAAGAGCGGCTGTCCGACGCGCTGCACCGCATCCTGGGCCTCAAGGCGCACCTGCATCTGTATGAGGAGCGCGTCCGCATCCCCGACGCCGCCGGCCTTGACTGCCTTGGCTGCGAAGAACACCAGGCGTACAGCGCCGCCGCGGCCGACAGCTGCATCACCCTTGTGAAGGACACCCGCGGCAACCTGCCCATCGACCCCGAAAAGAAAAAGCGGGTGTTCCTGGTCTATGTCGGCAGCACCCCCACCACCAAGGGCTACAAGGGCGACCCCACCAAGCAGGTAGTGGTGGAAGAATTGGAGCGCGCCGGCTTTGAAGTGGACCTGTGCCCCAACTACCACGCGCTGGAGATCGAAAACGGCGTGTCCCCCATGAATTTTGTCAAGATGCTGGGACATTCCAGCCGGGAAGCGTTCGCCGCGCAGCACGACTGGGCGCTGATCGTCGTCAACGTCAAGGGCTACGCGCAGGAGAACAACGTTCGCATCCGCTGGAGCTGCAACCACAGCATGGAGCTGCCCTGGTACAACGAGGAAGTGCCCACTGTGGCTATGAGCCTCAACTATACCAACCACCTGATCGACCTGCCGCAGATACACACCTTTGTCAACGCCTACGCGCCGAACCGCGCCCACATCCGCGCCGCCATCCAAAAGCTGACCGGACAGAGCGAATTTAAGGGTAAGGTTGACGAGAACGTCTTCTGCGGCCGGTGGGATACCAGGCTGTAAGCGCGGCCTTGCGGCACTTTTGCCGGATATGGTATACTGCCCTTATCAAAACAGAGAGGGGAGAGGTGACGGATGCGAAAAGACCGGCAGGCGGGCACTGTCCGCGGGCGGCTGCTGATGTTGACGCTGGCGCTGCTGGCGGCGTTCACGCTGCTGCTGGCGGTGTACGGCTCGGTGATGGTGGGCGACCTGCGCGAGCGGATGCTGCTGGAAGCGGAGGAACCGCTGCAAAGCTATATGCAGGAGTTCCATAACCGCAAAGAGAGCATGGAGCAGTACCTGTCCTATCTGGCGGTCACCAACGACACTTTTCAGAATCTGTCGGGGCAGACCAGCCGGGAGGCGCTCTACCTTGCCAGCGACGCGCTGCAAAACGAGCTGGCGGCCATGGCCGGGATGAGCGGCGGCGAATACCTTGTCGCGCTCTACCACACGGGGCTGGACTTTATGCTGGCGGCGCGGCAGAGCGTCAATTTGAAGGACGAGCTTGCCCTTTTGGAAGAACGTGGCTTCCGTCAGGCTTTGCAGGCCGAACTGCGGCAGAGGGGTCAACCCGCCGACCGCTGGTTCTGCGTGCAGGCCGGGGACGAGGTGCTGTATGTGCGGGTGGCGCAGTACAAGCAGATCTTGTGCTGCGTGGCCTGCCCGCTGTCGGGGCTGCTGTCGGCGGCCCCGGCGGGGGCGGATGCGGTGACGGCCCTCTATTACGAAGGGCAGCCCCTCTTTGACGCGCAGACGCCCTTTGCGCTGCCCGGCACGCCCGGCCGGGCCGTCTTTCAAAGCGGGTATCTTGTGGCGCAGGCCAGCGAGGACGGCTTGACGCTGGCCCGCTTCACACCGCAGCCGGCCGGCTTTACCGGCGCGCTGCCGCTGCTGCTGATCGCTCTGGCGGCGGCTGTGCTGCTGATCTTTGCGCTGGGGGTCGCCTATCTCTGGAATGGCTTTTACCGCCCGGTGGCCCGCCTGGCCGCCACCATGGAGGGGCTGCAAAACAGCAGCCTGACCCCCGACGTGCTGGACCATGTGTACAGCGGGGCGGAGTTCCGCCAGATGAACGCGGCGCTGAAAAACCTGCTCTCCCAGATCACCGAGTGGAAGGTCAAGGCCTACGAAAAAGAACTGGAGCGCCGGGACGCGCAGCTACAATACCTGCGTTCCCAGATACGGCCCCACTTCTATCTGAACTGCCTGAAAAACCTCTATGCGATGGCTCAGGTCAGCACCCCGGAAAAGATGCAGGAGAGCATCCGCTACCTGTCGGTGCATATGCGCTATATCTTTTCGGACCACGCCCAGCTGACCACCCTTGGCAAGGAGCTGGAGCTCTGCCGGAACTATATGGCCCTGTTCAGCTCGATGAACGTGACCTACCCCATCCAGTGCAGCGTCGAGGTGGAGCCGGCGCTGCGGGAAAAGGCCATTCCGCCGGTGACCCTCCTCTCCCTGGTGGAAAATTGCGTCAAGTACTCCTTTCGGCAGGACCGGCCCCTCAAGATCCTGCTCACCGCCTGCCTGCTGGAAGGGGAGGAGGGCGCGCCGCTGCTCAATGTCAGCGTGCGGGACAACGGCGGCGGCTTTGCGCCCGAATGGCTCGACCGCTTCAACCACCTGGAAAGCGGCGCCGGCGGGGAGGGCCATGTGGGGATGACCAACCTCGTCCGCCGCTGCCGCGAACTGTACGGCGAGGCCTTCCACATCGCCTTTTATAACGGGATGGAGGACGACGAATACTGCGGCGCCTGCGTCGATCTGTTTATACCGGATGAGAAAGGGGAGAGCTTACAAGATGAAATTGCTGATCGTGGATGACCAGATCTATGTGGCGCAGGGCCTACGCTTTGGCATTGACTGGAAAGCCGAGGGCTTTTCGGAGGTGTTCATCGCGCTCAATGCGCTGGAGGCCCGCACCGTTTTGCAAAAGAACGCGGTGGACGTCATGCTCTGCGACATCGAGATGCCGATGGAGAACGGCCTGTCCCTCATACGCTGGGTGCGCGAGCAGAAAATGCCCACCCGCTGCATTTTGCTCACTGCCCACCCCGACTTCCAGTATGCGCGGGAGGCCATCCCGCTGGATGTGACCGACTACATCGTCCAGCCAGCCCCTTACGCCGAGGTGCTGCGGGTGGTCCGCAAGGCCATCCAGGAGTGCGGCGAGCGGGTGCGCCGGCAGGAGACCTCCCCCGCCGGCGAAGAGCCGCAAAAGCGCCGGGAACTGATAGAGGGCATGGCTTTGCAGTCCTGGCTGGTCAGCCGCCAGCAAGCCCCGTACCGGGATGTGCTGGCTGCCGGCCGGCTGCCAGCCTTTGAGGACGAGGTCTGCCTGGCGGAGATCTGCATCCTGCGCTGGAACACTGAGAACAGCTGGAACAGCGACACCCTCTTTTACGCCATGAAAAATATGGTGGATGAATTGTTTGCAGCCTGCGATTGCAAAGCCGTGCTGGCCGAGCTGGCGCCGCAGGATTACTGCTGCATGGTCTGGGGCGAGACGGCGCCGGACGCCGGCAGCGCCGCCAAACAATATGAATACCTGTGCAGCGCTTTCCGCCTATACTTCCACGGCGAGGCGGCGGTCTACCTTCTCTCGCCCGTTTTGGTGCGGGACTTGCCCGAAGCCCGTGAAAAGCTGACCGCCGCCCACGCCGACAACATCGCCCGGCGGGGCGTAGTGCAGATCTGCCGCGGCGAGAGCGCCGCCGCCGGGACGAGGGCCGCTGCGGGCGCCTTCGACAGCAGCGAGATCGCCCGGCTGCTGGGCCAGGGCCTCAGCACGCAGGCGCAGGCCCGGCTGTTCGGCCGGCTGGACCAGCTTTTGGCCGAGGGCAAGCTGGATGCCGCCGCCCTGCGCGGCTTTTATCAGGACTTCATGCAGGCGCTCTACGACGTTGCAGAGGAGAGCGGCATCGACCCCAAAAACCTCTTTGATACAGCGGGGGCTTTCGAGCTTTACCGCAACGCCGCCCACTCGGTGGAGGAGATGAAAACTTTCCTGGCTTACGTTTGCGGCCAGTACGAGGGATTGGCTGGGGAAGAGGGCAGCCGCCGTATCGTGCTGAAAGCGGAGGAGTACATCAAGCACAACCTGGAAAAGAACATCCGCCGGGATGATGTGGCCGCCTACGCCCACGTCAGCGCGGGGTATCTGTCCCACCTGTTCAGCAAGGAGAAGGGCTGCTCCCTGAAAGAGTATATCGTCCGGCAGAAGATGCTGCTGGCCCGCAGCCTGCTGCGCACGACAGCCCTGCCGGTCAGCATCGTGGCCATGCGGGTGGGGTATACGAACTTCTCCCAGTTCTCCCAGAGCTATAAGGCGGCCTTCCAGTGCTCCCCCAGCGCTGAGCGCAAGGCAACGGAACAGGAGCCAAAACCATGACGCCGGCCGGGAAGATGAGCCGCCGCGCGTTCCTGCGCGGGGCGGCGGGCACAGCTTTGCTGCTGGCTGGCTGCGGCAGAACGGAAAGCCCTGCGGCCAGCCCTGTGCCCGAGACGCTGCCGGTGGTGCGGCTGTGGGGGATCGGCGGCATCGACGAGGCGACCCACCGCCGCATTGAAGCCCGGCTGGATGCCCTTGCCCGGGAAAAGCTGGGCCTTTCGGTCGAGCTGACCATGGTCACCCGCAGCAGCTACAACGAACGGCTGAACATCGCCTTTTTGCAGGGGGAGGCCCCCGACCTGTTTCCCATCTACCAGCAGTCCGCCTTTGATAGCCTCTACGACAGCGGCTGTCTGCGCAACCTGCACGGCTATATAGACGAGGATTATCTCGACAGCTTGCAGATCCCGCGGCCCCTGTGGGGCTGCACCCGGCGGGACGGCGACTACTATGGCGTCACCCAGTACAGCGAGACCATGCAGTTCACCACCTGCCAGATGCAGCAGGAGACAGCCGATGCGCTGAGCATCCCCCAGGGCGACCGCCTGTGGAGCTGGAACGAACTGCACGGGCTGCTGCTGCGGATGAAAGAGCTTTACCCCGGCCGCGCGCCCCTGGTACCCCACTACGGCGCGATGCAGAGCTACTTCGGCCAGGACAGCCTGGGGGATGATCTCGGCGTTCTGGTGGATGAGGACGGCGGCGACACCACGGTGGAAAACCTCTACGCCAGCACCCGCTACCGGATGATCTGCCGCCGGATGCGCCAGTGGTACCAGGAGGGGTTGATCCTGCCCGACGCCTACGAGGGACAGGTGAACGGTGTGCTGCAAATCCTGCAGGGGATAGGATGCTGTTTTTTGCAGCGCAGCGGCGAATACGGTGCGTCGGAAGGCTGGGTCCGGCTGCGTCTGTCCGAGCCGACCTTTGATACCAACACGAACTATGTATTCTGGGGCGTCTCGGCCCAGAGCGCCCAGCCCTGGCAGGCGGTACAGCTTTTGCAGGCCATCTACAGCGACCCCGACATCGCCCTGCTGCTCCTTTTTGGGGAGCAGGGGACCGACTATCGCCTGGATGCCGCCGGGGAGCTGACCGTGACCGATGCCAGCTGGTCGGGCAACAAATGGGCCTGGCCCGGCTGGCAGGCGGCACAGCAAAAAGTCAGCCTAGAAAAACTGCGCCTTATCCCCAAAGAAACGCAGGTGCGCTATTCGCCGGCCTACGGCTTTGTCTGCGATGCCAGCGCCTACGCCGCCGAGGCGGAGGCCTGCAAAACGGTAGTGGAAAAGTACCACAAGGGGTTGCTCTGCGGCTTCCTTGAACCGGAAAGCACGATCCCCGCCTTTTTGCAGGAACTGGAGGACGCCGGCATCAACGCCATCATCCAAGAAAAACAGCGTCAGCTGGACGCCTGGCTGGCCCTAAACGGGAAATAAAACTGGAGGGAACTTTATGCGAACGATCTATTCTCTCAATGCCCTCAACTGGCGTTTTGCGCGGCTGGAAAGTCCCGGTATACCGCTGCCCGCGCCGGAGTCGAAGGTCTGGCAGGATGTCACATTGCCGCACGTCTGGAACAAGGATGATCCCAGCCAGACCGGCGAATGTGTCTACCAGGCGACTTTCGGGATGGATGCACGCCAGCTGGAAAAGCGGCATTTTATCGAGTTTGAAGCCGTGGCCGGCGTCTGTAAAGTGGAGATGAATGGCCAGCTGTTGGGCGAGCACCGGGGTGGCTACTCTACCTTCCGTTTTGCGATGGACGAGGCACTTGTGGAAGGGGCCAACACCCTCACCGTCCACGCCGACAACACTCGTTACAGCGATGTCAACCCCCTGACCGGCGACTTTGACAACTACGGCGGCATCTACCGTGATGTTAAGCTGATCGAGGTGGATGGCACCCACTTCGACCTGCTCTACTATGGCACCCAGGGAGTAGAGATCGACGCCGAGGCCGACGGTACAGTGAAGATCACCCCTCACATCACAGGGGGAGAGGGGGCCATGGCCCGCTACACCATTCTGGACGGTAATTGCATTGCGGCCGCCTGCGAAGTGTCTGCCATAACGGGGAGGGATGTGACCATGCAGGTGGAATATCCCCGCCTCTGGAACGGCAAGGCTGACCCCCACTGCTACACACTGCGGGCTGAGCTGCTGCGGGAGGGCGCTGTCTGCGATGCAGTGGAACTGGGCTTTGGTTTCCGCTCAATCGAGATGAACGCGGCGCAGGGCTTCTCCCTCAACGGCAAGCATCTGCGGCTGAACGGCGTCGCTAAGCACCAGGACCGCGAGAGAATGGGCTGCGCCTTCACCCGTGCTCAACTGGATGAGGACATGGCCATCCTCAAGGAGCTGGGGGCCAATGCAGTGCGCCTTTCTCACTACCAGCACCCGCAGTATTTCTATGACCTGTGTGACAAAGAAGGCTTTGTGGTCTGGGCCGAGATCCCCATGCTGGCCATGCCGGACGCCAACGACGGTGTGTTCGAGAACGCAAAAAGCCAGCTCACTGAGCTGATCCTGCAGAACAGGCACCACCCCTCCATCTGTTTCTGGGGTATCCAGAACGAAATCGCCATGATGGGTGAGAGCCTGGAGATGTACGACAAGGTCGCAAAGCTCAACGGTCTGGCAAAGCAGCTCGACCCCTCCCGCCTGACTACGGCGGCTAACCTCTACTGCGTCAAGAACAACAGCCAGCTCAACTTCATCCCTGACTGCATCGGCTATAACCTCTATTATGGCTGGTATTACGGCGAGATGGGGGACTATGCCGGCTTTATTCGCAAGTTCCGCAACGACAATCCCGGCGTTCCCCTCGGCTTTTCGGAGTACGGGGTGGACTGCAATTTGGCTTACCACAGCGAGACGCCCCGGCGCAAAGACTATTCGGAGGAGTACCAGGCCCTCTACCATGAGACGGTCTATCCCCAGCTGACCGCTGAGCCCGCCGTCTGGGGCAGCTTTGTGTGGAACCTGTTCGACTTTGGCAGCAGTATCCGGGATGAGGGCGGCGTCAAGGGGCGCAACAGCAAGGGCCTTGTCACTTGGGACCGCCAGACCAAAAAGGACGCCTTCTATTATTACAAAGCCCAGTGGTCGGAGGAGCTTTTTGTTCACATTGCGGGCCGCCGCTTTGTAAAGCGAAGCGGAGAAAGCACTACCGTCAAGGTCTACTCCAACTGTTCGGAAGTGACCCTGACCACAAATGGCAGGGAAATACCCGGCAGGCAGACCGCGGCGGGCGTTTTTTCCTTCACCGTACCGCTGGACGCCGGCGCCCTCGAGCTGCGGGCTGAGGGGACGGGCTGCGCCGACAGCATCACCCTCGAACATGTGGCCCAGCCTGAGCAGAGCTACATCTACGTGGACCCCAACCCGGAGATCGACGTGAAAAACTGGTTCACCATGCAGGACAGCGGGGAGGACCTCTTCCCGGAAGACCGCTTTTCGATCATGGACCCCATCGGGGAGATCCTTGACAATGCCGAGGCTCTTGCCCTGCTGGAAACCGAGCTGCCCGCCATCGCCCACGATGAGCGGAGCCGCAAATACCGCAGTATGGGCCTGATTCGTATCATCAACCGGATGCCCCATAAACCGGATGAGGACTTTTTGAAAGACCTCAACCGCAAGCTGAATACTATCCCTAAAAAGACGGAGGGCAGGAAATGAACCCCCCTGCCATGAATCCTTATCTGCCCCTGACTGCTTACATCCCGGATGGGGAGCCGCGAGTGTTTGACGGACGGTTGTATGTTTACGGCAGCCACGACCTCGCGGGGGGCGAGAAAGGTTTTTGTCCCGGAGACTACGAGGTCTGGAGCGCCCCGGTAGATGACTTGGGCCGTTGGACCTGCCACGGGGTCAGCCTGGCTCGCAGCGCCGTGCCCGGTATGACCGAAGGGGATGCCATGGCCGCGCCCGATGTGGTCCGCGGGCCGGATGGGCGGTATTACCTCTATTTCAACACCAACGCGCAGAAAGTTTGCCGGGTGGGGGTGAGCGAAACGCCGACGGGGCCGTTCGAGCTGATTGGTGAAGTCCGTCTACCGGACGGCACGCCTTATGAGGGATACAAGATGTTTGACCCTGGCGTCCTAGTGGACGACGACGGGCGGGTGTATCTGTATGTGGGCTTCTGTATACCGGTGATGCCGGTTCCGGAACGTTTCACCGGCAGGGCCAGTCCCTTCGCTCCCACCAGCCTCGGCTTTGAGCTAGAATCCGACATGATGACCATCCGCCGTGGTCCTGTACCCATTCTGCCGGGGGCGGGCACAGCAGCAGGCACTGGCTTTGAAAACCACGCCTTTTATGAGGCCAGCAGTCCCCGCAAGATCGAAGGGCGGTATGTGATGGTCTACTCGACCGAGCAAAGCCATGAGCTGGCCTATGCACTGGCCGACACTCCCTTCGGACCTTATTGTTATGCAGGGGTGCTGGTCAGCAACGCTGATCTTGGCCTTGCTGGCAACATCCACCCTGTGATGCCCTACGGCAACAACCATGGCGGCCTTGTGGAGCTGGGCGGGGACTGGTATATTTTTTACCACCGCCAGACATCGGGGCAGGAGGCCAGCCGCCAGGGCTGTGCCGAAAAGCTGCCACGCCGGTCGGACGGTTGGTTTGGCCAGGCTGAGATCACAAGCTGCGGGCTGAACGGTGGGCCGCTGCCGGCATGTGGAAGTTATCCGGCGGCCTGTTGTTGCCGCCTGACCTCTCCTGATATCCAGTCGAAACGTTACACCATCCGCGATTGCCGCCGTTCCGTTGAACCCCACATCTACGAGGAGCCTTGCGGCAGGCAGCCCTGCCCTTACCCCTGTTTTATTGCAAACATCGGACCGGGCACGGTAGTGGGGTACAAGTACTTTGCCTTCGACCGCCCCGGGCGTTTGACTTTGACGCTGCGCGGAGAGGGACACTTTTCCGCAGCAATTCATGCCGACGATCCCGACGGTCTTTGTCTGGGCCGCTGCACGGGGGCGCTGGCTGGCTCCTGGCAGGACTTTGGGCTGGAACTGGTGCCGCTGGACGGAACACATGCACTCTATATCCGCTTTGAAACAACAGAGGGGAGGCTGCAATTTGCGGCTTTTGCCTTTGCGCCTTGAAAGGAATAACCGAACGATGAAACCAAACGTATTGAACACTAACCTTTCCGGTAAGGTCGCCGTGGTCACTGGGGCGGGCGGAGTGCTCTGCTCCGATATGGCCAAGACTCTGGCCCGCGCTGGGGCAAAAGTCGCCCTGCTCAACCGCACGCTCTCCAAAGCACAGGTCCACGCCGATGCCATTGTCGCCGAGGGCGGGATCGCCAAAGCCTACCAGTGCAACGTCCTGGTCGAGAACGACTGCAAAGTCGTTGCACAGCAGGTGCTGGAGGACTTCGGGCCCTGCGACATTCTGGTCAACGGCGCGGGTGGCAACAGCGCCAAGGCCAACACCGACAAGGAATTCTACGAGCCGGGTGACATTGACGACTCGACCTTGCAGACCTTCTTCACCATTTCACCCGAGAACGTCTCGAGTGTTTTGGAGCTGAACTTTCTCGGCACATTGCTGCCGACCCAGGCATTCGCCAAACAGATGCTGGGCCGCCCGGGTTGCTGCATCGTCAACATTTCCAGCATGAATGCGTTTACCCCATTGACCAAGATCCCCGCTTACTCGGGCGCGAAGGCGGCAGTCTCTAACTTCACCCAGTGGCTGGCGGTGCACTTCAGCAAAGAGGGCATTCGGGTCAACGCCATCGCGCCTGGCTTCTTTGTCTCGGAGCAGAACGCCCGCCTGCTCTACAACGAGGACGGCACCCCTACCGCCCGTGCTCAGAAGATACTGGCCGGAACCCCCGCCGGCCGAATGGGGCGACCCGAAGAACTGGAAGGCGCGCTGCTCTTCCTTGTGAACACTGAGGCTGCCGGCTTCATCAATGGCATCGTCCTGCCGGTGGACGGCGGCTTCCAGGCTTATTCGGGCGTGTAACGACGACATTCTCTTATCCTTTCATATCAACCTTTGCCGTAATAAGACGGCAGACAGCCGCCCACTGCGTTTTGACACGCAATGGGCGGCTGTTCCATTTGTCCTATTGTCTTGACCCCTGCCGGAACCTGAATGGAATGGAACGGATTGCCCTCTGCACATTTTTGCACATTTTCTGCACATCGTAGGGCTGGAAATTGGATGCAAAGTCGTGCACAGGGTGCAAAGAATGCAATGAATAAAAACAGATAAAACAACGGTGATTGGATGAAAACGACAGATTTTCGCTGAATGCCAGGCTGGACGAAAAATGTCTTTCGGTTCCTCTTAATCAGTGGGCCCAGGGTTCGAGTCCCTGGAGGTGCACCAGCTAAAAAGGCCGCAGATGCGTTGAAAAATGCGTCTGCGGCCTTTTTTATTTTGTCCGCCGGGGCTGGAATGGTCAAGTTTTGGTCAACTTTTTTGCAGAGAGGATTTCTTTAACCTGCGGCCAAAGCTCCGGGTGCCGCCGTAACAAAGCTATAAACTCGGCCTCCCCTGCCGTGAGCGGCCTGCCCTCTTCATATACGCTATCCATGCCCATGCCTCCCTTCGCCGTCCATTCTACTTAGCAAAAGCTCAGGATGTGGCATAATGGGAGAACATCACGAGAAACGTTAGGGTGCATCTGAAAAGTCAACTTATATGTGCAAAATGGAGAAGATGACAGCAGAAGCAGCAAGAAAAAGAAAAGCCTGGAAGGAATCCGCTCTCTTATCATAGCGGGTAGAGATGCGCCTGAAATCTTTCAGGCGACAAAAACAACGCTCTATTACATTCCGGCGCTTGTAAGTCTGCCGGTCATATTTCCAGGGATGAAGCAGTTTTTTAGTCGGTGGGATTGTGTATCGGGCGCCCCGTTCAGTAAGGTAAAGTCGAATCTTCTTTGCCCCATACGCCCTATCACCCAAAATATTGCTGCCTTTGATTTTTCCAAACTGCTGCAAAAGAGGGATGGCTTCATCGCAATCAGAGCGGTTGCCAGCAGACAGCGACAGGCAAACAGGTATCCCCTCCCGATTTACCAGGGCATGAATCTTTGTGTTCTTTCCTCCGCGGGTCCGCCCAATACAGGCGTCCTGCTTCATCGTTTTCTTGGACCACGGCTTGCCTGTTCAGATACTTTGCTGGTTGTGGAGTCGATGTTCAGCTCTTTGAGTTCTGCATTCGCACCCAGTTTATGAAAGATATGTTCCAATGTGCCGTCATCACGCCAGCGGCAAAAGCAGCTGTATACGGTCTGATGCGGCCCATATCTTGCCGGAAGGTCTTCCCAACGGGCTCCGCTGCGAGCAATCCATAGAATGCCGTTAAAGTGAGCACGAAGGTCCTTTTGAGGACGTCCCATATGATGCTTGGGCAGCATAGGCTCTATGATATCCCATTCTGCATCTGTTACTTCATACCGATGGATCGTCATTCTATCACTCCCTTTGCTTCCTATGATAGAACCCTTTTGTGTCTTTTTCTTGTCTTTTTGGCACTTTTGCGTTTTCAGATACGCCCTAAACTGTTTTGCGGACGTTGTGGCTCGTTGATGTTTGGGGAGAGTGGCGTGAGCCATACGGGCAAGGCCCATTACTATTATAAATGCGCGGCCGCGAAAAAGCGGAAGTCCTGCACCAAAAAGACGGTCCGCAAACAGTGGCTGGAAGACCTGGTAGTCAACGAAACTATGAAACTGATTCAAGACGATGCAGTCATCGATTCCCTCGTCGCGGCGGTCATGGAGCTGCAAAACAGGGAGAGCACGAGCCTGCCCCTTTACGAGAAGCAGCTCCGGGAGACCGAGACCGGCATCCAGAATATGCTCAACGCCATCCAGGCCGGCATTTTGACCAGCTCCACCAAGGAGAGGTTGGAAGCCCTCGAGGCCCAGAAAAAAGACCTCGAAGTCAAGATTGCCGAAGAAAAATTGGCCAATCCCGTGATGAAGGAGGAATTCGTCCGCTTCTGGCTCCACCGCTTCCGCAAGCTGGACCTGTCCCAAAAGAAACAGCGGCAAGCTCTGATCGACACCTTCATCAATGCAATTTACCTCTATGACGATAAAGTGCTGATTACTTTTAACTATAAAGAGGGTACAGAGACTGTTTCTTTCAGCGAGGCCACCGAGGCTGCGGCAAAGGAAAAAAGTTCGGATATGGATTGCCTTGGTGCACCACATAAACAGCGCTGAATCGTAAGATTTTGCGCTGTTTCTTTATGCAAGAAAGAGGCTGCACAGATTCTGCACATCCTTTGCACATTCCCTTAAAACAGAGGGCTTTCCGTGCATCCTCTGCACAGCCTACTTTCTATCGTATCAAGAGAAGAACGGTTAAGCAAACAGTGCCCGGGTCAGCCCCCAGCGTTCGTCCGCGTCCATCTGCCGGATGGCTTCCAAAATCATCTGCCCGGTGATTTTGACGCCCTCCGGCAGTTTGCTTTGCTGGTTTTCTTTGGCCGAGGTCTCTTTGTAGAAATTGGCCTCGATCTTCTCGACCAACTCCAGCCGGGGCTTGTCTTGGGTATGGGCGTAGGTGTCCATCAGGGTAGTTGCTGTCGAATGACCGGTGTTGCCCCGGACCGACTTTCTTTAAGTCGCCAAGTCGCCGCCGGACTACAAGAGCTGGTAGGTCGCGCTGGAATGCCGCAGCCCATGGAATACGATATTAGAGGCTACACAAAAAATTGAATCTTTTTAGTTGTTAGACCGATATTTAAAAAGCAATATGCTTCCCCATATTCCGCCACAGAGCATGACTTCAAACAACCCGAGAAAATGAATGGAGCCAAAAGAAAAGTTTGAGTGCACAAAGGCCACAAAATGATTGAAACCTAAAAGCCAG
>DXHQ01000106.1 GCA_019113345.1 Candidatus Faecalibacterium intestinigallinarum
CCTCCAAGGCCAAGCGCGAGCTGGGCTGGGTGGCCGAGTACGGCATCGAGGATATGTGCGCCGACAGCTGGAACTGGCAGAAGAACAACCCCGACGGCTACCACACCGCCAAGTAAAAACATTCTTTCACGGAAATTTTATGCAATCCTGAAATTTTGGTGAAACTTCCCCGAGCGCCCGCGAAAGCGGGCGCTTTTCTTTTTGCTGTTTTTCTCCCCTCTCAGTCATACACCCCTCTCAGTCACAGGGCGCTTGCGCACCCTGTGACAGCTCCCCCGCAGGGGGAGCCAAGACACGCTCGTAGGTATCGGGCAGGCATCAGGTGAGGCGCACTTTCTTGCGCTTTTGCCTTACCGCCAAGTCTGCCCTGTTTGACGCAGGTAACTTGGCTCCCCCTGCGGGGGAGCTGGCGCGAAGCGCCTGAGAGGGGAGAAGAATAGAAAAACGTATAAATATACATAAAATGACGAATAAAAATCAAAATATACTCTCGCGCCTTCGGCGCGAGCTGAAGAAAAGAAAGCAAAAACGAAAAAATAGTAAATCGGGCCTTGACACCGGGAGGGGGTATGCTATAATGCCTTTGAAAGGAAAGGACCTTCCTTTCAGCCTGTTTTGGGTCTCTATCTTTTATACACCATAAGGAGGAAAAATTCATTATGAAACTCAAGAAGATTGCCTCTCTGATGCTCGCTGGCGTTATGGCCATGAGCATGCTGGCTGGCTGCAAGACCGTTGACAACAGCGGCAACAACGGCAACGATGATGTGGTTGTTACCCCGAGCGCTTCCGCTATCGTTACTGCCGTCAACAACGGCCAGAGCGCTACCAACGATGTCAAGGTTGACTTTACTTCCGATGCTTCTCTGGACGCTGCTCTGACCAAAGCCGTTGAGGCTGTGGGCGATCGTGATGGTCGCAATGAGCTGGATCGCTACATGAGTGACTTGACCGGCGTGAGGGTTGGCATTTCTGAAGTTCTGAAGACTACCGGTGTTACCAGCAAGGATCATAAATTCTGGTTCCATGAGTGGACCGAGTATGAGGTTGATACCAAGATGGACGGCAAGGTCATCACCGAGATGGATGTTATCCGTATCGACAAGGCTCTGAGCGAGGATGCTGCTCTGCGTATGGCTGCTGCTCAGATCGATAAGGTTGTCGCTCAGCTGGTTGGGACTACTTATGGTAATTTTGCTGCTGATGACAAGTATGCTGATTACGCTTACGCCGGCACTGTGAGCATGGTCTCCGCCGAGAACGTCAACGGCACTACCAGCTACTTTGTTGCCTATACTCTCACCCAGACCACCAGCATCAAGACTCTGGCTCCCCAGGCTTGATTGATTTCTAACTTTACTTATAGCAGATACAGGGCACCATACTGTATTTGATGTAAGGGGCCTGCAAATGTTAGAGACCGTTTGCGGGCCCGGGTAAATACCCATCCGATGTGACAGCAAAAAGGAGTATCTAACCAATATTCCTTCTGTTGTTGATCGCACCAAAACAAAAGAACTTTTGCGTCACGAAAGATAGGGTCCCTCTGCGGGGGCTGGCTGAGAGGCCGGCCCCCGCATTGTTTATATGTAGATATGAAAGGAGTATACCATGGCGAAAAGAACATATCGTAGGGAAGTAATGGAGAGACTTTTTGCGAGGTCTGGTAACCAGTGCGCATTTCCGGGCTGTACAAATAAATTTTATCTGGACGATGTATATGTAGGGCAGAAATGTCACGTTGAGGCAACCAGTGAAGGTGGACCAAGATACAACGTTAAACGTATTGAGGATGGGACAGTAGATGATGAATCAAATCTGATTTTGCTTTGCCCTATCCATCATAAAGTGGTGGATAGTCGCCCGGAGACATTCACACCGGCCGTATTGAAAAACATAAAAAATAAACATGAAACAGAAGTGGCGCGGAGAATGAGCGGTGAAGGCGACGAACAAGGAAAATTTCACATAAAATTGAAACGGATTTTTCAGAAGTATCATTTTGAGAGAATATTTTCCGTGCAATCCTTTGATGTGCCTTTTGAAGAACGTGACTATTTGGATGTGATACATGGATATGAGGAAATTAAGCAGCTTATGGATGAACCGTGTGCGCTGAGCATATCTAGCGAATCCCAGGAAGAATTGATAGCATATGCGAATGCACTAGGAAGTTTAATAAGCCATATAGACCAGTATTGTAGACCAAACGGCTACGGGTGGGGCATTAAAAAAAGAGAAGATGCTGATATATGTGAATATGTAGAAATTACACATCAAATGATGGAACATCTTGCTTGCCAATACAGAAAGTTTAGGTTTGAGGATTGATTGGCATTCAGTAAACATGATCCTATCGGAAGTTTTGTGTGTTTGTTTTACCGTAAAATTTACCGCTACCTGCGGGGACTGGTTGTAATGCCGGCCCCCGCATTGTTTGTTGCACCCTCCGTCATGCCACGAAAGCGGCATGACACCTCCCCCCGCATTTTCCCCCTCCGCCTCGCTATGCTCGGCACCTCCCCCGCACGCGTGAGAGGTTATAAGGAATGGATTTGAAAAGTAACTTTTCCGTTTCCTTTCAAAATCCCATACCGCTGAGGCTCCCACGCGTGCGGGGGAGCTGGCAGCGCAGCTGACTGAGGGGGAAATACAGGAGGAGGGGGAAATACAGGAGAGCTGTCGAGCGAAGCGAGACTGAGAGGGCGATAAGAGCGCTGCCCACAAATCCCCACCTGTCAAGTAGGTTCCGGCTCGTGATATTGCCCAAGAATTCCTCCTAAATTTAGTCTTTCTTCCAATTTTCATTCGGGATACAACTTTGGTCTTGCAAAATTTGCCAAATGTTGTATGATGGATGTATACAACCCACACGGCGCGTATCCTGATGCCCGAACCCGAGGCGGCCGTGCGGGCAAAATGGGGCCTGCACCCGATGCAGGGAAAAGAAGGAGGAACACCATGAGCCACGCACCCAAAACGCGCGGGCGGCTGCGGCGGTTTGCCGCCGGCCTGCTCGCGGCAGCCATGACGGCCAGCTGTATCCCGGCGGCCTTCGCGGCTGGCAACGACACCAGCAAGAGCTGGACCTTTACCTACTTTGGCCCGTCTACCAGCGAGACGGCCAACACCGTCAGCGCGCCGGACGGCATCGGCGGCAAGATCGTCATGACGTCCAGCACCGCCAAGGCTGACGGCACCATCGACAAAAAGGGCGGCAAGTTCGTCTCGTCCGACCCGGCCGACGGCATCAGCCTCTATTACACCACCATCGACCCGGCCAAGGAGAACTTCTATCTGCAGGCCGACGTCACCATCGACTACATCAACCCCACCCCCGACGGTCAGGAGGGCTTTGCCCTGATGATCCGGGACGTCATCGGCAAGCACGGCGAGAGCGCCAGCTTTGAGTCCAACCTCGTGTCGGTCACCGGCACCAAGCTCCCCTATGACGGGATGAACGGCTCCAGCGAGGTCAAGGACATGGTGGGCGTCCGCAGCTACACCGGCATCAGCGACCTGTCCACCGTCGACAGCGACGCGCTGAAGGTCTACCGCCAGGGCTTTGACCCCAACGGCGCGGCCATCCAGCAGGGCGACACCTACCGCGTCAGCCTGGAAAAGACCGATTACGCCTATATCGTCACCCAGTATGCCATCAACGCCGACGGCTCGACCGGCAGCGTCCTCGGCCAGCATACCCTCTATATCCCGGCCAAGGATTCGAACGCCGAGAGCGTTTCGAGCTACGATGAACTGGACGACCCCATGCTAGTCCAGGACGACCTGGGCTACGTGGGCTTTGCGGCCGCGCGCGGCATGAACGTCACCTACTCCAACATCGTTTTCACCACCAGCGCCTGGGACGCCGCCGGCTGGCATCCGCAGGAGCCCGAGGCAGTGGCAACGGATTACCAGATCACCAGCCCGTCCACCGCGGCCGAGAACAGCTACACCCTGGTCTTTAAGGCCAACGCCGACGGCGTGGCCAACGTCTACCAGAACGGCGCGCTGGTCGAGGCGGGCGTCGCCATCGCCGCCAACACCGCCTTCAGCAAGACCTACCCCATCGCGGGCGACACCGCCTTCCGGGTGGAGTTCACCCCCAACCCCGATTACAAGATCTCGGCCTTTGAGGTGCTGGACAGCTACGACACCGCCGTGCTGGAAAAGACGGTCACCGTCCGCACCATCGGCGACGGCGCCACCATCTACGCCGCCCCGAACGGCCAGAGCGCCGCGAACGGCGCCAGCTACGCCGATGCCGTCGACCTGCAGACCGCCCTCGACTACGCCACCGCCGGCCAGACCATCCTGCTCCAGCCCGGCAGCTACGACATGAGCAACACCCTGCTCAAGGTGGCCCGCGGCCGCAACGGCACCGCCGAGCAGCCCATCACCCTCAAGGGCGACGGCGGCTACGCCACCCTCGATTTCGGCCGCTCGGGCACCGGCTTTGAGATCTGGGGCGACTACTGGCAGGCCAGCTTCATCAACGTCACCAACACCGCCGACGGCTCCAAGGGCATGCAGGTCTCGGGCAGCCACAACACCATCGAGCGGATGAACTTCTACAACAACGGCAACACCGGCCTGCAGATCTCCGGCTCCTCGGCCGAGACCATCGCGCAGTGGCCCAGCTACAACACCGTTTTGAACTGCACCTCCATCAACAACGCCGACTCCCAGATGGAGGACGCCGACGGCTTTGCCGCCAAGCTGACCGCCGGCGTGGGCAACGTCTTTGACGGCTGCATCGCCGCCTACAACGCCGACGACGGCTGGGACTTCTTCGCCAAGGTGGCCACCGGCTCGATCGGCAACACCACCATCCGCAACTCGGTGGCCTACCGCAACGGCTGGCTCAAGGTCACTCCGGGCAGCACCGCCAAGGATTGGGCCTTCGCCGCCGTCTCCTGCGATGAGAACGGCACCCTGACCGTCGACCCCGCCGCCGAGCTCCTCGACGCCGGCAACGGCAACGGCTTCAAGATGGGCGGCTCGAATATGCCGGGCGCCCACGTCCTCGAAAACTCCATCTCCTACGAGAACAAGGCCAAGGGTATCGACTCCAACTCGGGCCTCGATATCAAGGTCTACAACTCCACCAGCTTCAACAACGGCAGCTACAACGTGGCCCTCTACACCAGCGACAAGAGCGCCGTCACCGGCTTTGAGGCCGAGGGCGTCCTCTCCTTCCGCACCGACGGCAAGGACACCGCCGAGCAGCTCGACCTGCAGTCCCAGTCCAGCGCCGACGTCTACGGCCGCACCAACTACTATTGGGACACCGAGACCCAGTCCAGCCACAACACCTCCTCCAACCAGACCGCGGTCTCCCGCTTCTGGTTCTGGAGCCTGAACACCGACCGTGAGCCCACCCGCAACGCCGACGGCTCGATCAATATGCACGGCCTGCTGCTGCTCAACCAGATCGGCAAGGCGTTCACCGGCGGCAACGCCGGCGCCCGCGGCGAGGCCTGGGGCCAGCACGAGCCCGAAAAGGCCACCATCTGGGTGGTGGGCGACTCCACCGTCTCCGGCTTTGACGACGATTACTACCTGCCCCGCGAGGGCTACGGCGAAGAGCTGGACAACTACCTCAACGCCGACGTCTATAACCTGGCTGTCTCGGGCGCTTCCAGCAAGGACTTCCTGACCATGGACAGCTACGCCGCCCTCCGCGAGGGGACCGACACCGTCCCGGCCATGGGCAGCGCCCCCGAGACCGAGCAGTTCCTGCTGATCGGCTTCGGCCACAACGATGAAAAGACCGAAGAGGCCCGCTACACCAACCCCAACGGCGACTACAACACCCCCGGCAGCTTTGCCAACAGCCTGTATGTCAACTACATCCAGCCCGCGCTGGCCGCCGGCGTCACCCCCATCGTCTGCACCCCCATCGTCCGTTTGACCGACGACAACACCCACGAGAGCTATGACGGCGAGTCGGGCCACATCACCGAGACGGTGGAGGCCTACGGCAACACCTTCCCCGGCGGCGACTACGCCCAGGCCATCCGCGATATGTGCGCCGCGCTGGACATCCAGTGCATCGACCTGACCCGGCTGACCGAGGACCTGAACGTCCGGATGGGCGAGCACGCCCAGTGGATGCACGCCTTCACCGGCGCCAAGTACGCCGCCGACGGCGTCAGCCTCATCCCCACCGGTCTGGACAAGACCCACACCAACAGCTACGGCGCCAAGATGAACGCCTGGCTGATCGCCAACGCCGACACTTCCCTCAAGAAGTACAGCCGGCATAAGCTGCAGCCCACCTACAACGCCGACTTTGCCGACGCCGCCAACCCCGACTACGAGGTCAGCAGCTACGCAGCCCCGACTACCACCAGCGCCCTCTGGCCGGCTTACACCGACGCCAGCGGCCGTGTCTGGAACGGCACCGCCTTCGGCGACGTGGGCGGCCAGGACAAGATCAGCGCCGAGAACTTCACCGCCCAGCCCAACGCTGACGGCTCCATCACCCTCGGCGTGGCCAACAACCGCGGTAAGATCGCGGGCAGCTCGGACGGCCTGATGATGTACTACGTCCAGCTGCCGGCCGGCACCACCTTCAAGCTGTCGGCCACCGCCACCGTCAACAGCATGGCGGCCAACAACCAGGTCTCCTTCGGCCTGATGGCCCGCGACGACCTGTACATTGACACCTATGTGGCCGAGACCATGGGCGACTACGTCGCGGCGGGCACCCGCAACCAGGGCGCCTTCGCCGGCTTTGGCCGCAAGAGCGGCGAGCTGTACAACGCCCCCGCCGCCACCGAGGTCTACACCGCGGGCGACACCCTCGACCTCGAGATCGTGGGCTCGGCCGACGGCTACACCGTCACCTACGGCGGCAACGCCCCGGCGTCGGCCGGCTTCGACTACCCCCTGACCGCCGTTGATTCCGACTACATCTACGTCGGCTTCTACGTCTCCCGCAACTGCAACGTGACCTTCAGCAACATCAACCTGGAGATCACCGGTTCCGCCGCTGCCGGCTCGGCTGCCGGCGCAGGCAATGCCGAAGCTCCCGCCGGTCCCTCCCTCATCGAGGAAGCCTGGACCGCAGTCCGCGGCTGGATCGGCATCTGATCCCGCTTATCTCCTCCTGAGATAACACAGAAACACCCCGCCGGCCCTGTGCATCGCGCACGGTAAGCCGGCGGGGTGTTTCCAATATCTAGGGGGAACCCATTTCTGCCCGCATACGCGGGACAGAAATCCTTTCCCCCTAGTATCCCCATTTTAGACAAAATTTGGCACAGAACCGCGCACTCGCCGCAAAGCGGCTCGCACACTCTCTGCGCCAAATTTCCCCGTATGTGTCCCATCCATCCGCACATGTCGGCTGGATGGGACTTTTTTGACAAGGCTGAGCGTCGTAGTCAGGCCACCCGCAGCGGTTCGCGGCGGGTTTCGGCGGGGACGGAGACGGGTGCGGGACGGCTGTGCCGGGCCTGGGTGCGGCGGGCACGGCGGAGGGCGGCGCGCCGCTCCGCGCGCTGTTCGGCGGCCCAAGCGGCCCGCAGGGCGCGGCAGCCCAGCAGGCAGACGGCAGCTGCGAGCGGCAGACCGATGGTCCCCTCGGCCAGGGCGCCCAGCACCAGCAAAAGGGCCAGGGCCAGGGTAAGGATGCAGCACTTCCAAACGAGACACTTCATGGGACGGGACCTCCTCGGCACAGCAATGCGGTCAATAGACAACCGCAAGTTGTTTTGATGGCTCTATCATAAACCAAAATCGGGTCTGTGTCAAGAGGGAATACAACTTTTCTTCACTTTTTTGCGAATTTGTTCTTTACAGGGACACTTTTTGGTTGTATAATAAAACTGGACATACCATATATGCAAAGGGGCGTTTACCATGTCATTTTCTGAGCTGCTCAAATCCTGCCGCAAACAGCAGGGCATCAGCCAGGCCGAGCTTGCCGCCCGTCTGGGCGTGACCCAGCAGGCCGTCGGCAAGTGGGAGAGCGGGAAGTCCTCCCCCGACCCTTCCACCGTGGCCCGGATCGCCAGCATTTTGGGCACCACCGCCGACTATCTGCTGGGGCTCTACCGCCCCGCCGGCGAGCTGTCCGAGACCGAGAGCCGCTTTTTCGGCGGCTATGCCGAAAGCCTGATCCCGGTCATCGGCACCGTCAAGGCGGGCTATGGCGCGCTGGCCTTTGAAGAGGACTACGGCAAGGAATACGCGCGGGTCAAAGACCCGGCCAACTACTTCTATCTGGTGGTCCGCGGGGACAGCATGGAGCCCCGCATCCAGGACGGCGACCTGGCCCTGGTCCACCGGCAGGACACCCTCGAGAGCGGGGACCTGGGGGTCATCATCTACGGCGACGAGGGCGAGGGCACCCTCAAGCGGTACATCCAGCGGGGGAACAGCGTGGTGCTGCAGCCCTTCAACCCCAACTACAGCGAGCTGGTCATCAAGGGCGAGGACCTGAACCGGCTGCACATCGCCGGCCGGGTGGTCGAGACCAAGACCAAATGGTAAACTCCGCCCTATAGAAAAACGCCGAGATACAACGGGAGGGCGTATGATAAGAGAGATCCTGGTTCTGGGCGGGGGCGCGTCGGGGATGGCGGCGGCCATTGCGGCGGCGCAGACGGCCGGCAAAGGCACCCATGTGACCCTGGCCGAGCAGAACCCCGCCCCCGGCAAAAAGCTGCTGGCCACCGGCAACGGCCGCTGCAACTTCGACAATCTCGCCAGCAGCGAGGCGGCGCGCTATTTCACCGCCGCGCCCGGGCCGCTGAAAGAGCTGCTGGCGGCCATCGACGCCGCCGATCTGCCCGCCTGGTGGGAGGGTCTGGGGCTGGTTTCCCGGGCCGACGAGACCGGCCGGCTCTATCCCTACTCCAACCAGGCGGCCGACCTGACCGGCCTGCTGCTGCGCTGGCTGAAGGTCCTGGGGGTCGCGGTGCGGTCTGACTGCCGTGTGATGGGGCTGGGCCAGAAGCGGGGCGGCTACCTCGTCCAGGTGGAAGAGGCGGGGCAGCGGTCCCTCCTTGCCGCCGACAAGGTGATCTGCGCGCTGGGCGGCAGCGCCGGGCCGCAGTTCGGCACCGGCGGTTTTGGCCCCGCCGTGGCGCGGCGGGCCGGCGGCAGGGTGGAGCCCCTTTACCCCTGCCTGACCCCCCTGCGCTGCCGGGAGACAGAGCTGCTCAAAACCCTTGCCGGGCTGCGTGTGCGGGGCAAGGCCTCCCTCTGGGACGGCGGCCGCCTGCTGGCCTGCGAAGAGGGCGAGGTCCAGTTTGCCGACTACGGGCTGTCCGGCATCTGCGTCATGCAGCTATCGGGATTGCTGGCGCCCGAACGCGGCCCCCGGGAGCCCTCTGTCGGGCTCGATCTCTTCCCGCAGTGGGAGGAGGAAGCCCTGGCCGCCCTGTTTGCCGGGCGGTTCGCCCTGCCCGATTTCTGGCAGGGAATGCTGGACCGCCGCCTGGGGCAGGCGCTGTGGGCGGCGGCGGGGCTTGCGGGCCGCACGCCCGCCCGGCTGGATGCCGGAGACTGGCAGGCTCTTGCACATCTCTGCAAGGACTGGCGGTTTGAGGTCACCGGACTCTGCGGCTGGAAGCAGGCGCAGACCACCGGCGGCGGCCTTGCACTGGACGAGCTTGCGCCTGATTTTGCGTTCAAAGGCTGTCCGGGCCTTTACTTTGTGGGCGAAACGCTGGACTGCGCCGGCAGCTGCGGCGGCTTCAACCTTCACTGGGCCTTCGGTTCGGGGGTGGTGGCCGGCCGTGCGGCGGCGCGCAGCCGGAAATAAAAAAATCGAGGCCACAGAACGTGGTCTCGATTTTTTATTGCGATGGGAAAAGGATCAGTCCTCTTCGGTCTCCTCTTCGTCCTCGTCGGCCTCTTCCGCTTCCTCGTGCTTCTTATAGAAGATCTTGCATAGGAAGGTACTGACCATGTACAGAATGCACATGGGCAGGGCGACCATGGTCTGGGAGACAACGTCGGGCGGGGTGATGACCGCCGCCACAAAGAAGATCAGGACGATCATGACGCCGCGGGCGCTCTTCATCAGAGCGGGGCTGACGATGCCCATCCGGGACAGGACCACCACCACCAGCGGCATCTCAAAGACTGCGCCGAAGATCAAAAAGATGGTGATGCAGAAGCTGACATAGCTGGCAATACTGGTGGTCTGTACGATGTAATCTGCGCCCTCCAGGGTTGCCATGAAGTTGAGCATGAAGGGCAGGGAGACAAAGTAGGCGAACAGCACGCCCACCACGAACAGGCCCAGGCCCATCACCAGCACCAGACCGAAGAAAAAGCTCTCGCTCTTTTTCAGGCCCGGCTTGGCAAAGGCGTAGATATGATAGGCGATGAAGGGGATATCGACGATCAGCGCTGCAATCAGGGCGACCCGGAAATACTGGATCAGCTTTTCCTGCGGGTCGATGGAGATGAACTCGAACGCGCCCGAAGCCATGGCGGTCAGGATATTGATCAGCTGATCGGCAAAGGTCAGAAAACCCAGGAAAGCCACAGCATACAGGACCGCACAGAACACCACGCGGTTGCGCAGTTCTTTCAGGTGGCCGCCCAGCGTCATGCTGCCGTCGGGGCCCATCACCTCAGCGCCTTTTCTGTGCTTAGTTTTCGTGGCCACAATTACTCCTCGTCGTTCTTCTCGCTCTTTTCGGTCTTGGCCTTCTTGGTGGTATCGTCGTCGTCATCGTCGTCGATGCCTTCCTTGAAGCCCTTCATGGTCTGGCCGAACATCTTGCCCAGCTTGGGCAGGTTCTTGGGTCCAAAGATGATAAGGACGACGATGAGGATCATAAAGATTTCGGTAGGTCCGATACGCATAATGTACTACTCCTTTTTACTTGGCCGGGCGCAGGGCCCGGGTCGCTACATCTACACAGCCGCGCTGCGCGGCTTGCTGCATGGTTGGGGCGCGGGGTCAGACCGCGGCGGTCTTGCCGGCTTCGGCGGCGGCAGGGGCTGCGGCAGCCTCGGGCGCGGCCTCGGCGGCGGGGGCAGCTTCGGCTGCGGGCGCTGCGGCGGGCTCAGCCTCGGGTGCGGCGGCAGGGGCCTTCTCTTCCGGGGCGGCTTCCGGCGCAGCTTCGGCGGCGGGCGCCTCTTCGGTCAGCTCTTCCAGCTCCTCGACCGGCTCCTCCGCGGCGGCCTTGGCGGCAGCCTCTTCCTTGCTGGTCTTGCCGATGCCGGTGAAGCTCTTGGTCACATCCTTGACGCTGTTGTCGATATCCTTCTTGATATCGGTCAGGGGGGAGATGGCCTCCTTCAGGGGCTGCTGGATCTCATTGAGGGGCTCCACGATGTTCTCCTGGATATCCTTGGACGCCGTGCTTGTGTACTTGCGCAGTTCGCGCAGCATCTTGCCCAGCTTGCGGGCGTACTCGGGCAGCTGATTGGGCCCGATGAACACGAACGCGACGATGACGACGACGAGCAGCTCGGTAAATCCGATCTTCATGTATACACGATTCCTTTCCGTCTCCTGGCCGGTCAAAGCCGGCTGCGTTGACTGCATTGTTGCGCCCTGCCTGTGCCGGGCGGGGCTCATCTGCCTGCCGGCCAAATTGCGGACACAGCAAGTATAGCATATTCCGCGCAAATTGACCAGATGTTTTTGCTGCCTAACAGGTAAAATTTCTGCGGCAGCGGGCCGGGCAGCGCCGCCCACTGCATTTGTACCAGAAAAATAGAGACGGATTGTGAGGCGGTTATGAATTTTTTGTGAATAATCGAAAAAACGGCGTGTTTGTGTCGAAAGTGTGAAAAACGGCCCGAATCTTTTCGGGCCGCAGGACGATATGGGTTTGCAGTGCATTCAGTCCAGCTTGAGGTCCCCGTCCCGGATCCAGCCCAGACGGCGCTCGATCTCGCAGAAGAGGACGCTCAGCACGGCCGGCAGGATAAAGCAGAGCAGCGCCATGCCGGCCCAGTCGAAGGGGGTGACGGCGGCCTTGGTCCCGGCGGCGATGTCGCTCAGCCAGCCGGTGTAGACCCCGATGGGCCCCACCAGCCCGCAGGTGCCCATCCCCGAGGAGACGGCCGCGCCGTTCATCTCAAAGCGGAACAGGCAGGTGGCCAGCGGGCCGGTGATGGCGCTGGCCAGGGTGGGGGCGATCCAGATGCGGGGGTTGCGGACGATGTTGCCCATCTGCAGCATACTGGTGCCGAGGCCCTGGCTGACAAGGCCGCCCACCCCGTTCTCCTTATAACTCATGACGGCAAAGCCCACCATCTGGGCGCAGCAGCCGGCCACCGCCGCGCCGCCGGCCAGGCCGGTCAGGCCCAGCGCCGCGCAGATGGCTGCCGACGAGATGGGCAGGGTCAGGGCCACCCCCACGATGACCGAGACCAGCACCCCCATGACCAGGGGAGACTGTTCGGTCGCCCACATGATGAGGGTGCCCACCCGATTGGCCGCCGCGCCGATGGGAGCGGCGATGAGCAGCGCCAGCCCCACCCCCGCAAAGATGGTCACCAGCGGGGTGACCAGCAGGTCGACCTTGGTCTCCTTGCTGACGGCCTTGCCCAGTTCGGCGGCCACGATGGCGATGAGCAGCACGGCCAGCGGCCCGCCCGCCCCGCCCAGGGCGTTGGAGGCCCAGCCCACCGTCACCAGGCTGAACAGGACAAAGCTGGGCGCGTGCAGTGCGTAACCGATGGCACAGGCCATGGCCGGGCCGCTCATGGCCGAGGCATAGTCACCAATGGTCACCAGCATCTCGACGCCGGCCTGCTGGCCCAGCGTCTTGAGGATGGTGCCGATCAGAAGGCTGGCGAACAGGCCCTGGGCCATCGCGCCCAGCGCGTCGATCAGGTAGCGCTGCGGGGTGATGACGATATCCTTGCGTGTTAAAAAATCTTTCACATTTTCCATCTTGGACCCACCTTTCCGGTCGAAAAGGGGCGCTGCGCCCCCGGAATGCGTTTTACAAGCGGCAAACAGTATACCATACACCTGTCAAGACAGCAAGACGCCGGGCGCATTTTGGGCGATTTGACAGGATTTCCCGCCAAAGGGTGCAATGATTCTGGCATCTGAGACGTATTACCAACAGTGAACCCTGCCCGGGCCCCCGTCCGGCCCGGCGCGGGACCGATCTGAGCACGCCAGACAGACGCCTTTCAAGATTGACGGCAGAGCGCATTCTGGTGTATACTTAGAGCACAAAATTCTGGATGTAACGGAGGCTGAGGGAGACGGAATGAAACGGAAGATTTCGACCATATTTTCAAAAAGACCGGGAGGGGGCCGCGATCTGGCCCGGCGTGCTGCATCGGCAGTCATCGCCCTGACCCTCACGGTGACGGGGGCCGCGGGGACTGTGGCCGCCGCGCTCGAGCCCGCGGCTGCGGCGCAGCCCGTGCCCGCCTATACCGCGTATCAGGAGGAAAACGGCTTTGCCGGCTTTGAGGCGATGACCGAGGCCACCGCCGCCGAGGACCCGCTGGCCGCCCGCTATGAGGTCACCAGCATCGCGCCCGACGCCGACGGCCGGATCACCCTGACCCCGGATGAATTCACCGCAACGCTCGAGACCCAGAACATTGACTGGGACGAGGAAAACTGCCTGAGCTGGCTGTTCAACTGGCTGTACAATCTCTTCTTCCCCAAGAAGTCCACCCCGGCCTATTCCGGCTGGCGGACCGAGGGGAACAAGACCTACTACTACGACCCCGCCACCCACGAGCGGCTGACCGGCCTGCAGACCATCGACGACAAGATCTACTACTTTGACGCAGACGGCATCCGGCAGGACAACGTGACCTTCGGCATCGACGTCTCCCGCTACCAGCAGAAGGTGGACTGGAAGAAGGTCAAAGAGGCCGGCGCGTCCTTTGCCATCATCCGCATCGGCTACCGCGGCTATGAGACGGGGGCTCTGGTGCTGGATTCCATGTTTGAAAGCCATCTCGCCGGGGCCAAGGCCGCCGGCCTCAAGACCGGCGTTTACATCTTCAGCCAGGCCATCAACGAGGACGAGGCCCGGGAGGAAGCCTTTGCCTGCGCCTATGTCCTCAACGGGCGCAGCCTGGACTATCCCGTCTACTTCGACAGCGAGTACAGCACCAGCGCCCACACCGGCCGGGCCGACAACCTGACCAAGGCCGAGCGGACCGCCTGCGCCGTCGCCTTCTGCGAGGAGCTGAAGAAGTACGGCTACGAGCCGGGCGTCTACGCCTCGACCAGCTGGTTCCAGAACCATCTGGAGCTGTCGGCGCTCAAGGGCTACCGCATCTGGAACGCCCACTACGGCATCAGCGGCCCCAGCATGGACTGCGATATGTGGCAGGGCAGCTGCACCGGCCAGCTGAGCGGCGTCAGCAGCAGCGGCGTCGACCTGAACATCAGCTATATGGGCTGACGTACTCCAAGGGGGACCAATTTCTGTGCGCATACGCGCAGCAGAAATTCTTCCCCCCTGGTATCCCCCTTTTGGACAAAATTTGCCCCGGAACCGCGCACTCGCCTTCGGCTCGCACACTCTCCGGGGCAAATTTCCCTGTATGTGTCCAGGCCGTCCGCACATGTCGGCCGGCCTGGACGGGTTGAAAAAGAACGGTTTCTATGTTTAGGAAAGGGCTGCGCGTATGGAGCGGGATCACATCGGCCTGATCGCCTCGGATATGGATTACACCCTGCTGGATGAGAACAGCCGGCTGCCCGGCGGCTTTGCCGAGCTGGTCCTGGCGCTGGAAGAGGAAGGCATCTACTTTGCCGCCGCCAGCGGGCGGCCCCTCTATACCCTCGAAGCCATGTTCCCCGACCTGCGGGAGCACATCGCCCTGATCGGCGACAACGGCGGCGCCATCCGCTGGCGCGGCCGGGATATCTATCAATCCCGGATGCCGGCGGCCGACTACCGCGAGATGGCGGCCGCCACCCGGGAGGCGGGGGACATCGGGGTCCTCTGCGGGATGGAGAGCGCCTACGTCGAGCGCCAGTACCAGAGCTACGCCCGGGTGCTGGGCCAGTTCTACACCCGCGTCACCTATGTGGACGACCTGACCGCGCTCGATGTGCCCGCCGACAAATACACCGTCTACCTGCCCCGCGGCGACGCCCAGACCGCCTACGACAAGCGGTACGGCAAACTGTATGCCGAGCGCTTTTCGGTGGCGGTGGCGGGAGCCAACTGGGTGGATATTATGAACCGCGGTGTGGACAAGGGCGCGGCGCTCCGCGCGCTGGGCCGCAGCCTGGGGCTGGAAAAGGCCAACCTGATGGCCTTCGGCGACACCTACAACGACGCCGAGATGCTCTGCTGCGCCAAGTACGGCTTTCTGATGTCCAACGGCAGCCAGGACCTGCGGGCGCGGGTGCCCTTCCTCGCCCCGCCCCACTGGGACCAGGGGGTGCTGCAGATCATGCGCCAGGTCCTTGCCCAGAGCGGCTGGGTCTCGCCCGGCGATTTCACCCCGGCACACTGACGATACGACGATACAAAAAGAAGCCCCTGCGGTTCCGGTTGGGACGGCAGGGGCTTTTATCGTATGATGAGGGATTTCAGGGGAAAAGGTCTGTCCGGCGCGGCCGGGGAGGCGGCCAGCGAACCGGGACCGTCTGGAAAGAGCTTTGCTTTTTCTCAGAAAAGCAGGTCAGCCGCCCAGATAGGCGGTGCGGACCTTTTCGTTGGTCAGCAGTTCGGCGCCGGTGCCCTCCATGACGATGCGGCCAGTCTCCAGCACGTAGGCGCGGTCGGCGATGGACAGGGCCATCTGGGCGTTCTGCTCGACCAGCAGAATGGTCATGCCGGCCTCGTGGACGTCCCGGATGATGTCGAAGATCTCCTGCACCAGCAGGGGAGACAGGCCCATCGAGGGCTCGTCCAGCATCAGCATCTGGGCGTTGCTCATCAGGGCGCGGCCCATGGCCAGCATCTGCTGCTCGCCGCCCGAGAGGGTGCCCGCCATCTGGCGGCGGCGCTCCTTCAGCCGAGGGAAGAGGGTGTAGACCTTTTCCATGTTGGGGGCGATGGTGCTGCGGTCCTGGGTGTAGCCGCCCATCTCGAGGTTTTCCTCCACCGACATGTGCAGAAAGACGCGGCGGCCTTCCGGCACCTGCGCCAGGCCCGCCTGCACGATCTTGTGGGCGCGCATCCCGGTGATGTTCTGGCCCTTGTAGGTGATGGTGCCGGTCTTGGGGTGCAAAAGGCCCGAGATGGTCTTGAGGTTGGTGGATTTGCCGGCGCCGTTGGCGCCGATCAGAGTGACGATCTCCCCTTCGTCGACGTGGAAGGAGATGTCCTTGATGGCGTGGATGGCGCCATAATAGACGTTGATGCCCTCAACGCTCAGCATAGTCTCGGCCATAACTCAACCCTCCTTCTTGCCCAGGTAGGCTTCGATGACCTGGGGGTTGTTGCGGATCTCGTCGGGGGTGCCCTTGGCGATGACCCGGCCGAAGTTGAGCACCGCGATGCCTTCGCAGATGCCCATGACCAGGTTCATGTCGTGCTCGATGAGCAGGATGGCGATGTCGAACTCGTCCCGGATGCGGCGGATGACTTCCATCAGCTCGGCCGTCTCGGAGGGGTTCATGCCGGCGGCGGGCTCGTCCAGCAGCAGCAGTTTGGGCCGGGTGGCCAGGGCGCGGATGATCTCCAGCCGGCGCTGTGCGCCGTAGGGCAGGCTGCCGGCCTGCTTGCCGGCCAGGTCGGCCATGTGGAAGATGTTCAGCAGCTCGATGGCCTCGTCGGTGGTCTTTTTCTCCTGCTTCCAGTAGGTGGGCAGCCGCAGCAGCGCCTCGGGCAGGCGGTAGCGCATCGACTGGTGCAGGCCGACCTTGACGTTGTCGATGACGGTCAGGTCCTTGAACAGCCGGATGTTCTGGAAGGTGCGGGCCACCCCCATCCGGTTGACCTGGTAGGTCTTTTTGCCGGCGGTGGGCACGCCGTCCAGCAGGATGGAGCCCCGGCTGGGCTGGTAGACGTTGGTCAGCAGGTTAAAGACGGTGGTCTTGCCCGCGCCGTTGGGGCCGATCAGGCCGGCGATCTCGTTGCGGCCGATCATCAGGTTGAAGTTGTCCACCGCGGTCAGGCCGCCGAAGTCGATGCCAAGGCCGCGGACGTCCAGCACCGGGCGCTTGTCCATGTCCCGCTCGGTCAGAAAGCCGCCCGAGGGGATGCTGTGCAGGCTGGTGTCGAAGGTGGGGTTGCCGCCGGTGCCCGCTTTCGCGGCGTTCTTTTTGGGATCACTCATGGGTCGTTTCCTCCTTCCCGCCATGGCTGAGCACTTTGCTGATGATCCGGCTGAGGGAGAAGTCGTAGCTGCCCAGCAGTCCGCCCGGGCGGAAGATCATCATCAGGATCAGCACGATCGAATAGAGGACCATGCGGTAATCGGCCACGCTGCGCAGGGCCTCGGGCAGGATGGTCAGGACGGTGGCCGACAGGATGGAGCCCAGCATCGAGCCCATGCCGCCCAGCACCACCATGACCAGGATCTCGATCGACTTCATGAAGTCGAAGCTGGCCGGGTCCAGAACGCCGAGGTAGCCGGCGTACAGCCCGCCGGCCAGGCCGGCAAAGGCCGCCGAGAAGGAAAAGGCCATCACCTTATAATAGGTGGTCTGGATGCCGCAGCTCTCGGCCGCGATCTCGTTGTCCCGGATGGCCAGGACGGCCCGGCCGTGCCGGCTCTTGATCATGGTGTGGATGAAAAAGCAGGTCAGCACCACGCAGAGAAAGACGGACAGCAGGTCGGAATATTTGGGGATGTTCTTGAGGCCCTTGGCGCCGTAAAAGAGGGAAAAGCCCAGCACATTGTCGATGTTGTTCAGGGTGATGCGGATGATCTCGCCGAAGCCCAGAGTCAGGATGGCGAGGTAGTCGCCGCTGAGGCGCAGGGCCGGGATGCCGATCAGGACGCCGAACAGGCAGGCCATGGCAGCGCCCAGGGCCAGGCCCGCCGCAAAGGCGACCGGCTCCGGCCAGGTGCAGTATTTGGTGAAGAGGGCGCTGGTATACGCGCCCACCGCCATAAAGCCGGCATGGCCCAGCGGCAGCTGACCCAGGTAGCCGGTGGCGACGTTCAGGGAGACAGCCAGGATGATGTTGATGCCCACCAAAAGCAGGACCTTGTTCTGGTAGGTGCTCAGCACGCCGGTGGAGAGGGCCTGCAGCGCGAAGAAGAGCAGGACCACCAGCACCGTGTTGATCAGATAGCGCACCGGCATACGCAGCGCGCGGTATTTCGCTTTTGCTTTGCTCATAGTCGATGCACCCCCTTAGACCTTTTCCTGCACCTGGCGGCCCAGGATGCCGGTGGGCTTGACCAGCAGCACGATGATGAGGATGGCGAAGGTGGCGGCGTCGCGCCAGGCCGACAGGCCCACCGCCGAGACCAGGCTCTCGCAGACGCCGATGGCCAGCCCGCCGATCATGGCGCCGGGGATGGAACCGATGCCGCCCAGAACGGCGGCGACGAAGGCCTTCAGGCCCAGCATCGAGCCCATGGTCGGTGTGGCCTGCGGATAGCTGCAGCAGTACAGCACCGAGCCGATGCCGGCCAGCGCCGAGCCCACCGCAAAGGTGAAGGAGATGGTGCTGTTGACGTTGACGCCCATCAGCCGGGCGGCGTCCATATCCTCCGAGACGGCCCGCATGGCCTTGCCCAGCTTGGTCCGCTGGACCAGCAGGGTCAGCACGATCATCGAGATGACCATGGCGGCCAGGGTCAGGATGGTGGTCAGGCTCAGGTTGACCGAGCCGATCTGAAAGACCTGATTTTCAAAGTAGGCGGGGATGACCTTGGCACCCGAGCCCAGGATCAGCTCGGCGGTGTACTCCAGGAAGAAGGAGACGCCGATGGCGGTGATGAGCAGGGACAGGCGGGGCGCGTCGCGCAGGGGGGTGTAGGCGATCTTTTCGATCACCACGCCCAGCACGGTGCAGGTCAGGATGGAGGCGCAGACCGCCGTCACAGGCCCCAGGCCCAGCTGGTTCATCACGAACCAGGACATATACGCGCCCACCATGATGATGTCGCCGTGGGCAAAGTTCAGCAGCAGGATGATGCCGTACACCATGCTGTAACCCAGTGCGATCAGCGCGTAGATGCTGCCCAGCGACAGGCCGTTTATCAGCTGGCTGAAAAATACTGTCATGGTAGCAGTTCCTTTCTGTTTGACATATTCCGCGGGGGCGTTTGCGCGAAAAGGCGGAGACCATCCGGGGCATCTCTTCTCCGAGCGGTCTCCGCACTATGCGTTGTTATGGCTCCGCAGTATTCCGCAATAAAACTTGAAAACTCACACCCGAAGGCGGGTCGGCAGCTTAGTACTGCTCGACAAAGACGGCCTCGCCGTTTTCAAAGGTCAGGATGGCGGCAGTCTTGACGGGGTCGTTGTGGTCGTCGAAGGTGAAGGTGCCGGTCACGCCCTCGAAGCTGCCGTTCTTGATGCCGTCGATGACAGCCTGCTTGTACTCGTCGGTGCCCGGCTCGAGGCCCGCAGCCTCGGCAGCCTCCAGGCCGCCGCAGACGGTCAGGGCCGCGTCGTAGCCCAGCGGCGAGAAGCCGTTGGGGTAGGGCTCGCCGTACTCGGCCTCGTAGGCGCTCTCAAACTCGGGGGAGGCGCCCACCGCGTAGTTGGCGCAGAAGTAGCAGCCGTCCAGCTGCTCGGCGGTGGCGTACTGGGTGACGCCGTCCCAGCCGTCGCCGCCCAGGAAGGGGACGGTCAGGCCGACGTCGGCGGCCTGGGTCAGGATCTGGCCCACATCCTCGTAGTAGTTGGGGCAGTAGACGACCTCGGGGCCGGCGTTCAGGATGGTGGTCAGCTGGGTCTTGAAGTCGACGTCGCCGGCGGAGTAGGTCTCGGAAGCCACGATCTGGCCGCCGTTGGCCTCAAACTCGGCCTCAAAGTTGGTGGCCAGGCCCTCGTTGTAGTCGGCGCCGGTCTGGTAGATGACGGCAGCCTTGGTGTAGCCCAGCTTGTCGGTGGCATAGTCGGCCATCTTGACGCCCTGGAACGGGTCGGTGAAGGTGGTGCGGAAGACGTTCTGGTAGACGGTGTCGGTCTCGGCGTCGTAGGTGACGGCCTCGGCCGTGGCGGAGGCGGAGACCATGGGCATATTGTACTCCTGGCTCTCGGCCACGACCGCCAGGGTCGGGGTGGTGGTGACGTCGCCGATCAGGGCGGTGATGCCCTGGTCCACCATCTGGGTGAAGCAGGTGACGGCCTGGGTGGCGTCGCCCTGCTCGTCCATCTGGATCAGATCGATCTGCTTGCCGTTGATGCCGCCGGCCTCGTTGACCTGCTTGATGTACAGGGCCGCGCCGTTGGCGACGGCGATGCCGTAGACCGACACGTCGCCGGTCAGGGGGGCCAGCAGGCCGACCTTGATGGTGGCGCCGCCCTCGGCGGAGCCGGAAGCCTCGCCCGAAGCGGCGGAGGCGGCGGTGCTGGTGGAGCTGGAGGAAGAGCCGCAGGCGGTCAGCGCGCCCACAGCGGCGGCAGCGCCCACGACAGCCAGGAACTGGCGGCGGGAAATGCTCTGTTTCATAACTAAAATCCCTCTTTCTTGCTTGCTTACTTTAGAACATCAAAGTAGAATAGACAAGCAAGGGAGCCCCTTCTCCCTTGAAGCTCCCTTACTATGTACTATAGTATAATCAACTGAAGCGGCTGCCGCAAGTCACAAACCAGCCATAGTTTTTTGATACATGAGACTTGTTTATTGTGAACTTTAACAAATTTCACTTATATATTTCCTTGACAGGCAAAGGCTGGCAGCCTCACGCCTCCTCGCCGGCGGCTTCGGGCAGGGCGGTTTTGGCCCGGCCGATGGCCCGCAGGCAGAAGAAGAGAGACAGCCCGGTGCCGATGGTCCAGCCGATGGGCCAGGACAGCCAGATGCCGGTGGAGCCGAGGCTGGTGGCCGACAGCACGATGGACAGAACCACCCGCAGGATCAGGTCGGCGAAGGTGGCCGCCATGAACTGGAGCATCAGCGAGCAGCCCCGCAGCACCCCGTCCGACACCAGCTTGAGGGAGACGACGAAGTAGAAGGGGGCGACGATCCGCAGAAAGAGGATGCCGGTGTCGATGGCGGTGCCGGTGGGCTCGCTCATGAACAGGTAGAGCAGCTGCCGCCCGGCGAAGAAGTAGGCCGCCGCCAGCGGCAGGCAGATCAGCCAGACCAGCTTGATGCCGGCCGCATAGCCCTGCCGCACCCGCTCGGGCTTGGCCGCGCCCAGGTTCTGGCTGGTGTAGTTGGAGATGCCGTTGGCCAGGGTGGTGAAGGAGGTGATGACCAGATTGTTCAGCTTGACCGCCGCGGAATAGCCGGCGATGACGCTGGCGCCAAAGCTGTTGATGACGCTCTGGATGACGATGTTGCCCACCGAGACCGAGCTCTGCTGCAAAATGCTGGGCACCGCAATGACGGCGATCTTGCCCAGCATCCGCCAGGAGAAGAGGACCGGCTTTTCGGCGGTGGGGATGCCCTTCATTCGGCGGGCCACCGCCCAGACGGCCAGCAGGCAGCTGACTCCCTGGCAGAGGAAGGTGGCCCAGGCCACGCCGGCCACCCCCATGTCAAAGGCGGTGACAAAGAGGATGTCCATAAAGATGTTGCTGACCGACGAGGCCGCCAGGAAGAAGAAGGGGGTCTTGCTGTCCCCGAGGGCCGAGAAGATGCCGGTCGCCACGTTGTAAAAGAACATGAAGGGCAGACCCAGGACGTAGATGTCGAGGTAGAGGGCCGAGTCGGCCAGGATCTCGGGCGGGGTGTTGATGAGCTCCAGCAGGGCGTCGCAGCCGAACAGCCCCACCAGCATCAGGACAGCCACCAGTACCGCGCACCCGATCAGGGAGGTGGTGACGGCGGTCTTCATGTCCCGGTACTGTTTGGCCCCGAAAAAGCGGGAGACGATGACCGAACAGCCGATGTTGCACCCGAAGGCAAAGGCGATGAAGATCAGGGTGATCTCGTAGCTGTTGCCGACCGCCGCGAGGGCCGCCTCGCCGACGAACTTGCCGGCCACCAGACTGTCCGCAATGTTGTACAGCTGCTGAAAGACCACGCTGCCGAACATGGGCAGGCAGAATTTCCACAGCACGGTGGACGGATGCCCCACCGTCAGATCTTGATTCACAAGCGATTCCTCCTCTATCCTGCATTTGTGCTTATTGCTGAATTATCATACAACTTTTTGTGCAGTCTGTAAAGTGAAACTTTCGCACGCGGCAGGCGGAGAAAAAGCGAAAAAGCCGCTCACCGCCACAGGTTCTGCCAGCGGGCGGCCTGGGCGGCCAGCCAGCGGTCCAGCAGGGGGTGGCTGACCCAGGCTTTGCCTGCGCCGCTCTCGATGAGGCGGCGGGCCAGGGTCTGGGGCGCGGCGTCGGCCAGGTCGGGCGCGTCGGGGCCGAGGGTCACGGTCAGGGCGGAGGAGGCGTCCGGCCAGGGCGGGGCCGCCTCGTCCGACGGCCAGAGGAAGGGGGGCAGCAGCCGGACCGCGCAGGTGG
Source organism: Candidatus Faecalibacterium intestinigallinarum (assembly GCA_019113345.1). GTDB lineage: Bacteria > Bacillota > Clostridia > Oscillospirales > Ruminococcaceae > Faecalibacterium > Faecalibacterium intestinigallinarum. The sequence continues at coordinate 22,472 of DXHQ01000106.1, forward strand.
TCCGCCGGCCCTCCTCGGTCAGCATCAGGGCGGCGGGCGCCCCGGCGGGGGTGCAGCGCAGCTCGGCCGAGAGCACCCGCAGCCGCCCCGGCGGGACGAGCCGGACAAAGCCCTCTTTGGGGGCGGGGGAGAGGGCGGCCCAGTCCTTCGCCTCTTCCGGCTCGATGGGCCAGGCCGGCGGGTCAAAGCGGGCGTAAAGCCCCGGCAGAGCAAAGCTCTCGGCCCCGCTCAGGGCCTCCAGAAGCAGGGTGTAAAACTCGGTCATGGGGTGCCCCGGGTCGGGCTGGCCCAGCCCGAAGCCGGGGCGGGTCACTTTTCCGCCGCCCATACGCAAACGCTCCTTTTTCACAAAATTTTGGATTGATTTTTGGGGCTTTTTCCCGTATACTGGCCCCAGAAAGGCGATGATGAGAAGATGTCGAGAGAGAAAAAACAGAACCTTCCCGCCCTGACCGCCGCCGCGATGATGGCGGCCGTCCTCTGCGTGCTGGGGCCGCTGTCGGTCCCGATCGGGCCGGTGCCCATCGCGATGGGCAACTTTGCCGTCAGCCTGGCGGCCTGGCTGCTGGGCCCCCGCTACGGGGCTCTGAGCGTGGCGGCCTACCTGCTGCTGGGCGGGGTGGGGGTGCCGGTCTTTGCGGGGTACGCGGCCGGGGCTGCCGTCCTGCTGGGACCCACCGGCGGCTATCTGATCGGCTACCTGGCCCAGGCCGTGATCGGCGGCTGGGCGGTCGAGCGGGCGGGGGGCCGGATGGTCTGGTCGGCGCTGGGCCTGGTGGCCGGCGTGGCGGTCTGCTACGCCTTCGGCACCGCCTGGTTCATCGTGCAGATGGGCTGCACCCTGCCCTATGCCCTGACCGTCTGCGTGCTCCCCTTCATCCCCTTTGACCTGGTCAAGATCGGGCTGGCCTCGGCCCTTGGCAGCCTGCTGCGCCGCAGCCTGACCGGCGCCGGCCTGCTGCCTCACTGAACATACACGAGAAAAGACCGCGGCGTTCGATGGCCGCGGCCTTTTTGCTGTCAGTTTCCGCTGTAGCCCAGCGCTGCCGCCATGACGGCCTTGATGGTGTGCATCCGGTTCTCCGCCTCGTCAAAGACGATGCTCTGCGGCCCCTCGAACACCTCGTCGGTCACCTCCATGGCGTCCCGGCCGAACCGCTCGCCCATCTCTTTGCCGATGACCGTCTTGTGGTCGTGGAAGGCGGGCAGGCAGTGCATAAAGACGGCCTGGGGCCCGGCGGCTTCCATCAAAGCGGCGTTGATCTGGTAGGGGGCCAGGTCGGCGATCCGCTCGGCCCAGACCTCGACCGGCTCGCCCATCGAGACCCAGACGTCGGTGTAGAGGACGTCCGCCCCCCGGGCGGCGGCCATCGGGTCCTCCTCAAAGCGGAGGGTGGCCCCGGTCTCGGCCGCGATGGCCTGGCACTGGGCGATGAGGGCCGGGTCGGGCCAGTACTTTTTGGGGGCGCAGGCGGTGAAGTGCAGCCCCATCTTGGCGCAGCCCACCATCAGACTGTTGCCCATGTTGTAGCGGGCGTCCCCGAAATAGACAAAGTTGATCCCCGCCAGACGGCCGAAATGCTCCCGGATGGTCAGAAAATCGGCCAGGATCTGGGTGGGGTGGAACTCGTTGGTCAGCCCGTTCCAGACCGGCACGCCGGCATAATGGGCCAGCTCCTCGACGATCTCCTGCCCGTAGCCGCGGTACTCGATGCCGTCGAACATCCGGCCCAGCACCCGGGCGGTGTCGGCGATGGATTCCTTTTTGCCGATCTGGCTGCCGGCGGGGTCGAGGTAGGTCACCTCCATCCCCAGGTCGTGGGCGGCCACCTCAAAGCTGCACCGGGTGCGGGTGGAGGTCTTTTCAAAGATCAGGGCGATGTTTTTGCCCCGCAGCCTGTCATGGCGGACGCCGGCCTTCTTTTCGGCCTTGAGCTTGGCCGCCAGGTCGATCAGGCCGCCGATCTCGGCGGGGGTGTAGTCGAGCAGCTTGAGAAAGCTGCGGCCGTTCAGATTCACAGGAAACTCCCCTTTCTGTATATATACCCTCCATCATGTATAAAATGCGGCGAATATGCAATCATTATACGCCTGAAGCGGTGCGCGTGTCAAGTCAGAGGGTAAAGGTCACCTCCCGGCCGGAGGGCTGGTAGGCGGTCAGGCGGACCCCCGCCTTTTTGAGCATGAAGCGGGCTGCGACGCTCGAGTCGCTGTCGTGGTACTTGTCGCCGTAGTAGACGATCTCGCTGATCCCCGACTGGATGATGGCCTTGGTGCACTCGTTGCAGGGGAAGAGGGTGACATAGATCCGCGCCCCCTTGAGGTTGTTGTGGGCGCTGTTGAGGATGGCGTTCAGCTCGGCGTGGCAGACGTACATATATTTGGTGTCGAGGGGCTGGCCCTCCCGGCCCCAGGGCATGGCGTCGTCGTCGCAGCCGATGGGCATCCCGTTGTAGCCCAGGGACAGAATCTTGTTTTCCGGGCTGACGATGCAGGCCCCGACCTGGCTGTTGGGGTCCTTCGAGCGCATGGCCGAGAGCAGCGCGATGCCCATAAAGTATTCGTCCCAGTTGATGTAGTCCTTGCGTTGTTCCATAAAAGCGCCTCCCAGAGCGGTGTGTTTTGGTAACAGTATACCGTATCAGCGTGCAAAAGACAATCCGAAACGCTTCACTTGACAAAATGCACAAAAGTGAGCCCCGAACTTTGGAAGCCTAAATCTGCCACAAAATATTTAATATGCCTCTCATTTGTGGTATTATCTTTGTAAAATATGCCACAAAAGCGGAGAGAAGTCCCGCCAGGCGGAAAAGAGGGAAAGACCGTTATGAAATACGCAAGCAACAATATCCGCAATATCTTGATTGCAGGCCATGCCGGCAGCGGCAAAACGACGCTGACCGAGGCATTGGTCTATTTTTCGGGCGCTTCCGAGCGGATGGGCCGCGTGGAAGACGGCACCACCATCTCCGACTTCGACCCCGAGGAATCCAAGCGGAAGGCCAGCCTTTCGGCTTCGGTGGTCCCGGTGGAGTACGGTGGGATCAAGTACAACCTGATCGACGCGCCGGGCCTGTTCGACTTTGAGGCCGGCGAGTACGAGGGCATCCGGGCCGCCGAGAGCGTTCTGGTCTGTGTGTCGGGCCGCAGCGGCGTCACCGTCGGCGCCGAAAAGGCCTTCCAGCTGGCCCGCAAGAACGGCAAGGCCACCATGGTCTTTGTCTCCAAGTCCGACCTCGAGCACTCCAACTACTTCCAGATCCTGGAGGACATGAAGATCAAGTTCGGCTCCAGCATCTGCCCCTGCGTGGTGCCCGCCCGTCTGGACGACGGCACCAGCGTCTACATCAACCTGTTCAGCCAGAAGGCGTTCAAGTATGAGAGCGGCAAGCAGATCCAGATCGACCTGCCCGACATCGGCCACCGCTTCCAGGGCCTGATCGAGGCCATGAGCGAGGCCATCGCCGAGACCGACGACGAGCTGATGGAAAAGTTCTTCGGCGGCGAACCCTTCACCACCGAGGAGATCGTCGAAGGGATGCGCAAGGGCGTCAAGGACGGCCTGATCACCCCCGTCTTCTGCGGCAGCGCCGTCAATATGCAGGCGCTGGATATGCTGCTGTACAACATGGAAAAGCTGCTGCCCAGCCCCGCCCACGCCGCCGCCATCCCGGCCGAGAGCGCCGGCGGCGACCTGGTCGACCTGCACTGCGACGCCGCCGAGCCCACCGCCGCCTACGTCTTTAAGACGGTGGCCGACCCCTTCGTGGGCAAGATGAGCTATCTGCGCGTCGTCAGCGGCAAGGTGACCCCGGGCATGAGCCTGGTCAACGCCCGCACCGGCGACACCGAAAAACTGGGCAAGCCCATGTTCATCTGCGGCAAAAAGCAGATCGATACCGATGAGATCACCGCCGGCGACATCGGCGCGGTGGCCAAGATGGTCAGCGCCAAGACCGGCGACACCCTCTGCGACGCCGCCCGGGTGGTCAAGCTGGAAGCGCCGGTCTTCCCCGCGCCCAGCTTCTTCATGGCGGTCACGGTGGCCAAGAAGGGGGACGAGGGCAAGATCAGCAGCGCCCTGGCCCGCCTGATGGAAGAGGACCCCACCCTCAGCTACGAGAACAACGCCGAGACCCATCAGCAGATCATCGGCGGTCTGGGCGAGCAGCACCTCGACGTGGTCAAGGCCAAGCTAAAGAACAAGTTCGGCGTCGAGATCGGGCTGGAAGCCCCCCGCATCGCCTACCGCGAGTCCATCCGCAAGCCGGTGCAGAAGCAGGGCCGCCACAAGAAGCAGACCGGCGGCCACGGCCAGTTCGGCGACGTCGTCATCAAGTTCGAGCCCTGCGAGGGCGACGCCATCCAGTTTGAGGAGAACGTCTTCGGCGGATCGGTGCCCAAGAACTTCTTCCCCGCGGTGGAAAAGGGCGTCCGCCTGGCAGCCGAGAAGGGCGTGCTGGCCGGTTACCCGATGGTCGGCCTCAAGGCCACCCTGCTGGACGGCAGCTACCATCCCGTCGATTCCTCCGAAATGGCCTTCATCATGGCGGCCAAGCTGGCCTACAAGGCGGCCATGCCCGAAGCCGGCCCCGTCATCCTCGAGCCCATCTACACCGTCCGCGCCCATATCCCCGGCGACAACACCGGTGACGTCATGGGCGACGTGACCAAGCGCCGCGGCCGCGTGCTGGGCATGGAGCCCGACGAGGACGGCCTGCAGACCATCATCGCCGAGGTGCCCCTGGCCGAACTGACCACCTTCACCACCTTCATCCGGCAGACCACCCAGGGCCGCGGCTGGTTTACCCGCGAGTTTGCCCGCTATGAGGTGCTGCCCGAGAACATGGTGCCCGCCGTGGTCGAGCAGGCCCGCAAGCTGGGCAACCTGGACGAGGGCGCAGACGACTAAGCTCCTTTCGCGCACACCCTGAAGACATCCACCCGGACCCTGTCGGCACTTCCCTCTGCCGGCGGGGTCCTTTTTAGACTTCAATGACTAGTCTTATAATAAGATAACATTTCATTTGGGAAAATATTATATTATAAAGTTGCAAGGAGAGTAAAAATGAATGTACAAGCATTTATTAGCAATATTAGCTTTCCGCGAACAATAGAAGAATTGAGAGTCTTTGTAGAAGATGTAGGACAATTTAATGTAGAAGAAATTCTGACATGTTCGGAAACAGAATGGACGGTACCTAAATGGGCGGTTAAGGGAGATATTGTTTTATTTTTTCATGCTAAAACGGCAATTCAAAGAATCCGGCATCTAAAAATTATACTAGAAAGTTATCAAAAAGATTATGATTATGATATTCTAATGAAAGGTTTAGAACGTTCCGAACGACTTTATAAACAATATGGTGGTAAAATTTTCGCAATAGGACGTATTTTGGATAAGCCTTACTATGATTACCGTGAGGGAGATGAGGTCTACCATTGGAAAACTAGAATTTATGCGCTGATAAATGATATTGAAACGTTACAAAACCCTGTAGATATAAACGAATTTTCAAACTTTATTAGAATTTCTAGGCAGAGCGCAATTACACCTGTATTAGGTGAAGATTTTATAAAACTCAGAAATATAATAAAGAAAAAGAACCGATTGCCTGAATTCGTAATGTTAAACAACGCATCGCCACTACCATTGTCTCAAATTAATAAAGATAATTGGATGAAGCTGAATTGTGAGTATCGACGCAGATTTTATTTGGAAATACAGTTCCGGAAATTTTATGTGGATTATTTGCTTTCCGCAATTGCAGATCAAAGAAAAATATTTTCGGAATGTGCTTGTTATAAAAATGGAAAACTTACGGGATATGTAGATAATTGTATTTTTTTTCATGGAAAATGGTGCGAAGTAGAGATTAAATTGAATTTTAATGCGGAAAGAGATTTAATAAGACAGCTAAATCAATATACAGATTTGGAACGTATTTTGCTGGAAAAAGAGCGAGAATGTACAGAAAGAATTGAGAAACGATTTGTTATAGTTATAGACACCGAAAGAATTGGAATTTTCGATGGATATAATAAAAGAATAGAGATGGTGGCAGAACTAGATAGACTACAGAACAAATTAGATTTGTTAGCGTTAAGAAAGCAGTTGATTGATTGTATGGAGTATATGAGGGTTTCTAACTCAAAATAATATATTTCATAGAGTGAAGATTTGCAGATAATAACAAAAATGTAACTTTTATACCGTATCTGCGATGGGTTTTGGTTGACATCCCGCGGGGTTGCTATTATAATAGAGAGGTTAGGGCGGAGGGAGCAGCCCTTTTGCCCCGCAAAAACGCCGACTTGCGGCTTTTGACCATACCGCCGCACATTTGAAACATAAGGAGAGATTCAGATCCATGGCACAGGAAATCGTAATGTCTGCCGCCGGCCTGCAGGCCATTAAGGAAGAGCTGGAATACCTCAAGACGGTCCGCCGCAAGGAGCTGGCTGAGGAGATCAAAGAGGCCCGCAGCCACGGCGACCTGTCCGAGAACAGCGAGTACGACGAGGCCAAGAACACCCAGGGCCTGGTGGAAAACCGCATCACCGAGCTGGAGCAGATGATCAAGAACGTCAAGGTCATCGATGAGAGCGAGCTGAGCGTCGACACCGTCTCGGTCGGCACCCACGTCACCATCCAGATGGAGGACGACGAGCCCGAGGAATACGACATCGTCGGCCGCACCGAGGCCGACCCCTTCAAGGGCAAGATCAGCGACGAGAGCCCGGTGGGCCACGCCCTGCTGGGCAAGGCCGTCGGCGACGAGGCCGAGGTCCTGCTGCCCGCCGGCCACACCGTGATGTACAAGGTGCTGGCCATCACCCACAGCAAGGCGTAAGCGGAGGAGAGCATGGAAGAGATCAAGCATACCGCAGCCCCTGCCGACAGCGAGCAGGTGCAGGTCCGCCGCCAGAAGCTGGCCGACCTGCGCGCCGCCGGCTGCGACCCCTTTACCATTACCAAATTCCCGCAGGACGCCTACTCGGCCGACCTGAAGGCCGAGTACGCCGGCCTGCCCAACGAAGCCGACGCCGGCCGCACCGCCGCTTTGGCCGGCCGCATGATGTCCAAGCGGGTGATGGGCAAGGCCAGCTTTGCCCACCTGCGGGACGACAAGGGCGATATCCAGCTCTACGTCCGCCGGGACGAGCTGGGCGAAGAGGCCTACGCCGCATTCAAAAAGCTGGACGTGGGCGATATCATCGGCGTCAAGGGCGAGGTGTTCCGCACCAAGACCGGCGAGCTGAGCCTGCGGGTGACCGAGCTGACCCTGCTGGCCAAGAGCCTGCGCCCCCTGCCCGAAAAGTTCCACGGCCTGACCGACACCGAGATGCGGTACCGTCAGCGCTACGTCGACCTGATCGCCAACCCCGAGGTCAAGGATACCTTTGTCAAGCGCAGCCGCATCCTGAAGGAGATCCGCGCCTACCTGGACGAGAAGGGCTTTCTGGAGGTCGACACCCCCATCCTGACCCCCTTTGAGATCGGCGCGTCGGCCCGGCCCTTCATCACCCACCACAACACCCTGAACATGGACATGGTCCTGCGGATCGAGACCGAGCTCTACCTCAAGCGTCTGGTGGTGGGCGGCATGGACCGGGTCTACGAGGTGGGGCGCATCTTCCGCAACGAGGGGATGGACCCCAAGCACAACCCCGAGTTCACCTCCATCGAGCTGTACCAGGCTTTCACCGACTACCACGGCATGATGGACCTGGTCGAGGAGCTGTACAAGCGGTTGGCCGAGAAGATCTGCGGCAGCCTGGTCATCACCTACCAGGGCAACCAGATCGACATGGGCCACTGGGAGCGCCTGACCATGGTGGAGGCGGTCAAGAAGTACTCCGGCGTCGACTACTATGACTGGAAGACCGACTCGGACGCCATCGCGGCGGCCAAGGCCCACAACGTCGACCTGCCCGAGGTGCCCACCCGCGGCTCCATCCTGGCGGCCTTCTTCGACGCCTTTGTCGAGGACAAGCTGATCCAGCCCACCTTCATCTATGACTACCCGGTCGAGATCAGCCCGCTGGCCAAGCGCAAGCCGGACGACCCCGCCTTCACCGAGCGGTTTGAATACTTCATCGACTGCACCGAGTACGGCAACGCCTTCAGCGAGCTGAACGACCCCATCGACCAGAAGGGCCGCTTTGAGCGGCAGGTGGCCGAGCGCAAAGCCCTCGAGCCCACCTGCAAGGCGCAGGTTGATTACGATTACGTCAACGCCCTCGAGTACGGCCTGCCCCCGACGGGCGGCCTCGGCTTCGGCTTCGACCGGCTGGTCATGCTGCTGACCGACTCGGCCTCCATCCGGGACGTGCTGCTCTTCCCGACCATGAAGCCGGAAGCCGGCCAGCAGGCCGCGCCCGCGCAGCCGGAGGCCCCCGCCGAGTCCGCGGCGGCGTCCGCCCCGGCGGAGCAGCCCGCTGCGGCTCCCGCCGCCGCAGAGCCCATCGACTTCTCCAACGTCGAGATCGAGCCTCTCTTTGCGGATCAGGTCGACTTCGAGACCTTCTCCAAGTCCGATTTCCGCGCCGTCAAGATCAAGGCCTGCAGCGCGGTGCCCAAATCGAAAAAGCTGCTGCAGTTCGTCCTGGACGACGGCTCCGGCACCGACCGGGTGATCCTCAGCGGCATCCACGCCTACTATGAGCCGGAAGAGCTGGTGGGCAAGACCGCCATCGCCATCACCAACCT
>DXHQ01000107.1 GCA_019113345.1 Candidatus Faecalibacterium intestinigallinarum
TGGGCCCCCGCTGTGCCGCCCGTCTGCACACCGGCCTGACCGCCGACGCCACCCACCTGGACATCGACACCAAGAAGTACGTCGACTTCCTGGCTGAGAGCTCCACCATCGACCTGTCCAAGCAGACCTTCGACTACGAGGACCGCAACCTCAAGATGACCCGTCCGGCCTTCGGCGGCCACCTGATGGCCACCATCATCTGCCCCCGCTTCCGTCCGCAGATGTCCACCGTCCGTCCCGGCGTCATGAAGAAGGCCCCCTTCGATCAGGCCAAGGCCGACGCCTGCCAGATCGTCAAGCCCGCCTTCAGCCTGACCGCTGACGACATCAAGACCGAGGTCCTGAGCGTGGAGAAGGCCGCCACCAAGCTGGTCGACCTGATCGGCGCCGACGTCATCGTCTCGGTGGGCCGCGGCATCTCCAAGGACGTCGAGAAGGGCATTGCCCTGGCCGAGCAGCTGGCCGCCGCCCTGGGCAACGGCGTCGTGGGCGCCTCCCGTGCCGTCACCGACGCCGGCTGGATGACTGCCGACCACCAGGTCGGTCAGACCGGCAAGACCGTCCACCCCAAGATCTATGTGGCTCTGGGCATCTCCGGCGCCATCCAGCACGTGGCCGGTATGCAGGACTCCGAGCTCATCATTGCCGTGAACAAGAACGAGACTGCCCCCATCTTCGGCGTCGCGGACTACGGCATTGTGGGCGACCTGTTCAAGGTGGTGCCCGAGCTCATCAAGGAGATCGAGGCCGCCAAGGCTGCCAAATAACTGCAAAGCAAAACTGCTTTACAGCAAAACAACACGCAGCAGCGTGTAAAATGTGAAACGAGAGCGCCCCGTCAAAAGCGGGGCGCTCTTTATGTTTTGAGTCGGGCGGTGGCAAAACCGGGCAAAGACGCATATCCTCCTACTGAACGCTGTTTTGCGAGAAGGAGGCATCTCTATGAGTGGAAAACGCTGCAAACAATGCCTGGCCCTGCTGGCGGCGGGGGCGCTTATGCTTGCCCTGCTGAGCGGCTGCGCCACCGAAAAGGACTCGGGCGGGGACCCGGCCGAGCTGTCCAGTTTTGAGGCTGAAGTCATCCGGCTGGTCAACGAGGAGCGGGCCGAGTACGGCCTGCCCGCCCTGACCACCACCGACGCCCTGACTGCCGCCGCGGCCAAGCGGGCGGAGGAGATCGCCGCCGACTACGGTCACGACCGTCCCGACGGCAGCAGCTGCTTTACCGTCCTGCCCGAGTTCGGCATCCGGTACGAGACGGCGGGCGAGAACATCGCGGCCGGCCAAAAGACCCCCGCCCAGGTGGTGCGGGCCTGGATGAATTCGGAGGGGCACCGGAACAACATCCTCAACCCGGACTTTACCCAGATCGGGGTGGGGTATGCCCATACAAACCACGGCTACCGGCATTTCTGGGCCCAGACCTTCATCGGATGAGGTGCGGACTTGCGCAAACGGGGTTTTATGCTATACTATAGTTGAGTAAAGCAAAGGGAGGATAAAAACGTTGAAAGAGTACCGCACCATCCGGGGGACGGCCGCCGGGGAGTATGAGGAGAAAAAGAGCCGCTTCCTTGCGGCGGCTGCCCATGTCGAGAGCGAGGCCGAGGCGGTCGCCTTTCTGGAGCGGGTGCGGGCGGCCAACCGGACGGCCCGCCACAACGTCTACGCCTACAAGCTGCGGGAGGGCAGCCGGGAGCGCTATTCCGACGACGGCGAGCCGGCCAAGACCGCCGGCACCCCGGTGCTGGAAGTGATCGGCCACAGCGGCCTGACCGACCTCATCGTCGTGGTCACCCGGTACTTCGGGGGGATCCTGCTGGGGACGGGCGGGCTGGTGCGCGCCTACACCACCGCGGCCTCCCGCGCGCTGGACGCCGCCGAACAGGTCACCGTTCAGCCGGTGGTGCGGCTGTCCACCACGGTGGACTACTCCCTCTATGAGCGGGTGAACCTGCTGGTGGCCGCGGCAGGCGGCCGGATGGAGGACCCCGTCTTTGCCGACAAGGTCTCCCTGACCTGGCAGATGCGGGCCGGCGCCGAGCCGCCTGTGCTGGAACAGCTGCGGGAGCTGACCCGCGGGCAGGGCAGGGTAGAGGTGTCCGAGCCGTTTTACGGGGCGGTGTAAAACTGGAAAATTTTTCCGGCCCCTAGGATTCGTCCCCTTGTGACACGCCCCTTGTGCTAGAATAACAGCGGGGAGACCCGCGACGTTGAAAGTGAGGTCTGTACCATGGATGTCCGCCTGCGCACCGAAGAGATCGAACACCTGACCTTTGCGCCCTGGGCCAGCTTCTCGGACCAGAGCCGCGGCCGGGCCCGCCCCGAGCCGCAGGACCCGCTGCGCCCCGTCTACCAGCGGGACCGGGACCGGATCATCCACTGCAAGGCGTTCCGGCGGCTGAAGCAGAAGACCCAGGTCTTTCTTTCGCCGGAGGGGGACCTCTACCGCACCCGCCTGACCCACACTTTGGAGGTGGCGCAGATCGCCCGGACCATCGCCCGGGCCCTCCGCCTCAATGAGGACCTGACCGAAGCGGTGGCTCTGGCCCACGACCTGGGCCACACCCCCTTCGGCCACGCCGGCGAGCGGGCCCTCAATGCCCTCTGCCCCGGCGGCTTCAAGCACTACGAGCAGAGCCTGCGGGTGGTGGACCGGCTGGAACGGGACGGCCGCGGCCTCAACCTGACCTGGGAGGTCCGGGACGGCATCGTCACCCACACCAGGGGCGCCTGGGCCGCCACCCCCGAGGGCAGGATCGTCCGGATGGCCGACCAGATCGCCTATGTCAACCACGACATCGAGGACGCGATTCGGGCCGGAGTGCTCGACCCCGCGCTGCTGCCCCGGGAGGCCGTCGAGGTGTTGGGCGGGACCAAGTCGGCCCGGATCACCGCCATGATCGACAGCATCCTCGCCCACACCGAGCCCCCCGAGATCAAGGCCGGCCCGGCGGAGGACGAGGCGTTCCGGGTGCTGAAGTCCTTCATGTACAGCACCGTCTATGTGGACAAGGTGGGCAAGCACGAGGAAAAGAAGGTGGACAAGGTGATCGAGGCCCTCTACCGGCATTATATGGCCCACATCGAGCAGATGTCCCCCCTCTACCAGCGGATCGCCGCCGAGGAAGGGGACGACCGGGCCGTCACCGACTATATCAGCGGGATGAGCGACGAGTTTGCCATCCGCGCCTTTGA
>DXHQ01000108.1 GCA_019113345.1 Candidatus Faecalibacterium intestinigallinarum
CAGCGGACGGGGGCTTTGCTGTGTACGGTTTCTGTTACGAGGCGGCGCTGTCTGCGCCGCGGTAGATGCCGAAGGTGTTGTCGGGCGGGGGCATCTCGACGCGGGAGGCGCGGCGGTCGACCGCCAGCACCATCACCGCCAGAACGACAAAGGCGGCTGCGACGATGAGCCATTTGAGCCAGTTGGGGATGCGGTCCATGGTTACCTCCCTTCCGGCCGGTTACACCGGGCGGCAGAGGCGGCGGGCGCGGGTCAGAAGCGCGCCGGTCTCGGCCGCCGTCAGGCTGCGGGAGAGCGGCCCGGTGCGGTTCTCTGCGCCGGGACCGGTGTTGCCCGCCTCGGCAAAGACGGCCTTGTCCCAGTCGGGGCGGTTGTTCCAGGGGGAAAAGCCGGCCGGGGCGATGTGGGCCCCCAGGCGGCATTCGAGGACGGCGGTTTTGCCGTGGGGCCGCCAGGGACGGCCCAGGTAGACGGTGCCGGCCGGGCAGTCCGAGACAAAGTCGCAGTCCCAAAAGACAAAGCCCAGCCCGTCGGGCGGGGTGCAGGGGGCGGCGACGTAGCCGCGGGCCTCGCCGTGGGCGGGCGTCTCGTCCACCGAGCGGAGGACGCACTGCTCAAAGAGGGCGTCCGCCCCGCCGAAGATGAAGTCGATGCCGCCGGTGATCTCACAGTTCTGGTAGTACTGGACGCTGGGCCGCCGGGGCGCAAAGACCCGCGGGCCGAGAAAGCCGTCCTTCTCCCGCTCCTTGTCGGGCAGGGGGGCGCAGAACAGGGTATCCTGGCTGCCCAGCAGCCGCACCCGCCGGAACACGGCCCGGGCGCTGTCTACATAGGCGGCGATGCCCTGGCCCACCCGTGCGCCGGGGCCGGCGTCGTTCTGGATGGTCAGGTTCTCCACGCAGAGGCGCTCGCCGCTGAAAAAGGCGGTCCAGCTGCGGAAGGTGTGGGTCGGCCGCCCGTCGGGGTGGGGCAGCTTGCCGGCGTCGTTCCAGACCAGGCGGGTTTCCTCCATGCCGGCGCCCCGCAGGGTGATGTCCCGCTTTTCGCAGGCCAGTTTTTCACGGTAGGTGCCGGGACCGATGACGATCTCGGCCGGGGTGTCGTAGGGGACGGCCAGCACGGCTTCGCCAATCGTGGCAAAGTCGCCGCTGCCGTCCTGTGCAACGGTGATGGTAAGCATAACGTCAGCCTCCAATGTCTGTTTCTTCTTCCGCCGGCGGGGCTTTCATGGTGAACCAGAAGGTCGAGCCCTTGCCGGGGGTGCTCTGGACGCCGAAGCGGAAGCCGTGCTGCTGGAAGATGGCCTTGGTGATGGAAAGCCCCAGGCCGGTCCCCGCCTTGCCGGCGTCCGAACGGGAGCGGTAGTAGCGCTCGAAGATATAGGGCAGGTCCTCGGCGGCAATGCCGGGGCCGTGGTCCTCCACTTCGACCCGCACCCCCTCGCCGCAGGGCTCGGCCCGCAGGATGAACACCCCGTCGGGGCCGATGTGGTGCATGGCGTTGCCGAGCAGGTTGTGCAGCGCCCGCTCGATCATGGCGGGGTCGGCGCAGACTTCGAGGGGCTCGCTGGGGATCTCCAGCTTGAGGGTCCAGCCGTTCTGGGCGCAGACGGCGTCGTACCGCTCGCTGACCTCGTCGCAGAGTTGGCCCATATCGAAGCGGACCGGTTCGCACTTGTCGGCGCCGCTGGTCACCTTGCTCAGCTCCATCACGCTGGAGACCAGGGCGGTCAGCCGGTCGGCCTCGTCCACGATGATGTTGAGCTGCTCGTCCCGGTGGGGCTTGTCGTCGCCGGTGATGTCCCGCACCGTCTCGGCGTAGCCCTTGATGAGGGTGAGGGGGGTGCGCAGGTCGTGGGAGACGTTGGCCAGCAGGTCCCGCTGCATCTGGGCCGAGCGCTGGACCTCTTTGGCCATCTGGTTGAAGTCCCGGGCCAGAGCGCCCAGCTCGTCCCGGCGGTTGGCGTCGACCCGGACGGCGTAGTTGCCATGGGCCATCTGGCGGGCTGCCGCCGACATGGCCCGCAGAGGTTTGGTAAACCACTGGCTGAACAGCCAGGCCGCCGCCAGCGCAAAACAGAAGACCAGGACGGCGGCCATGGGCAGCATATCGCTCAGCACCTGGCCGGCCTCGCCCACGTGGGACATACTGGTCGAGACCAGGACCGAGTAGTGCCCGTTCCGGCTCATCCGGCCCACCACCATCTGGGAGGAGCCGCCGCTGGTGTTCAGCACCTGCATCCAGCTGCCGCTGGCCCGGCAGGCGCGCCGCATCTGGATGACGGTGGACTTGTCCCACGAGAAGCCGCTGTCCGAGCGGGCGGTCAGGGTGCTGTTGTGCAGCAGGCAGGGGTAGAGGTTTTCGATGGTGATGACGCTGCGCAGGGTGGAGTCCGAGATATCCACGCAGAAGTTGATCAGCTGGGTGTTGGCCGCCAGGCTCTCGTAGAGCCGGGTACGGAAGGTGTTGTCCACCACCAGCACCCCGAAATCCCACTGGGAGATGACCGAGCCGTTGGCCTCGGCCTCGGCGATCAGCTCGACGATCTCGTCGGCCTGGCCGGCCAGCTGGTCCTCGATGCGGCGGTTATAGAGCGGCTCCAGCAGCTGGGTGGCCAGAAACCAGTACATCCCCAGCAGCAGAAGGCAGATAAAGGCCAGAAAGAGCATCAGCTGGGCCCGGATGCCCGGCGAAAGAGGGCGATGCAGCTTCATACCGCGCCCCCGTTACCGGCGGGCGTCGGGGTCGAACTTGTAGCCGATGCCCCACACCGTGACGATGTAACCGCGGCAGCCCCCCAGGTGGCCCCGCAGCATCTTGACGTGGGTGTCCACCGTGCGGTCCTCGCCGAAGTAATCGTAATTCCACACCTTTTGCAGAATTTTTTCGCGGGAGAGGGCGATGCCCTTGTTGGAGGCCAGAAAGACCAGCAGGTCAAACTCCTTGGGGGTGAGGCTGACCTCCTCGCCGCTGACCTTGACGGTGTGGCTGGCCGTGTCGATGGACAACTCCCCGAAGGTCATGACCGAAGCGGCGGTCTCGGTGCGGGCCAGGGTGCGGTTGAGCACCGCCCTGACCCGGGCCACCAGCTCCCGCGGGGAGAAGGGCTTGACAACGTAGTCGTCGGCCCCGGCTTCGAGGCCGGCCAGCTTGTCGTATTCTTCGCCCCGGGCGGTCAGGATGATGACCGGGGTGTTGATGTGGCGGCTGCGCATCTCCCGCAGGCAGGTCATCCCATCCATAAAGGGCATCATCAGGTCGAGGATGACCAGGTCAAAGCTGGCGCTTGCCACCTGCGCCAGCGCGGCCGAGCCGTCGGCGGCCTCCTCGCAGGTATAGCCCGCGTATTGCAGGTGCTCCCGAATCAGTTCCCGGATGCGGGGTTCGTCATCGACGATCAGTATCTTAGCCATAGGGCGGGGATCCTCCATTTCCTATCATCAAACGGCTGCCGCGCAGCCATGGTATCACCTATATACTACATCTATAATAATACGGAAAATGTGAAGAAGTGTGAACAATGGGTGAATCCTTTGGAAAAGATACCCCCATTCTACCACACCTGCCCCCGCCTGCGCAATCCAAACCCTTGCATCCCAGCAGTCAGATGTGTATACTGGAGGGGAAATGCTCCCCCTCAGTCAGCGCAGCGTGGCGGAGGGGGCCGGCTGCCCCTGCCTGCGCGGCAAAATGGGGACAAAGCGAAGGAAACACAAAAAGAAAGGATATCTGCCCATGCGTTTGGGATTGACCGAGATCTTACTGCTGGCCATCATCGCGCTGCTGGCCTTTGGGCCGGGGGTGTCGCGGTGGATGGACCGCTGGTCCCGCCGGGCCAACGTCAGCCGGGCCGAACAGGCCCGCCGCCGCGCCGCCTGGGAGGCCGAGCGCCGGGCCCGGCGGGAGCTGATCCTGCGCCGGTTTCGGATCGCTGGCTGGGGGTTCATGGCGGCGCTGGCGCTGGCGCTGGTCTACACCCTGGGGTTCCGGCCCATCGAGGCCGCGCCCCAGAGCTACACCCTGCCCGCGGCGGCGGCGCAGACCGCGGCGCGCACCGTCACCGGGACGTCGGCGCTGTCCCTGGAAGGCTATCTGCCCCCCGACTGCATGGCCGTGCAGGACGGCTGGCTCTATCTGGCCGCCCGCCCCGAAGAGGGCGCGGGCAGCGCCCTGCTGCGGATGCGGGAGGACGGCAGCGGCCTCGACCTGGTCTTTGCGGAGGAACGGCCCATCACCGCCTTTGCCTTTGACGGGGCGGGGGACATCTGGTACACCGTCCTGACCGAGACGGGCGGGGCGCTCTGCCGCGCCACCCACGACGAGTGGGGGGCGTCCACCCAGCAGGTGGTCACCCAGATGGACGGGCGGCCCCTTGGCTGCCTGACGGCGGTGGCCGCCGGAGCCGACGGCGTCTACTTTGCCGAGGCGGCTGGCTTCTCGCTGGGTACGGTGGAGGATACCTTGCGCGCCGAGCTGATGGGCCACACCGCCACCGGCTGGGTCTACGTCTATGACCCGACCGGGCGCAGCGTCCAGCGGGTGCTGGGCGGGCTGGCCGGCGCGTCGGGGCTGGCCCTTTCTCCCGAAGGGGACACCCTCTACGCCGCCGACCTGGGCAGCCGCTGCATCTGGGCGGTGGACTCCGCCGCCCGCGAGCTGACGGCCGGCGGCAAAGGCTGCACCCTCTTTGCGGGGCAGCTGCCCGGCTACCCCGGCGCACTGGCCGCCGGCGCCGACGGCACGGTCTATGCCGCCTACCGCTGGGCCGAGGCAAGCTGGCTGGAAAGCCGCGCCGCCCAGCCCGGCCTGCGCGGCGTCGCGGCCCGGCTGCCCCGCAGCCTGCAGCGGGGGCTGTTCGGGTCCGGCGAACCCCTGGCCCAGGGCTATGCCCCCGACGGACAGCTGGAGGAGGACTACGCCGGCGCTGCCGCCGGCCGGGCCCTTGCCGTCAGCGGCAACCGGCTCTACCTGCCCGGCGACGGAGAGAATGTCGTATACTTTGTATTCTGATGGTTGGAGGCGTATGGCTATGACCGAACAAGCAAAACAGGAGATCACCCGCGCCGCGCGGCAGGCGGCTGCCGAACTGGCTGCAACGGCAGGGCTGCGCAAAGGGGACGTCTTTGTGGTGGGCTGCTCTTCCAGCGAGATGGTGGGCGGGCAGATCGGCCGCGACAGCAGCCTGGAAGCGGCGCAGGCCCTCTATGAGGGGATCGCGCCGGTGCTGGCTGAGCGGGGGGTCTGGCTGGCGGCCCAGTGCTGCGAGCATCTCAACCGCGCCCTCATCGTCGAGCGGGCGGCCGCCGAGGCCTACGGCTGGGAGGAGGTCTGTGTTGTGCCCCGGCCCCACGCCGGGGGCAGCTGGGCCACCACCTGCTGGAAGCGCTTTGCCCATCCGGTGGCCGTCGAGGCCATCCGGGCCCACGCCGGGATGGACGTGGGCGGTACCCTGATCGGGATGCACCTGCGGCGGGTGGCGGTGCCGGTGCGGCTGTCGGTCGACCACATCGGACAGGCCATCCTGTTGGCCGCCCGCACCCGCCCCAAACTGATCGGCGGGGAACGCGCGAAATACACCGAGGAGGATTGAAAAAGAATATGCCGGAACGGAATTTGGAACAGATGGCCGAAGCGGTGGCCGACATCCGCCGCCGGATGGCCGAGGCGGCCCGGGAAGCCGGGCGGGACCCGGCTGCGGTCCAGCTTTGCGCCGCCTGCAAGACCCACACCCCCGCCACCATCGCCCTGAGCGCGGGGCTGCCCATCGACCTGTTTGGTGAAAACCACGTCCAGGAGCTCTGCGCCAACTATGAGGCGGGGGCTTACTGCGGCAAGCCGGTCCACTTCATCGGCCATTTGCAGACCAACAAGATCAAAAAGGTGCTGGGCAAGGCCAGCCTCATCCAGAGTGTGGACAGCCCCCGGCTGCTGGCGGCCCTTGAAAAGGAAGCGTCCAAACTGGATATGATCCAGGATATTTTACTGGAAGTGAACATCGGCGAGGAGGCCAGCAAGACCGGCGTCTCCCCCGAGGCGCTGTGGGCCCTGCTGGACGAGGCCGCGGCGCAGCCCCATCTGCGGGTGCGGGGGCTGATGGCAATCCCGCCGGTCAAAGCCGACGACGGCGAAAACCGCGCCCTGCTGCGGCAGGTGTACGGGCTGTTTGTCCGGGCGGGGGAGCGCGGCTACGAGAACGCCCGGATGGACACCCTCTCGATGGGGATGAGCGGCGACTACGAGAACGCCATCCGCGAGGGGGCCACCATCGTCCGGATCGGCACCGCCATCTACGGGGCCCGCGATTACGGGCCGAAGGCTTGAACAAAAAGTAGAAAAACAGGAGAAAACAACATGGTGGATTTGAACGACACCGAAAAACCAAAGTACGGCGACCCCAACCGCCGCCACACCTCGGCGGCCGAGCTGCTGCGGCGGTTCTGGCCCTATGAGCGCAAGTACTGGCGGACCATGGTCTTTGACCTGTTCTGCGCGGCGCTGACCTGCCTGTGCGATCTGGTGCTGCCGCTGATCCTGCGGTACATCACCAACACCGCCGTCAACGACCTGGCGGCCCTGACGGTGGGGGTGGTGCTCAAGCTGGGGCTGCTCTATTTCGTGCTGCGGATCATCGACGGGCTGGCGGCCTATTACATGGCCGATATGGGCCATGTCATGGGCGTTTACATCGAGACGGATATGCGCCGGGACGCCTTTGCCCATCTGCAGCGGCTGAGCGTGGCCTACTATTCCAACAACAAGATCGGCCAGATCATGGGCCGGATCACCAACGACCTGTTCGACGTGACCGAGTTTGCCCACCACTGCCCCGAGGAATTCTTCATCGCGGCGGTCAAGATCGTGGCCAGCTTTTTGATCCTCAGCCGGTACAGCCTGGGGCTGACGGCGCTGCTCTTTCTCTGCGTGCCCCTGATGGGGGTGGTGTCGGTCAAGCTGAACACCCGGCTGCGGGCCACCCAGCGGGCCCAGCGGGTGCAGGTGGGCGAGCTGAACGCCCAGATCGAGGAGAGCCTGCTGGGCGAGCGGGTGGTGAAAGCCTTCTGCGCCGAAAAGACCGAGAACGAAAAGTTCGAGGCCGGCAACGGCACCTTCCAGCGGCTGAAAAAGAACAGCTACAAGGTGATGGCGGCTTTCCAGACCTCCACCCGCCTGTTCGACGGGCTGATGTACCTGGTCACCATCCTGGGCGGCGGCATCTTTGTGGTCAGGGGGTGGATCACCCCCGGCGACCTGGTGGCTTACTCCCTGTATGTTTCCACTCTGATCGCCACCATCCGCCGCATCGTCGAGTTTGCCGAGCAGTTCCAGCGCGGCATGACCGGCATCGAGCGGTTCTTTGAGATTCTGGACACCCCCGTCGACATCCAGGACGCCCCCGGCGCGGTGCCGCTGCAGCCCGGCCCCGGGGCCATCCGGTTTGAGCACGTCAGCTTCGAGTACCCCGACGACCACAACAAGGTGCTGCGCAATGTCAGCATCGACATCCCGGCCGGCCAGCGGCTGGCGCTGGTCGGGCCTTCGGGCGGCGGCAAGACCACCCTGTGCAACCTCATCCCCCGCTTTTACGATGTGACGGCGGGCAAGATCTTCATCGACGGGCAGGACATCCGCAAGGTGACCCTGGAAAGCCTGCGGGCCGCCATCGGCGTGGTCCAGCAGGACGTCTACCTCTTCAGCGGCACGGTGGCCGAGAACATCGCCTACGGCAAGCCGGGCGCAACGCGGGAGGAGATCGCCGCCGCCGCCCGCCTCGCCGGGGCCGAAAAGTTCATCCTTGCCCTCAAGGACGGCTACGACACCTACGTCGGCGAGCGGGGCGTCAAGCTGTCGGGCGGGCAAAAGCAGCGGATCAGCATTGCGCGGGTCTTTTTGAAGAACCCGCCCATCCTGATTTTGGACGAGGCCACCAGCGCCCTGGACAACGAGAGCGAGATCCTGGTGGGCCAGAGCCTGGAAAAGCTGGCCCACGGCCGCACCACCCTGACCATCGCCCACCGCCTGACCACCATCAAGGACTACGACCGCATTCTGGTCCTTGGGGAGGAGGGCATTTTGGAGGACGGCACCCACGACGAGCTGCTGGCAAAGCAGGGCGTCTACTACCGCCTGTGGAACCAGCTGCCCAGCTCCGACCTGGCGCTGTGAGCAGGTAACAAACCATTCCCCCCTGCATAAGATGGAGTGACAACCATCTCTTTGCAAGGGGGAACTTTTATGCTCTGTAAAAATCCGTGTCTGTGGTTTGCGGCGGGCCTGCTGGCCCTGGCCACCCTGTTGGGGCTGCTGTTCGGCAGCGGGGGCGGCGCGGGCAGCTCGAGCACGCCCGACGGCAACTACTCCACCATTCTGGAAAACGACCTGCCCGCCGGGGCCAAAAAGCCCTTTATCACCTACCAGGACAACAGCGGCGACCAGTCGGCCCTCAAGACGGCCCTCGGCGCGCTGGTGCCCAACGCGGCCGGCGCCATCCAGAACGGTCAGGCCGTCCAGGTCTACAGCACCACCGACGGCTACACCGGGGCGGCCAGCTCGCTGACAAACGCCCTCAGCCTCGCTAACCCCACCTTACAGGGCGGCAACGCCCAGGGCGGGGCCATGTACGGCCTGGTGAATAACCCCAACACCGACGCCGGCCAGACGGTCAAGTACGCGGTCCTCTTTGCCGCGCCCAGCTCGCTCGACCTCGGCGACGCGATGCGGCAGGTGGCCGACCGGGTCGACCTCATCCTCGAGGACCTGCCCGAGAGCAACGCCCCGGCCACCCCGGCCTACGATTACCGCTATACCGTCTCGACCAGCGTGGCAGGCGCCAGCGCCCCGGCCACGAGCGGCACGCCGGTGCAGGCCAACTTCATTCTGGTCACCTTCACCCGCACGCCCACCGCGGCCGGCAGCTCGTCCGGCTCGTCCTCCGCTTCCAGTACCTGACGGCGGGACAGAAAAAGCCCCGGCCGTACGACCTGTGCGTACAGCCGGGACAACGAAACCGCAAAGCTGAGCCCGCGGCGCAAAGGGGCAAAACCAGATAAAGGGGCGCAGCGGGCAGCCCCCCGGAGGGCGCGCTTGCAGAG
>DXHQ01000109.1 GCA_019113345.1 Candidatus Faecalibacterium intestinigallinarum
AGACCGTCCTTGCCTGGGCCACCCCGGTCTTGATGTTCCTCTATCCCCTGGCCATCACGTTGATTCTGCTCTCGCTGGCGGGGAGCCTGTTTGACAACGACCGCAGGGTCTATCTCTGCGTCACCGCCTGCACCCTGCCGGCGGCGGTCCTCGACCTGCTCAAGGCGCTGCCCGCCGGGGCGCAGACTGCGCTGCCGCTGGGCGGCCTGCTGGACGCTGCCGGGCGGTGGCTGCCCTTCTATGCGCTGGGGCTGGGCTGGGTCTGCCCGGCCCTCGCCGGGCTGGCGGCGGGGCTCGTTCTCCGGGCCGCTCGCCCGCGCCGCTGAATGCAAAAAGCCTCTGCTTTCTCCGAAGGGAGCGCAGAGGCTTTTTGGCGTTTATACCTGCCCCAGAATGGTCGCGCTGTAGGGCAGCAGGACGGTGGAGCCGGTGCGGATGATCTCGCTGCCCCGCCACAGGCTGGAGGATACCCCGTCGCAGAGCAGCCGCCAGCGGCCCTCCGGCAGGGGGACGGTGGCCTCCTCGGCGGTGGGGTTGTAAAAGACGGCGATCTCGGGCCAGGCTGCGCCGTCGCCGTCGGCGGCTTCCAGGTGCCAGCCCTCGAGGGGCGGCTCGAGGGAGAAGAACTCGATGGCGTGGGCGCTCTCCAGCTTGCCGTCCCCCAGCCGCGGGAAGCGGGCCCGCAGGGCGATCAGCCCGCGGTAGTAGTCCACCAGCCCGTGGAAGCGGGCAGCCCGGCTCCAGTCCAGCTGGTTGATGGAGGCGGGCGAGCGGTAGCTGTTGTGCAGCCCCTTTTTGGTGCGGGCGAACTCCTCGCCCGACAGCATGAAGGGGGTGCCCATGCAGGTCAGGTAGATGCCGGCGGCCAGCCGGTTCTGGGCCAGGACGACGTCGGGGGCGGCGGCATAGTCCGGCTTTTTGTATTTGACGGCCAGCAGCTTATCCCAGAGGGTCAGGTTGTCGTGGGCCGACACATAGCTGATGATCTGGCTGGGCGCGCGGGGATCGACCCGGTCCTGCAGGCACCAGGCCCCCACCGCCGAGCCGATGTCCCAGAAAGCATCCTGCTTGCCCTCGACGTAGCCGGGGCTGCGGGCGTCGAAGCAGTTGCCCTTGATGGCGTCCCGGGTGTCGTCGCTGAAGACGCCGATCCGGGTGTTCAGCATCTGCAGGTTGGCTTTGTTGGCCTCGTACCGGCGCAGCATACTCTGCCCGCCCTGCCAGGGCTCGCCGTACATCAGGATCTCCTTGCCGCGGGGCAGTTTGTCGAGGGCGGCGCGGATCTCGTTCATGGTGTCGACGTCGAACAGGCCCATCAGGTCGAACCGGAAGCCGTCGATGTGGTATTCTTTGGCCCAGTAGAGGATGGAGTCGATCATATAGCGGCGGCCCATCGGGCGCTCGCAGCAGAACTCGCACCCGCAGCCGCTGCCGTTGGACAGGGTGCCGTCCGGGTTCTGGCGGAAGAAATAGTAGGGCACGGTGTAGTTCAGGACGTTTTCCTGGCGGTACATATGGTTGTAGACCACGTCCATCACCACCCCGATGCCCGCCTTGTGCAGGGCGGCCACCATCTGCTTGAACTCGCGGATCCGCACCTCGCCGTGGTAGGGGTCGGTCGAATAGCTGCCCTCGGGGACGTTGTAGTTGGTGGGATCGTAGCCCCAGTTGTATTGCAGCCGGAGGGGCCGGCTCTCGTCCACGCTGCCAAAGTCAAAGACCGGCATCAGCTGGACATGGCTGACGCCGAGGCGGCGCAGGTAGTTCAGGCCGGTGGGACAGACGGTGTCCCCCGCCAACGTGGTGCCCTCCTGGGTGAAGGCGAGGTATTTGCCACGCCACGGGCGGGCAAAGCCGCCGTCGGGGTCCCAGGAAAAATCCCGGACGCTGGTCTCCCAGATCACCCGCCGGGAGGACGGGATGACCGGCCGCCGGTCGAACTGCCAGCCCGAGGGGTCGGTCCGGCGCAGGTCGACGATCATGCTGCGGACGCCGTTCACCCCCGCCGCGCGGGCGTAGGGGTCGCCGGTCTCCCGCACCTGACCGTTCACCCGCACCGAAAAGGTGTAGTACAGCCCGTGCTGGTCCCCGGGCAGATAGATGGTCCAGCAGCCGTGCTCCCGCCGCTCCATGCTCAGGGAACCGATGCAGAATCCCTTGTCCCCCTGACGGTAGAGGTTGACCATCACCTGCTCGGCGGTGGGCGCCCACAGCCGCAGTCGGGTGCCCTCGCGGGTATAATCGGGGCCGAGCGGGCCGTCGTAGAGGAATTCCTTCTCAAACCGCTCGCTGTCATAGTAGGCCCGCAGGCTCTTGGGGGTCTTTACGCTCACTGCCGTCACATCCTTCTCTAGGTGGGGAGGGAAAAGTTGCTCTCTATTTCTATTCTATATTGTAAAGGACGCAGGCGTGCTTTGCAAGAGCTTTCTCCAAATAATTTTTTGTTTTCTGTGTTTATTTGGGCACTCTGCCCAAAAGAGGGCCGACCGCCCTTGCCAAACGGCCCGCCGCCCGCTATACTGAAAAGAAGAAACAAGGAGGTGCCGCTATGGGCTACAACGACGATTGGGAGAGCTTGATGAACAGCGTATTCGGCCCGGGCGGCCGGATGCGCACCGGCGGCGCGCCGGCCGCCAAAGACGCCAAAACCGGGCCGAAACCCGCGGCAAAGGCCGGGGCCAAACCCGCCAAACCCGACAGCCCCGACCTGAACAAGGCCCTGCTCGAGCAGCAGAAGGCCCTGGACAAGCTGCTGAAAAAGCAGAACGAAGCCCTGCGCGCCCAGGACGCTTCCACAAAACAGGCCCTCGAGGACAGCCGCCGGCTGCTGCGGGACATGGAGGACGACGGCCTGCTGGCCCGCGGCACCGCCGACACCCCCGCCGAACATCTGGGCAGCTTCGAGGGGCTGGCCGCCGAGGTCAAGCAGGTGGTGCTGGGGCAGGACGCATACGTCGACGCCCTGGTCCGGGCCATGCGGCGGCCCTTTGTGCTGGGGACGGAGGGGCAGAAGGCCCGCAACGTCATCCTGCTGTGGGGCCCGGCGGGCACCGGCCGCCACTTTGCCCTGGAGGAAACCGCCCGCCGGATGGCGGCCCGCGGCCTTTTGCAGAGCGACCAGACGGCCAGAATGGACCTGGCCCTCTACGCCGACCCCGGGGCCGAAAAGCTCTTTCTGCAGGACCTCTACGCTGCCCTGCACGGCCCGGGAGAGATGGTCCTCTTCGACCACTATGAGAGCTGCTGCCCCGCCTTCCTCAAGACGCTGGCCGACCTGGCCGTCAAGGGGGCCGCGCCGCTGGCTTCCCGCTATCTGGTCAACCGGGAGGGGATCCTGGTCGACGCCGGCGCCGCTCTGGCGGCGGGCGCGGTCAGCCGGATCACCCCGCGGGGCAAGTACCTGATCTTTTTCTCCCACAAGGGTCGGGCCGAGATGGCCGGCCTGCTGGGGGCGGACTTTGCGGCCGCCCTCGGGGACGCCTGCGAGACAAAGCCCTTCACCCGCGAGAGTTTGCAGGCTCTGGCCGCCCGGCTGCTGAACGAGCTGGCCCGCCGCTGCGCCCGCCAGCTTCAGCTGACCCTCTCGGCCGGGGAGGACGTGCGGGACTATGTGGCCGCCCGGCATACCGGCAAGGAGGGCGCGGCCGCGCTGGCCGGCTGCTGTGAGCGGATCTTCCGCGCCCTGAGCGAATACTGCCTGCGGCAGGACAGCTTTCAGCCGGGGACGGCGGCCCTCGCCGTCCGGGAGGGCACGCTCTGCTTTTCCATCGACGGCAGCGCCCCCGCCCCCCTGGCCGACCTGCTGCCCGCCGCCTGGGACGGCGGGGTCGAGGCGGTCCGCCGGGAGCTGGACGCCCTGGTGGGTCTGGACGAGGTCAAACAGTACGTCTTTGGTCTGGCCGACAACGTTCAGGTGCAGAAGCGCCGGGCGGCCGCCGGCCTCAAGACGGCCAGCCTTTCGATGCACATGATCTTCACCGGCAACCCCGGCACCGGCAAGACCACCATCGCCCGGCTGGTGGCCCGGTATCTGAAGGCCATCGGCGCGCTGCGGGGCGGCCAGCTGGTCGAGGTCAGCCGCGGCGATCTGGTGGGCCGCTACACCGGCCACACCGCCCCCCTGACCAACAGCGTCATCGAGAGCGCCCTCGGCGGCGTCCTCTTCATCGACGAGGCCTACAGCCTCTACCGCGGCGAGCAGGACAGCTTCGGCCTCGAGGCCATCGACACCCTGGTCAAGGGGATGGAGGACCACCGGGACGATCTGGTGGTCATTCTGGCCGGCTACACCCGGGAGATGCAGCAGTTCCTCACGGCCAACAGCGGTCTGGCCAGCCGCTTCCCCAATCAGATCGAGTTCCCCGACTACACCGCCGACCAGCTGCTGGACATCACCGTCTCGCTGGCCGCCGCCCGCGGCTACCGTCTGGACGACAGCTGCACCTTCCCCCTACTGGGCTACTACCAGCGCCGGCAGGCCGCCGACAGCCGCACCGCCGGCAACGGCCGTCTGGCCCGCAACACCCTCGAAAAGGCCATCTACAACCAGAGCCGCCGCCTGGTGGCCGAGCCGGACGCCCCCCTCGATCTGATCCTGGCGGGGGATCTGGAATGGGAAGAATGACGGGGGATGCCCCCTGCAATCAAGCCAAAGAAAAAGCCCCGAACCGCGCATCCCGCAAGGGACGCCGGCCCGGGGCCTTTTCCCGCACCAAAACAAAAGTTCTGTAGGCCCCCACCACAGGGGCCTGGATTTATTGTATGCGATTTAAGCCAGGACGTCAAGAAAAACTTTTTTCCAGAACGTCCGGCGGTCAGTCCGCCCAGGGCAGCAGCTGCTTTTTGCGGGCCAGATACCAGCCGATGCCGGCGGCGTCGGCCAGCGCCCACCCGATGGGCACTGCCCACCAGATGCCGGTGACCCCCAGCGGGGTGGCCGAGAGCAGGTAGGCCAGCGCCACCCGGGTGCCCAGCGAGATGACGGTCAGGACCACGCTCATCCCCGGCCGGCCGAGGGCCCGGTAGAGCCCGTAGAGCAGGAACAGGCAGCCGATGCCGTAGTAGAACGCCCCCTCGATGTGCAGGTAGCGGACCCCCTCGGCGATGACGGCGGCCTCCCCCGCGTCCACAAAGAGGCCCATCAGGGGGGCGGCAAAGAACCAGACCGCCGCCGACAGGACGGCGCCGAAGCCCACCGAGGCCGCCGCCGCGCCCTTGAGGCCGGCGCGGATCCGCTCCGGCTGTTTGGCGCCGTAGTTCTGGGCGATGAAGGTGGAAAAGGCGTTGCCGAAATCCTGCACCGGCAGGTAGGCAAAGGAGTCGATCTTGACCGCCGCCGCAAAGGCCGCCATGATGGTGGGGCCAAAGCTGTTCACCAGCCCCTGCACCATCAGGATGCCCAGATTCATCACCGACTGCTGCAGGCAGGTCAAGAAGGAATAACTGGCCACCTCCCGCAGGCAGGCAGCCCGGATGCGCAGATGCCGGCCCAGCCCCCGGAACTCGCTGCGACGGGCCAGCGCATAGGCGGCGATGCCGACGCCCGAGACGTACTGCGCGATGACGGTGGCCTCGGCCGCGCCGGCCACCCCGCGGCCCAGCCCCAGCACAAACCAGAGGTCCAGCGCGATGTTCAGGCAGGCCGACACCGCCAGAAAGGCCAGCGGCACCACGCTGTTGCCCACCGCCCGCAGGAAGGAGGCAAAGTAGTTGTACAAAAAGACGGCCGGGATGCCGGCAAAGATGATGGCGAGGTAAGCGCGCATCAGCCCCCAGACCTCCGCCGGCACCTGCAGAAAGACCCGGATCAGGTCGAGGCAGGCAAAGGAGGCCGCGCTCAGCGCCGCCGCCACCGCCGCGATCAGGACAAAGGAGGAGACCAGACTCTCCCGCAGGCCGTCGGCGTCCCGGCGGCCAAAGTGCATCGAGAACAGCGCCCCGCTGCCCATGCACAGCCCCAGCAGGATGGAGGTCAGAAAGGTCATCAGGGAATAGGACGAGCCGACCGCCGCCAGCGCGCCGGTGCCGACAAACCGGCCCACGATCAGGGTGTCGGCTACATTGTAGCACTGCTGCAAAAGGTCCCCCAAAATCATGGGGATCGCGAACAGCAGCATCGAGCGCATGACCGGCCCGCGTGTCAGGTCCTGGTTCATACAGCGCCACCTCCAAAATGAAAGTTTATCCTTACGTTTCGCAACCATTATAGCGCTGCCGTCCCAGATTGTCAACGCCCGGTTTTCTTTTTGGCCCGGCGGTGGTATACTGGGTGCGAAACTGCAAGCAAGGGGGATTTTGCCATGTTTTTGGAAGGTCTGGACGCGCTGGACCAGCGCATCGTTCAGCTGCTGATCGAAAACGCCCGGATGTCCTACTCCGACATCGGGCAGGCGGTGGGGATCTCGCGGGTGGCGGTCAAGGCCCGCATCCAGGCGCTGGAACAGCGGGGGGTCATCGAGGAGTACACCACCATCATCAACCCGCAGAAGATCGGCGGCGCGGTCAGCTGTTACTTTGAGATCGAGACCCAGCCCGACGCCCTGCCCGAAGTCACCCGCCGGCTGGAAGAAAACGAAACGGTGACCCAGATCTACCGGGTCACCGGCAAGGACAAGCTGCACGTCCACGCGGTGGCCGCTTCCAGCGAGGAGATGGAAAAGCTGATCCGCGAGGTGATCGACCCGCTGCCCGGCGTGGTCAGCTGCAGCTGCAACATCATCCTGTCCCGCATCAAGGATATCAAGGGCCTGCGGCTTTGAGAGAAAACCGCCGGCCAAGCGGGTTTTGCCCGGCCGGACACGGGATGTCCGGCCCGGAAAACCGCGGTTCCCGGCCTGTGTCGTGGCGCCGGAGGCCGCCGGGCGGTATGCTGGAACAGAAAGGAGACGGCGTCATGGATCAGAAAAAAATCGGGGCGTTTCTCAAGGCCCTGCGGGCCGAAAAGGGCCTCACCCAGGAACAGCTGGCCGAGAAGATGCTGGTGTCCAGCAGGACGGTGTCCCGCTGGGAGACCGGCTCCAACCTGCCCGACCTGAGCGTGCTGGTGGAGATCGCTGACTTTTACGGCGTCGAACTCCGGGAGCTTCTGGACGGTGAAAGGAGGCCGCAGACCATGGAAGAACCGACCAAACAGGATACCCGCGACACCCTGCAGATCGCTGCGGGGTATTCCGCTGAGGTGAACCGGCAGATCACCCGCAACCTGAACTGGATGTCCTGGCTGGGGGTGGCAGCATTTTCCCTCTATGGAGCGCTGGAGGTCTTTGACCTGGCGGCAAAGGGCTGGACGATGTATCTGGCAGACTTTGCCCTGGGAGGGTCCTTCGGCATCCTGCTGGGCCTGGCCCTGATGACGGGGCCAGCCGGCCGGCTGCTGTTCCGGCTGAAAAGAAAGCTGCTGGGGAAAGAAGCCGCCGGAACGAACGAGGGCTGACGCTCTCCCCTTACAGCACAGCGTCTCCTAGGCTATCAAAAAAGTCCCGTCCAGCCGACATGCGCGGATGGACGGGACACATACAGGGAAATTTGCCGCTGAGAGTGTGCGAGGCCGCAAGGCCGAGTGCGCGGTTCAGCGGCAAATTTTGTCCCCAGGGGGATATTAGGGGGAAGGAATTTCTGTCCTGCGCAGCAGGCAGAAATGGGTTCCCCCTAAAGTATAGTTTTACGCTTGGATCTCCTTGACGGTGGAGCGCTCGATCACCCAGTCGGCGGCCCGGCGGATGGCCTCGTTGCGGCGGAAAGCCCGCAGGTCGGTCTTTTCCTTGACCTCCTCGAGGGTCTTTTTGGCCATCTCGGCCCGCTGGGCCAGCTGGGCGTCCACCTCGGCGTCGGTGGGGATGAGGCCCTCGGCCCCGGCGATCTGGAGCAGGGCCATCCGGGCGCGGGTGTTCCGCTCGGCCGACTTGCGGACGTTGGCCTTGAACTCGTCGCGGGTCTGGTGGACCTGCCCGAGGTACTTGTCCAGGCTCATCCGCTGCATCTGCAGCTGCTGCTGGAAGGACTGCATCTCGGCGTGGTAGGCGTTCTCGACCAGGATGCCGGGCAGCTCGCCCTGGGCGGCGTCGGCCAGCATCATCAAAATCTGGTTGCGGGCGTGGTTGACGGCGGAGGTGCGCTTGCGCTTGGCCAGCTGGTCGTGGACCTGGGCGCGGTACTCCTCCATGGTGTCCACCTTGCCGGCCTTTTTGGCAAAGTCGCTGTTCAGCGCCGGCAGCTGACGGATGCAGACGTCGATGATCCTGACCTTAAAGACGGCTTCCTTGCCGGCCAGATCCTTGGCGTGGTAGTTGGCCGGGAAGGTGACGTTCAGGTCGAACTCGTCCCCTGCCTGGTGGCCCAGGATGCCCTCCTCAAAGCCGGGGATCATCCGGCCGCGGCCCAGCTCGATGGCCTGCTTTTCGGCGCTGCCGCCGGGGAAAGGCTCGCCGTTGACATAGCCGGTGTAGTCCATATGGACGATGTTGCCCTTGACGGCCGGGCCCTTGTGGGGCACCATCTCGGCAAAGCCGGCGCGGCGGCGCTCGATCAGCCGCTCCACCTCCTTGTCGGTGGTGGCGGGGATGGTGCAGCTGACCTCAAAGCCCTGGGTCTTGCTCAGCTCCAGGGTGGGCTGCAGGGCGACGGTGGCGGTGGCCACAAAGCCGTCCTCCTTCTTGACGCTGACCAGGTCGTAGCTGGGCTCGTCCACCGGGGTCAGCTTGCCGTCGGCCAGGGCCTGTTCGTACAGGCCGGGGACGTCCCGGTCCATCAGGTCGTTGATGGCGTCGTACCAGAAGATATGCTCGCCCCGGTCGGCCTCGATCTGGGCGCGGTCGGCCTGCCCTTTGGCAAAGCCCTTGATCGTAAAGGTGTCCCGCGTGCGCTGATAGACAGCCTCGGCGGCCTCTTCCAGCTCGGCGGCCGAGGCGCTGAAGGTCATTTTGCAGACGTTCTTTTCAGGCGTTTCTACACTTACCAGTTTCATGTCGATGTTACCCTCCGTGCGGCCCCATGCGGGCGCGATGTAGTCAGTTTGAAATTATTATAGCACATTCGGCACGAAAGCGGTATAATAAAATTGTATTTTTCTGCGGGCGGCCCCTTCCCTCCGCCCTAATTTGCAGCGAAAGGCTAGGTTTGACACGCTATGCGCCTGTTTGACGTCCTGGGCCCGGTCATGATCGGCCCTTCTTCCAGCCATACCGCCGGCGCGGCCCGCATCGGCCGGACGGCCCGCCAGCTTTTGGGCGAGGCGCCGGTCCGGGCCGACATTGGGCTGTACGGCAGCTTTGCCACCACCGGCCGGGGCCACGGCACCGACCGGGCCATCGTGGCCGGGCTGCTGGGCATGAAGCCGGACGACCCCCGCCTGCCCGACAGCTTTGCCCTGGCCAAAGAGGCGGGGCTGGATTTTTCCATCCACCCGGTGGAGCTGCGCTCGGCCCACCCCAACACCGCCGTCCTGGCTCTGGAAGGGCCCTCCCGCCGCCTGAACCTGACCGCCGCCTCGGTGGGCGGCGGCCGCATCCGGGTCACCTCCATCGACGGGGTGGCCGCCGACTTCGGCGGGGACGCCAACACCCTCATCATCCACAACGACGACACCCCCGGCTGCATCGCCGAGGTGGCGCTGGCGCTGGCCCGGCGGCAGATCAACGTGGCCTCCATGCAGGTGTTCCGCTCGGCGCCGGGGGGCGAGGCGGTGATGGTGCTGGAATGCGACAGCCACATCCCCGCCCCGCTGGAATTCCAGCTGACGGCGGTGCCGGGCATCCGCAAGGTCACCTGCCTGAACGTGGACGACAAGTAACGACGAAAGCGAGGAAAACGAATGTCCTTTTTATCCTGTGCCGAAATGCTCACCTACGCCCACGAGCAGGGCTGCACCCTGGCCGAGGCGGTGCTGCGCAGCGATCTGGCCGAAAGCCGTCTGACCGAAGAAGCCAGCCGGGCCGAGATGCGCCGGCTGTGGCAGGTGATGCAGGCCACCAGCCGGGACTATGAGCCGGCCCGCCGCAGCCGCAGCGGTCTGGTGGGGGGCGACGCCGCCAAGGTCGAGCAGGCCGCGGCCGCCGGCAAGATGCTGGGCGGGGACTACCTGGCCGCGGTGACGGCCGAGGCCCTGAAAACGGCCGAGTGCAACGCCTGCATGAAGCGGATCGTGGCGGCCCCGACGGCGGGCAGCTGCGGGGTGCTGCCGGCGGTGCTGCTGCCGCTGGCCCGCGCGGGCGAAGCCGGCGACGAGGCCATCTGCGACGCCCTCTATGTGGCGGCGGGCTTCGGCCAGGTGATCGCCGCCCGGGCCACCCTGGCCGGCGCCGAGGGCGGCTGTCAGGCCGAGGTGGGCGCGGCCAGCGCCATGGCGGCCGCCGCCCTCTGTTACCTCAAGGGCGGCACCCCGGCCGCCTGCGCGTCGGCCGCCGCCATGGCTCTGGGCAACCTGCTGGGCCTGGTCTGCGACCCGGTGGCCGGCCTGGTCGAGGTGCCCTGCGTCAAGCGCAACGTGGTGGGCGCGGTGAACGCCGTCGCCTGCGCCAACATGGCCCTGGCCGGCATCGACAGCGCCATCCCCTGCGACGAGGTGATCGACGCGATGGGCAGAGTCGGCCTGCAGCTCTCCCCCGACCTGCGGGAGACGGGGCTCGGCGGCCTGGCCGCCACCCCCACCGGCCGGGCCATCGCCCGCCGCCTTGCCGCCGAAGCCGGCGGCGTCTGAATCGCCCGGGCGCTTTGCACCGTCCTGCGTCTGTTTTTTGCGCCGCAAAAATTTTTTCAAAAAACCATTGACAAACCGCCCCGCTGATGGTAGAATATATCTCGTTCCGAACGCCGCGCGAACGGAACGTATGCGTTGGTAGCTCAGCTGGATAGAGTGACTGACTACGAATCAGTAGGCCGGGGGTTCGAGTCCCTTCCATCGCACCAAAACCCCACGAAGAATCGAAAGATTCTTCGTGGGATTTTTGTTTTTGTGGTGCGGTAGGCTACTAAAATTCAACTTGCGTTCAACTCGATGGATCTTCTGCTTTTTTGTCAAAGACATCAGCCAGGATGTCGGCGCTTTTCTTGTCAGCCTGCTCCATGACATGGGCGTAGATATTGCTGGTAGTGCTGACCTGAGCATGGCCCAGCCGGGCAGAGACACTGACGCTGTCCATTCCTTTATAGAACAACAGGCTGGCCATCGAATGCCGGAAGGCATGGGGATTGATATGAGGTAAACCATGCCGCTTGCTGAACCGGTCCAGCCAGGTGTTGACCGAATCCGGGTGCATGGGAGAACCGTCCTCCTGCGCAAAGAGAAAATTTTGATCCCGGTAGTAGTTTCCCAAGCGTTTGATCTCCACCTCCTGGCACTTTTTATATTGTCTGAGCAGTTCCATCGTCTGGGGCGGCAGCGCAATGGTGCGTTTGGACTTCTCTGTTTTGGGGGTGTCTTCATATAGGCCTACGCCGGGCACATACAGAACGTTGTTGTCAATGCGGATGGTACCTTGTTCAAAATCCACACGGTCCCATTTCAGGCCCATCAATTCCCCACGGCGGCACCCGCTCATCATAAGAATGGTGATCATGGTGCGCCATTTAATGTCCTCTTTTTCTAGGGCATCCTGGATTTTAATCAGTTCTTCTGGCTGGAAGTGGTTTACCTCTTTATGTTGTATTTTCGGCAGTGTAGCTCTTTTTGCTACATTCTGAACAACCAGCCCTTCCTTGACCGCATGTTCCAGCACCATCGAAATCATCCTGTGGTAGTGCTGGATGGTATTGGCCGAGAGGGTATTCACCTTCCGCTCTGTGGTGAAAACCTCTTCCAACTCCATGTTCAATCCTTTACAGATGGCGAGAGCTTTCTTTACAGGAGTTGGATTCCCTTTCACAATGAGATAAACTGTATTGAGCGGCACACCAGAGCGCTCTGCCAGCTCCTTTCGGGTCATTCCCTTGTTGTTTAAAATTGCCGGTAAGTTTTTGGCAACCGCCATATTCTGCTCTACGCCAGAGCCTTCTTCTTCCAGTTGCATATAGAACGCATTCAGATGGTCAGGCCGCAGATCTTTCAGCAGAATATGACCGATGGCCTTATATGTACGGGGAATGAGGTAACGATATCCTTTGAGAGTTGTCTGCTTTGTTCCTGATCGTTTTTTCAGTTCAAGAACGTAATCACAGTATTGGTCAAAACGTTGGCGGGCGTTTTCCAATCTCCCT
This sequence comes from Candidatus Faecalibacterium intestinigallinarum, assembly GCA_019113345.1. Lineage (GTDB taxonomy): Bacteria > Bacillota > Clostridia > Oscillospirales > Ruminococcaceae > Faecalibacterium > Faecalibacterium intestinigallinarum. The sequence continues at coordinate 12,190 of DXHQ01000109.1, forward strand.
TCTTTCACTTCCTTTTCCAGGGTGGCGGCATAGGCCTCTGCCTTTTTGCGGGCGCTCTTCTCACTCCAGGTCGGCTTGACCTCGAAGGTAGCGGTGAAGGGCTTGAGCTGTTTGCCGTCCGGTCCGCGTCCACGGAAGATGCGGATGGAATAGGAAATCAGTTTGCCGTCTTTATTCCGGCGTTCCTGTAAATTGGCCATTGACAAAAGCCTCCTTGTATGGTTATTTTTATAAAAATGACTCCCGCCCTTGTGAAGCGGGAGCCATAAATTTCGGATTCGGCGGGCTGCGTTTATGCGGCAGGCTCCGGGTTGCAGTCGCCTTTGATGTAGGCCAGCACGTCATCGTAGAGGATCAAAGCCTTTTTTCCGTGATAGAATGCATGGATGCAGCCGACCTTGACCCAGTTGCGAAGGGCGGTTTCACTGATCAGATAACCTTCCTCCTGCAGCCGCTGGTAGATATCATGGATTGAACCGAGCTGAACTTGACTGGATGCGTATTTACTGCGTTTCATAGAATAAACCTCCTTAACATGAATAGTCGTGCGCTTTCTTTTGCAGGAGCTTGATGTCCAGTTTCAGACACCGTACCCCGTTGATTTTGCTATGTGCGGAACGGTGTTCGCGGGTGTCGCCGAGAATACCTTCCCGTTTCAATTGCTTATTCATTTCCTTGTCAGATGATAAATGATAGGGCGTATGCTTCTGAAAATACTGTAGTAGAATCGAAGAACGTATATAGAGCGTGTCATTATTTATCAGGCCGCAGTTCTTGATGTTGACGCTCTTTTGATCCGTGGCAACAGGGAACAGATTGTGGGAATGACCATACAGGATATACCAACTCAGATTGCCTTTTGGGTTTTCATTAGTCAGCCTCTCACACTGGAGCGCCTGCTGATCTAGGATGCGGTTCAGAGCTTGCTTTGCTCGGTCAATCACTTTCTGATGGTACTTATTGGTAATTACTCCTTGTTCCTCAGCAAACTGAAAGAATAGTCCAAGTGCCCAGAGGATCAGGAGACCATTCTTCATCAAACGTGGGTTGCTGTCAACCTGAACATTTGCCAGAAACTGATGTAGTTTCTCCAACTTCTGGTCGAGCTGAGGCAGAAGCCATTGAATCAAGGCGTAGAAGACCGTTGCGGCCACAGTTCGCTCGTCTGGTTGGCCTCCTTTCATTTGTTGATTGATGGGCACCAGAATGCTTCTAGTAATGTCCGAAGCATTTTGGAACATAAATTCCCCCGTAAAGGCAATGCCAGTCTGGCAAATCTGGCGTTGAATCTGCTTTTTCTCGTTCATCTTGGCACGGCCCGTATCGTTGGCGGCAAAGCGCAGGATACTAGCGAGAAGATCTTGGCGCTTGCGCTGCTCGGTGGGACTGCCGCTTTTAGCCAGGTCATCCACCAGGACGATCTGGTCCCGGAAATCGTTGATTTGTGTGATAATGGCAGCGGAAGTGGAACTGGCGTCAAATTGTCCCCAGTATCGGTCTGGATTCAGGTTGTCGTCGTAGAGCAGCAGGTAGCGCTGGGCGATAGTGGTTTTGCCAAAGTTCTGGCCGCCGATGATGCCCAACAGGGGGAAGGTAGTCATGCCTACCCCTGACAAGGCAGACCGCAGGCTGCCAGCAATGGCAAAGCCCCAGACAGGGAAAAGGATGTCCTGATTTTTCTCAAGGAGCCGGCATAAAATCTGGACTGCTTCCGAGGTAGAAAGTGCAGAATCTCGGGCCAGATGGGCCTGTCTGACGTTCTGCGCAATGACGTAATCTGTATCAGGCGGCATTCCCAGAACCGTATCGCCAGCCACGTAAAGCCAACAACCATTGGAGAGGTGGCAAAGCCCGTGCTGCTGAAAATACAAGGGCGTGGCATCCTTTCTGTTTTTGGGATTTTCCAAACAGTAAGACAGAAGTGCGATATCCAGATAGTGCGATGCAGTTACAATGCGGCATGTGTAAATTTGATCTGTGATTTGCTTGGCCAATTCGGGTTTGGTAAGGTCTATCCAGGCCTCTCGGATGGATGACACGTTTTGGATTTTGATGCGGGCCATGGTAGGGCTGGCATCGGGACCTTTGGTCGGGTCGAAGTAAAGCCAGGAGTCTACCGGCGCAAAGTTGGCGATCAATTTGGGTTTTTTTGGCCAGCAAGGAGGAAGGATCGTCCGTTTACAAAGTCAACGGGAGCGTCAGGATTCATTCTGGTTTTCACCTCCCGAGCATTCGCCGAGTTTTCGGTCCAAATCGGGGTAGAGCAAGTGAATCAGTTGGCGATGGAACTTCAGCTCGCAAGTAAGCTCGTGGCTTCGCTGCCGCTCAGCGTCCAGCTTCTTTTCCATTTCGAGTTCATGTTTCAGTTTCTGAAGTGACCCCAAAAAGTTAGACAATATTTTGGAATAAAAATAGTTCAAGCAGCCGAAAGGGCTTGTTGTCTGTGAATTGCAGGCGGCAGGCCCTTTAGCTTTGCCTTAATACGCCGGTTGTTGTAGTA
>DXHQ01000110.1 GCA_019113345.1 Candidatus Faecalibacterium intestinigallinarum
CGCAGGCGGGCGGCGGTGCGCTGCATCTCGGCGGCGCGGCGGAGGATGGCCTCGGCCTTTTCCCGCTGGGCGGGGGTCAGGTCCTCCTCGGCCAGCAGCTCGGCGCTGGCCAGGATGACGGCCAGCGGGGTCTTGAGCTCGTGGGTCAGGGTGCTGAGCAGCTCGTCCCGGCGGCGGTCGGCCTCCCACTGGGCCGCGAGGCTGGCGGCCAGCTCTTCCCGCAGGGTCTGCATGGTGGCGAGAGCCTGCTCGTACTCCCGGACCCGGGCCCCGCCGAAGGGCGCGCCCTCCAGCTCCCGGGCCGCCACCTGCGCGGCGGCGCGGGAGAGCAGCTGCGCGTCGGCGGTCAGCAGACGGCCGGCCCGCCGGGTGGTCCAGAAGATGATGAGGGCCACCACCCCCGCCCCGGCCAGCAGCCAGCAGGTCTGAAAGTCGGGCAGAACCGCGTCAAGGGCGGGGTCGGCGTAGTGGACGGCGTAGTCGTACTGGAACAGATAGACGGTGCCGTCCTCCTGCGGGACCTCCAGCAGCCGGAGCCGGTAGGGGCTCCAGAGGCCGCCGCGGGGGCTGCGGTCAAGCGCGGCCTCCAGCCGCCGGCCGGTCAGGTTGGTGGAGAGGAGCTCGCCCCCGCCGTCCAGCAGCAGATAGCCGCAGCGGTCGGGCAGCGCCTCGGGCGGCAGGGTCCCGGTCGCCTCGACGGCGGTTTTGGCCTGGTAGGCCAGCTCGCTCATCCGGTCGGCCGGCCAGAGCACCCCGGCCCGGACCATCGCCGCAAAGCTCCCCCACCAGACCGCCGCTGCCAGCAGGCAGAGCCCGCCGGTGGCCAGCAGATATCCGGCCAGCACCTGCCGCAGGGTGGGCCGCTTTTTCATCGTTTCCATCGGTAGCCCACCCCCCAGACCGTCTCGACCGGTTCGCAGCCCGCGGCGCGGAACTTGGCCCGGATGTTCTTGATGTGCTCGGTGACGGCGCTTGCGTCGGCCGCCCGCTCGTAGCCGAAGGCCTCGGTGTAGAGCTGTTCCTTGCCGAAGGTCTGCCCCGCGTGGAGGGCCAGCACCTCGCAGAGGGCGTACTCGCCCCGGGTCAGGGGCACCGGCTGCCCGCCCGCCTCGGCCGTTCCGGCCGCCAGGTCGAACACCACCCCGCCCCGCACCATGCGGTGGGCCGGGGTCCGCTGCTGCCGCCGCAGATGGGCGGCCACCCGCGCCCGCAGTTCCCCGATCCGGAAGGGCTTGGTCAGGTAGTCGTCCCCGCCGCTGCCCAGCGCCGACAGGACGTCGGCCTCGGCGTTGAGGGCGGTCAAAAAGAGGATGGGCGCGTCGGTCAGGGCACGGATGCGGCGGCAGACGGCGGCGCCGTCCTCTCCCGGCATCCGCAGATCGAGCAGGATCAGGTCGGCCCACCGGCAGTGCGCCTCGGTCACCTCGGCTCCGCCGGCCAGGCTGCGGACAAAGTGTCCGTCCCGCCCCAGCGCCTCAGCGATGACCGCCCGCAGGTCGGCGTCATCATCCACCGCAAGGATATGGGCCATCGTTTCACCCCCCAAACGCCATCACCGCACAGGACAGCGCATACAAAACGTAGACGTGGACCGGGTAAAACCAGTAGAACAGCTTCTTGTGCCCCGCGCCCCGCTGCCCGTTGTAGAGGAGCATGAGCGGCGCGGCAAAGACCTCCATCCACTGGTAACAGGTCAGCAGCAGCCGGCCCAGCCCCCAGCCGTCTTGCAGCAGCCAGAGAACGCTGCCCAGGTCGGTGAAAAGGGCCCACGCCGCCCAGACCAGCGCCTGCGCCCGGCGGTGCTCCCGCAGCACGTAGAGCAGCACCCCGCCCAGGATGAACGCAATGCCGCCGTCGGTGCTGAATGTCCAGCTGGGCAGCACCGTCCAGCTGAGGAAATAGACCGGCAGCTGCCCCACCGGCGGCAGGACGGACATCAGCGCCAGCGACACCGCCGGCCAGAGCACCCCCACCCCGCCGATGAGGGCCAGCGCCCGCCCGAAGCGGCGCTGCCGCAGCCAGTCGATCCCCTGCCAGAGCAGGCAGGCGATGGTCAAGTCCCGCAAAATGCCGTTCATGGGGTAAAAGCCGTCGGCCCGCTGTCCGATCCCCAGCCCGATCAGGAACTGGATCACCCCCATCCCCGCTCCCAGCGCCCAGAGGCGCAGCAGGTAGGTTTTGCGGTCGCGGGTGTGAGCAAAGCCCTCCACCGTGCAGAACAGAAAGAGCGGCGCGCTCACCCGCCCCAGCATCGAGAACCATTCCGGCACCGCGCCGGTGAACGCAAAAAAGTAATGGATGTGGTCCAGCAGCATCAGCGCCAGGGCGATCTCCTTGAGCTCCGTGCTGGACAGGCCTTTGGCCCGCAGTGTTTTGAGCATAGTCTTTTTCTCTCCTTTGCTTGATTGCCGTATCTTGATTGTAGCATAAGGATAAAGGGGAAATCAAAGGAAATGATAAGGTTTTGCAATATAACTTAAAAGTACTTGACAATCAAGTACTTTTAAGTATACTATAAAGTGAGGGGAGGAAGTCACTTGCACAACATCTACTTTTACCGTGACAAGGACGGCAATGAACCTGTCGCCGAATATATCAAAAATCTGGCCGCGAAAAAAGACAAAGACAGCCGCATCAAAGCCAACAAAATACGAGACTATGTCAAAGCCTTGAGTACATACGGCACACTGGTCGGTGAGCCTTATGTAAAGCATCTCGACGGCCCTATCTGGGAGCTGCGGCCCATTCGAGACCGTATTTTATTTGCGGCCTGGGTCAACGGCAGTTTCATCCTTTTGCATTGTTTTATGAAAAAGACCCAGAAAACGCCTGCCCGGGAAATTGAGCAGGCCAAACGGGAACTTGCCGATCTGATCGAAAGGGGCGTTCAATATGAGTAACCTGGAAAGAGACTATATCACCAACAATCCCGCCATCGGCAGAAGCTGGGATGAATTTGAAAAAGAAATCTTTACCCCGGAAGAAATCGCCGAGAGCAATCTGCGCGTCGCCCTGATCGGAGAGATAATCAAGGCACGGCAGGAAAAGGGCATCAGCCAGAAAAAGCTGGAAGAACTGAGCGGCGTCAAACAGCCTGTCATCGCCCGGATGGAGACCGGCAAGACCAGCCCCCAGCTGGACACCGTGCTCAAGGTACTGTTTGCCCTGGGCAAGACGCTGGCCATCGTCCCGCTGGACCCCGACGCCAACAAAACCTAAAGAAAAAGGCTGCACGTTGCGGGTGCAGCCTTTTTAATTGCGCAAATTTATCCAAGCATCCCCTCTTCCAGACGCACGTCCTCCTTCGGCACTTTGGCCCAGTCGAAGTCGGGCAGAAGGCTTTCGGGGGTGCGGGGGGCGGGTTCGGGCTGGAGGCCGTAGAGGTAAGCCAGCTTGCCGATGATCTCGGCGGCGGTATAGCGGCCGCGCAGGTTTTCGAGGCTCTGGTCGCCGTCCCGCTTGGAGAGGCGGCGTCCGGCGGCGTCCAGCAGCAGCGGGCAGTGGGCAAAGGCCGGCGGCGTCAGCCCCAGCAGCCGGTAGAGGTAGATCTGCCGGGCCGTCGAGCTGAGCAGGTCGGCGCCGCGCACCACCTCGGTGACCCCCATCCGGGCGTCGTCCACCACGACGGCCAGCTGATAGGCAAAGACGCCGTCGGCCCGGCGAAGGTAGAAGTCTCCGCAGCCGGTCAGCAGGTTTTCGCGGTGGGGGCCCATGCACCGGTCGGTGAAGGTCACCTCCTCGTCCGGCACCCGGACCCGCCAGGCGGGGGCCTTGGCGCGGCGCTTTTCCGCCACTTCGGCGGGGGTCAGATGGCGGCAGGTGCCGGGGTAGACCACGTTGCCGTCGGCGGTGTGGGGGGCGCTGGCCGCGTGCAGCTGCGCCCGCGAGCAGAAGCAGGGGTATACAAGCCCCATAGCATCGAGCTTTTTATAACTTTCAGTATAGATCTCCGCGCACTCGCTCTGGTAATAGGGGCCGTGCGGCCCCCCGCGGGAGCCGCCCTCGTCCCAGTCCAGCCCCAGCCAGCGCAGGTCCTCCTCCAGCTGATCGGCGTAGACGCGGGGACAGCGGGCGGCGTCCAGGTCCTCGATCCGCAGGACGATCCGGCCGCCCCGGCTCCTGGCCGACAGCCAGGCCAGCAGGCTGCAGGCCAGGTTGCCCAGATGCAGCCGCCCGCTGGGGCTGGGCGCGAACCGCCCGACCGGGCCGCTCACAGCCCGAGGTTCCAGGCGCCGTCGGCGGGCTGGAAGATGGGAGTGTTGTAAAAGACGGCGCAGGCTTTGGCCATCGCCGCGGCGTCGGCGCAGCTGGCCGTCTCCACCGCCGAGTGCATGGCCAGCTGGGCCAGGCCGATGTCCACCATCGGGATGGCGATCTGGTGGCCCAGCAGGTTGCCCAGGGTCGAGCCGCCCCGGACGTCGGCCCGGTTGGCAAAGATCTGCACCGCCACCCCGGCCTTGTCGCAGATGCGCTGGAAAGCCGCGGCGGTCAGGCCGCTGGTGGTGTAGGTCTGGCTGGCGTTGTACTTGAGCAGGACACCGCCGCCCAGCTTGACCGGGCTGCGGGGGTCGCTCTTTTCGGGGTGGTTGGGGTGGGTGGCGTGGCCGTTGTCGGCGCTGAGCAGCAGGCTGTTGGCCCGGGCGCGGACGCTCTCGTCCCGGCTGACCCCCAGCGCCTCCTCGATGCGGGCCATGGTGTCGGCCATCAGGGTGCCCTGTGCGCCCTGCCGCGAGGAGGAGCCCACCTCCTCATTGTCGAACATACACCAGACGTCGGCCCGGCCCTCTTCTTCGCCCCGGCCGGCCAGGAAGCCCTGCAGAGTGGTGTAGGCGCACTCGAGGTCGTCGATCCGTCCCGACATGAACAGTTCGCCGCTGACCCCCACCCTCTCGGCCTTCTGCCGGGTGCAGAGGACCAGATCGTGGGCCAGGATATCCTCCGCCGCCACGCCGGCCTCCGCGGCCAGGACCTCCATCAGCCGGGCGCCGCCGTCCAGCCCGCAGATGGGCTGCAGGTCCACCTGGTAGTTCCAGGCCTTGCCGGTGTTGGCCTCCCGGTCAAAGTGGATGCAGAGGTTGGGGATGCAGAGCAGTGCCCGGTCGGGGGCAACCAGCCGGGTCTCGACGCCGGCGGCGGTCCTGACCAGCAGCCGGCCGGCCACGCTCAGGGGCCGGTCCATCCAGGTCGAGGCGATCATTCCTCCGTAGCCCTCGGTCTCGGCCTTGAGATAGCCGCCCTCGGCGATGTCGGCCACCTTGAGCCGCCAGGTGGGCGAGTCGCCGTGGCTGGCCGTCACGTGCCAGCCGGCCAGCTTGCCGCGGGGCATCCGCCAGGCCAGCACCGCGGTGCCGTTGCGGGTGGTATAGTAGCGGCCGCCGGCCTCCAGCTTCCAGGGCCGGCTTTCGGGGCAGAGGGTGTAGCCCGCCTCTTCCAGCAGGCGGCAGGCCGCCGCCGCTGCGTGGAAGGGGCTGACGCTCCCATCCAAAAATGCGAACAGGCCGTCCAGCAGCGCCTGCTCGTTCATGTACGTCTCTTTCATATCCTGTCCTCCCAGTGAAAAGGCAATTCCTGCCTTTTTGGTATGCTTTCAGCCCTACGATTATAGCGCTTTTCCACCGCACGGTCAACACATGTGGAAAAAGAAGGCCGCCCTCACCATCGGCAAGGGCGGCACAGTCCCATGATTCTTTTTCATGGATCGTCGTAGTGCCCTTTGCAGGCTGCAATGACGATTGCTCCATCCTGCTCGCGGTAGACAATCCGGTTGACCTCGTCGATGCGGCGGCTCCACCAGCCGCTGAGTTCCGCTTTCAGGGGTTCCGGCTTGCCGATCCCGTCATAGCTGCTCCGCTGGATGTCCCGGATCAGAGCGTTGATCCTCTTCAAGGTCTTTTTGTCCTGGGTCTGCCAGTAACAATAATCTTCCCAGGCCTGTTCTTCCCAAAGCAGCCTCATGTTTACTCCTCGATCAGCTCATGCTCGGTCAGCCTGGCCCTGCCGGATTCAATGTCGGAGACCACCTTGCGCAGATACTTCATGTTTGCCTCGGAGTAAAACGGGTCCGCCACGATCTCAAACGGGATGCGCTTTTCATTGCCCACTTTGACCGCAAAGATGGTAAAGGCGGTGGTCATGCTCATTCCCATCTCCTTGCAGGCCTGCTCCATCTTCCGCTTGATCTCCTCGTCCATCCGAAAATTCACCATCGTCTGGCTCATCAAAAGCCCCCCTTTCTCCTATCAACAGTATAGCGCTTTGTAAAGCAAATGTCAACATTCTGCTTTACGCATTTTTATTGCAGAAAAAGGCCGCCCCTGCAATCAGAGGCGGCTGTGATTCGTATTAGGTAGAGAGGGCATTCTTTTCCAGCAGCTGGTCCAGCTGGGCGCGCAGCTGCTCGGCGTCAAAGCCGAACACCAGCTGCACCTCCCGGCCGTGGCAGCTCAGGCCGTCCGGCGCGAGGGAGCGCAGCGCCTTCTCGTCCAGCCGCTCCGGGTCCAGGACCCAGACCCGCAGGCGGGTCAGGCAGTTGTCCACCCGGACGATGTTGTCCCGGCCGCCCAGCGCGGCGACCAGCGCCCGGAAGGGGAAGCCGCCCTCCTGTCCGGCCGGCGCCTCGGTGGTGACCGGGGCCTCCCGGCCGGGGGTCCGCAGGTCGAAGCGCCGGATCAGAAAGGTAAATACCATGAAGTAGACCGCGATCTCGGCCGCCGCCAGCAGGTAGAGCACCGGGTAGCCCGTCCGCCCGGCCCCGGCCGACAGGTTCATGGCCAGGGAGGACAGCAGCCCGCTGGTAAAGCCGGTCACTCCGCACAGGTCGAGCAGCACCATGAACGTCCCGGCGATCACTCCGTGCGCCAGCCAGAGCACCGGCGACAGGAAGCAGAACAGAAAGTCCAGCGGTTCGGTGACCGACGCCAGCGTCGCGGTCAGCAGCAGCGGGCAGAGGATGGCCGCGGTGCGGCGGCGCTTTTCGGGCCGGGCGCAGAAGATAAAGGCCGCCACGATCCCGAAGTAGCCGAAGGTTTTGGTAAAGCCGGTGTACATCCAGCGGATGCCGTCCGAAAAGGGCAGCCCCATGCTGTACTCGGCCATCAGGACGGCGTAGGCTCCGGTGTAGACCTGGTCCCCCACCGTCAGGGTCCCGCCGATCGAGCTGAACTGGAAGGGGATGTAGATCAGGTGGTGCAGCCCGGTCGGGATCAAAAACCGTTCGAGGAAGCCGTAGAGGAACAGCCCCACCTCCCCTGCCGCGGCGATCCAGCCGGTCAGGCCGTCCACCGCCCGCTGGATGGGCGGCCAGACAAAGCAGGCGGCCAGCCCCAGGCCGGCCGCGGCGCCCGCCATGCAGAGAAAGGTCCACCGGACGCCCCCGTAGATGCGCAGCGGCGCCGGCCGGAACTTTTTGCCGCTTGTCCGGTTGTAGACCCACCCGGTCAGAAAGCCCAGCAAAACACCCCCGGTCACCCCCATGTCCACCGTCTGGACCCCCAGCACGACAGCCTGTCCGGTGCCGTACAGGCCCAGCGCCGGGTCGGCGGCGGCCAGGCGGCCCAGCTGTTCCAGCGTGGTGTGCCCCGCCGTCAAAAAGATCAGGTAGGACAGCAGCGCGATGATGGCTGCCTGATGTTTTTCGCGGCGGGCCAGAAAGGCCGCGATCCCCACGCAGAACACCACGCTGAGGTTCTGGACGATGGCCATCATGCCATCGTAGGCAAGGCTGCCCAGCAGGGCCAGCGGCGGCCACCGCAAAGCGGGAAAGATGGTCCCCAGCCCCGCCGACGCCAGCAGCGCCCCGGCCGCCAGCACCAGGCCGGCCGCCGGCAGATAGCCCAGCGCCGACAGCATGGCGGTCGAAAACCGCTCCAGCGCCCGCAGCGTCCGCTCTTTTGCTCTTACCGGCCGCTTCATCGCCCCGCCCCCTTTCCGCAAAACAGAGATCGTATGTGCCCATTATACAAAGGCCGGTATGCCCTGTCAATCGCCAACAAGTTGCATAAAGTGCAATATATTTGCACTTTGTGCTCATTGTTCGCCCGTGTTGACAACCGCGTCCCGGCACAGTATACTGATAATAGAAACGCAAATCAGACAAAAAACGCACCATCGCCGCCACCCGGCGCTGCAAGGAGGTCATCTGCTATGAAAACCAATCTCTGGACCCGCATCCGCGCGGCGGGGTGCTGCGCGGCGCTTGCCCTCGCTTTGTTCCTGGCCGGCTGCACGGCGGCCGCCAGCAGCAGCACCCCTGCCCCGTCCTCTTCCTCCCAGGCTCTGAGCGAGGCTCCCGCCTCCCAGGCCATCCCCTCGGGTGAGGACGACACCACCACCGCCCCCGGCGTAGACGCCACCGAAAACGGCTTCACCGGCCTGACCGACCCCACCGAGGCCCTCTCCCGCGGTCTGGGCTGGGGCCCCGGCACCGCCGGCACCTCCCTCAAGCAGGTCGCCGCTGCGGCCTCCATGATGGACTGGGCCGACGAGAACAGCGCGGCCAGCCGCAGCGCCGACAGCCTGAACAGCTGCCTGTCCGGCTGGTTTGCCGGCCTCGACGCCTTCGACCAGGAGAACTTCGCCGAGGCATGGCCCCTCATTGAGAGCTCCGCCCAGCGCATCCTGGACGACCCCGACGCCCAAGCCGCCTGGCTGGAGGACGCCGGCGTCGACGAGGTCCCCGCCTGCTCCGAAGAGGACTGGGCCGCCTTCGCCGGCGCGATGAACGCCGTCGTCCCCGCGCCGCAGCAGTAAGCTGTCGTTAGGAGGAACCAATTTCTGCGCGCATACGCGCGTCAGAAATCCTTTCCCCCTAATATCCCCCTTTTGACAAAATTTGCCGCAGAACCGTGCACTCGCCTTTGGCTCGCACACTCTCTGCGGCAAATTTCCCCGATTGTATCCCGTTCGTCCGCACATGTCAGCCGAACGGGATTTTTTTATTTTTACACTTTCTTCAGCACATACGCCCGCTGGCCCAGACCGATCTTCTCGGCCTGGTCGAGGGTGGCTTTCCACTCGATGTTGGGGTTGGAGTCCTTGAAGTTGTCGTGATAGCAGTTCCAGCCGGGGCGGGCCAGGTTCTGGCCCAGCTGGCTGTTGGCGATGGGCGCGGCGGCCAGGCAGGCGTCGGCGCAGGCCTGGTCGAGGGCCACCGGGTCAAAGGAGGCGAACATCCCGATGTCGGGCAGAATGGGCGCGTCGTTCTCGCCGTGGCAGTCGCAGTTGGGGCTGATGTCCTGCACCAGACTGACGTGGAAGCAGGGCCGCCCGGCGCAGACCGCCGCGGCGTACTCGGCCATCTTGCGGTCCAGTTCCTCGTTGGCGCTGTTGTCGATCGAGTAGATGGCGTCAAAGCTGCAGGCGCCGATGCAGCGGCCGCAGCCCTTGCACAGGTCGTAGTCGATGACGGCCTTGTTTTCGGCGTCGTAGCGGATGGCGTCCGAGCCGCACTCCTTGGCGCAGCGGTGGCAGCCGCGGCAGAGCTCCCGCTGGACGGCAGGCTTGCCGGAGGAGTGCTGCTCCATCTTGCCGGCGCGGCTGCCGCAGCCCATCCCGATGTTCTTGATGGCGCCGCCGAAGCCGGTCGACTCATGGCCCTTGAAGTGGGTCAGGCTGATAAAGACGTCGGCGTCCATGATGGCCCGGCCGATTTTGGCCGTCTTGCAGTATTCGCCGTTGGGCACCGGCACCTCCACCTCGTCGGTGCCCCGCAGGCCGTCGCCGATCAGGACCTGGCAGCCGGTGGTCATGGGCCAGAAGCCGTTCAGCTGGGCGCACTCCAGATGTTCGAGGGCGTTCTTCCGCTTGCCGGGGTAGAGGGTGTTGCAGTCGGTCAGGAAGGGCATCCCTCCCTGCTCCTTGCACAGGTCGGCCACCACCTTGGCGTAGTTGGGCCGCAGAAACGCGAGGTTGCCCAATTCGCCGAAGTGCATCTTGATGGCGACGAACCGGCCGTTCATCTCGATGTTCTGGATGCCGGCGGCGATGCAGAGCCGGCGCAGCTTTTCGGTCAGGCTGGTGCCCACCGGGCACCGGAAATCGGTGTAGTATACAGCAGAACCTTCCATCTACTTGATCCTCCTTGTCGGCAGGGTACATCCTGCCCGTTTGTCATTCTCTCTATCCGCAGTATAGCACAAAGATGCCGGTTAGAAAAGAAAAACCAAAAGCCCCGGCGGAACTTCCGCCGGGGCCCTTTCTGCTTGCAGCGCTTTTATCCAAACGCCGCGACGGCGGCGACCGCCAGCACCACCGCGCCCAGCAGGATGCGGTAGACGCCAAAGAACTTGAAGTCGTGGCTCTTGACGTACCCCATCAGGAAGCGGATGGCCAGCATACTGACCACAAAGGCCGACAGGCAGCCGGTCACCAGGATGGCGGTCTCGGTGCCGGTCATGGTCTGGCCGTCCAGCACAAACTTGACCACCTTGAGCAGCGACGCCCCCGCCATGACCGGGATGGCCAGGTAAAAGGTGAACTCGGCCACCGCCGCCCGCGACAGCCCCAGCAGCAGCCCGCCCACGATGGTGGCGCCGCTGCGGGAGGTGCCCGGGATGATGGCCAAAGTCTGCCACAGGCCGATGATGAGGGCTTCGCGGTAGCCGATCTGCTCCAGGCGGGTGACCCGGGCCGCCGCGCCGCGGTTCTCCACCACGATGAAGAGGATGCCGTACAAGATCAGCATGGCCGCCACCGTGATGTGGTTGTAAAATTTCGCCTCCATCCACTCGTCCAGCGGGCTGATGAGCAGCACCGGCAGGGTGGCGACCACCACCTTGAACCACAGGCTCCAGACCGGGGCTTTGGAGATGACCCGCCCGTGCCGCAGCCCGAAGGGCCAGAGCTTTTTCCAGAACAGGACCACCACCGCCATGATGGCTCCGAGCTGGATCACCACCCGGAACATCGAGATAAAAGCGTCGCTGGCGTCGAACTGGATCAGCTGCTCCACCAGGATCATATGTCCGGTGGACGAGATGGGCAGCCACTCGGTGACGCCCTCGACGATGCCCATCAGCAGGGCCTTGATGATTTCGATCAGCATGAATTCCCCTCCCCGCGCGGTGCGTCCGCGCGTTATTCCTTTGGTCTTTCCAGTATACCATATTATGAGGCGGCGCGCACGGGTAAGCCGAAAATTTTCACCGTCCCGCCGCCTCTTCCCCGCATTGACGCCCCTGTGCAATCCGGCTATAATAAGGGCGAGAGGGGGGTTGCCCTCTCGCTGCAAAACAATATGTATAGATCGCGCATAAAAATCCGCAAAGGAGGCCATGCCATGGAACAGCCCTTCGACCTCGCCGGATCGGCGGCCACCCCCACCCCGCGGGGGCGGGCGGTCCTCTGCGTCTGGGCGGCTCTGCCGGGCCTTGCCGCCGCGCCCTTTGTCTTTTGGCAGGGGTTCTGGCTGGGCTGCGCCTTCTGCGCCGTGTGGTGCGCCCTGGTTTTTGCGGTCTGGGCGCGGGCCTGCAGCCTGGTGGCCACCCTCGGCAGCCGCACCCTGACGGTCTATCTCGGGGTGGCCTTCCCGGTCGAGCGGGTCATCCCCCGGCACAGCATCACCTCGGCCCTCATCTTCCGCACGCCGCTGCTGCGGCTGGCAGACGCCTGCGTTCTGGTCGTCTTTACGCCGGGGATGTGGGCCGTTCTGCCCGGCATCCCCCTGCCGGCGGCCGATGCCATCTCGGCGGCCCTTCTGGCCGGGGAGGACGCCCCATGACCGGCCGGCGGCGGTATCACCCCTTTTTTGCCCTGCGGTTCATGCGGCGGACCCTGCTGCTCTATCTGGTGCCGCTGGTGCAGGTCCTCTTCGAGCGGGACTGGCAGGCCCTCTCCACCGCCCTTGCGCAGGACGCCGCCCTCTTCTGCCTGCTGGCCGCGGTCAGCTGGGGGATGCTCCACGCCTCCAGCTGGGAGCTGGACGCCGAAGGGGTGCTGCGGCTCCGGTGGGACCTCCTGGTCTCCTGGGAGCGGACCATCCAGGGCAGCCAGCTGGCGGCGGTGCAGATCGAACGGCCCCTCTCCTATCGGCTGGCCGGGGCCTGCCGGGTGACCCTCTACCCCGCCCTCCTGCCCAAACGGCAGGCGGTCACCCTCTGCCTCAAGCGGCGGGACGCCGCCCGCCTGGCCGACCGGCTGATGCCCGCCCCCGCCGAGGAAACTTACCACCCCGCCGGCGGCGAGCGGCTGGCCTTCGTTCTGCTGGGGGCCAACAGCCTGTCCACCCTCTTTCTGGTCTGGCTGGCCATCCGGCAGGGAAACAGCGCCGCTGAACAGATGGCCTGGCAGCAGCTGGGCCAGGCGGCCGCCTGGGCGGCCCGGTGGCTGCCGGCCGGTCTGGCCTGGGCCCTGACGGTCTGGACCTTTCTGTTCGGCGTCAGCCTGCTGCGCAGCTTCGGCCACACCGTCCGCTATGCCGTCTGGCGGGGCGGCGGGGTGCTGGCCAGCCGGGGCGGGCTGTTCCGCAAGGTGGAACGGCGGTTCCGCCTCGACCGCCTGACCTGCGCCGAAATCCGGCTCTCGCCGGCGGCGCGGCTGCTGCGCTGCTACCCGGTCTACCTGACCGCCGGCAGCTACAGCGCCGACGACCCCCTCTTTGTCTACCGCGCCGGCCAGGAGCAGCTGGTCCGCCGGCTGCTGCCCGGCTTCGAGCTGCCGCCCCGCCGCCGGCTGACCCTTGCGCAGGCGCGGGGGCGCAGCCTGGTCTTTCTGGCCCCGGGGGGCGGGTGCCTGGCCTTTTTCGTGCTGCTTTTGCTGGTGGCCTCCTGGGCGCTGCCGGCGGCCGTCCCCCTGCTGGCCCTGCCGGCCGCGGTCTGTGCGGCCTGGCTGGCCTTCGAGGCCGAGGGCCTCTTCCGGGAGGGGGTCTGGCCGGTGAACGGCCGGCTGACCTTCCTGCGGCAGCGCCGGATGAGCCTGCGCTGTGTCTGCGTCTTTTCCCCGGCCGCGGCCCTGCGGATCACCCAGACCCCCTGGGCGGTGCTGCGGGGCCGGGCCAGCCTGACCTTCGCCTATCCCGGCCGCCTGCGCGAAACGGTGCGGAGCATCCCCCTCGCCGACGCGCAAGCCTGCGCGGCCTTTCTTGAAAGGAATGATTTCCATGATCCACACCATCCTCTTTGACCTGGACGGCACTTTGCTCAATACCATCGACGACCTGGCCGACGCCGGCAACTGGGTCTGCGCCCAGAACGGTTGGCCCACCTTTACGGTGGACCAGTACAAGCATATGGTGGGCAACGGCATCCCCAAACTGGTGGAGCGCTTCTCGCCCGAGAGCTGCCGCACCCCCGCGCGTCTGGCCGAGACCCTCGCGCAGTTCACCGCCCGCTACGACGCCCATAAAGAGGACAAGACCGCCCCCTACCCCGGCATCCCCGAACTGCTGGCCGCCCTCAAGGCCGAAGGCATCCGGACGGCGGTCTTTTCCAACAAGGCGGACGCCCTCTGCGGCGGCATCATCGACCACTATTTCGCCCCCGGCTCCTTTGCGCTGGTGCGGGGCAGCCGCCCCGGCGTGCCGGTCAAGCCTGACCCCGCCGGCGTCTACAGCCTGCTGGCCGACCTCGGCGCCGACCCCAAAACCACCCTTTTTGTCGGCGACAGCAACGTGGACATCGCCACCGGCCACAACGCCGGATTGCCGGCGCTGGGCGCGGTCTGGGGCTTCCGCGGCGCAGACGAGCTGCGCGCCGCCGGCGCGGACGCGCTGGT